>NZ_ABCR01000007.1:0-220828 GCF_000170875.1 Roseobacter sp. AzwK-3b
GCCCGCGGGCCGTTGGGCTGTGTAAGATGTATACATAGCGCTTGCTCTTCAGATCACGCTTGCGCCAAACCTCGTACTCTTCCCACCAGGTCGCCTTCAGGCGCGTGATCGTCGAAGACGACAGCCCCTCGGCATCCGGCCCCAGAAGCGCCGCCAGCGCCTCGCTGCAGTCGCCGGTGGAGATAAGCGAGCCATCGATCAATCAGGGTATGTCGCTGTGCAATACGGCGGCATAGGCACCACGCGCCTTTTTCACCGTTGTCATCGCTGAGGTGTACGGTGGGAAAAAGGGGGCGGCGTTCGCATGTGGTGGTCGTCGTATCAAGCCGCCGGTGTACGGCGTGATTCCCGCACCGGTTTCCAGCCCTCAAGAGAGGGAGACATTATGTCGCATATCTGGGCGCGCCTGATGTCGAGCAAAATAGTATACTAAAGTATACAGATGGTAAATCTAAGCACGGCATAGATGACCGGAAACAAAGGGAAATTTGCGTTTGTAAAAAAATTGCCTGTTTTGTTAAATTTTTGTGGAAGTATTTTACAAATAAAACTCAATGTTCTCAGCGGGTAATTATAAAATTTTACTGAACTCCTTATAACTGGCGCGACCGCCCACGGGACTGCCTATCTGCCAGTCCGCAGGCGCGACCAAGGAGGAGGAGACCTATGGAAATGCAGCCTCAGTCAGGTATGATCAGCTTTTCGCCGTCCGAAGAGACAGTCGCGCGTGCGCATATCGATGCACAGGGATACGCGCAGATGTACGCCACCTCGGTCTCTGATCCTGAGGGTTTTTGGGCAAGTGAAGGGCAGCGGATCGACTGGATCAAACCCTTTTCCAAGGTCAAAAACACATCCTTCGAACCCGGAAATATCGATATCCGTTGGTTCGAGGATGGAACGCTGAATGTCAGCGCCAACTGCATCGACCGCCATCTTGAGACGCGCGGGGACCAGACCGCGATCATATGGGAGCCCGATGATCCCGCAACGCACCAGGCCAAGCACATCACCTACCGAGAGTTGCACCGTGCGGTATGCAAGATGGCAAATGTCCTAGAGGAGCTTGGCGTTCGTAAGGGCGACCGCGTTGTGCTCTACCTGCCTATGATCCCCGAGGCCGCCTATGCCATGTTGGCCTGCGCGCGCATCGGTGCCATCCACTCGATCGTCTTCGCGGGCTTCTCGCCCGACGCGCTCGGCGCGCGGATCAACGGGTGTGACGCCAAGCTGGTGATCACCGCGGATTATGCGCCGCGGGGCGGGCGCGAGACGCCGCTGAAATCCAATACCGATGCGGCCCTTTTGCATTGCAAGGACAGCGTCAAATGCCTCGTCGTGAAGCGCACGGGCGGGCAAACCACATGGACCGACCGCGATTTCGATTACGGCGAAATGATGCTGGAGGCCTCGGATTACTGCGCGCCGGCGGAAATGGGCGCCGAGGATCCGCTGTTCATACTTTATACAAGTGGCAGTACCGGACAGCCCAAGGGCGTGGTGCATACGTCAGGCGGCTATCTGGTCTATGCGGCGATGACGCATCAATACACCTTCGATTACCACGACGGGGACATCTTCTGGTGTACCGCCGATGTGGGCTGGGTCACCGGCCACAGCTATATCGTCTATGGCCCGTTGGCCAATGGCGCCACGACCATCATGTTCGAAGGCGTGCCGACCTATCCCGATGCCGGCCGCTTCTGGGAGGTGTGCGCGAAGCACAAGGTCAACCAGTTTTACACCGCGCCCACCGCCATCCGCGCGTTGATGGGGGCGGGCAATAACTGGGTTGAAAAACACGACCTGTCCAGCCTGCGTATACTCGGCTCCGTGGGCGAGCCAATCAATCCCGAGGCATGGACCTGGTACAATGACGTTGTGGGCAAGGGTCAGTGTCCGATCGTTGATACGTTCTGGCAGACCGAAACGGGCGGTCACATGCTCACCCCGCTGCCTGGCGCCACAGTGCTGAAACCCGGCGCGGCGCAACAGCCCTTCTTCGGGGTGCAACCCGTGGTTCTCGATCCGCAGACGGGCATCGAAATCGAAGGTAACGGCGTCGAGGGCGTCTTGTGCATGCAAGACAGTTGGCCCGGCCAGATGCGCACCGTCTGGGGTGACCACGCGCGTTTCGAGAAGACGTATTTCAGCGACTACAAGGGCTACTATTTTTCCGGGGACGGTTGTCGCCGGGACGCGGATGGCGACTACTGGATTACCGGCCGGGTAGATGACGTGATCAACGTTTCGGGCCACCGCATGGGCACCGCCGAGGTGGAAAGCGCACTGGTCGCACATGCCAAGGTCGCCGAGGCCGCCGTCGTCGGCTACCCGCATGACGTCAAGGGACAGGGTATCTACGCCTATGTCACTCTGATGGGTGGACAGACCCCGTCCGATGAGCTGCGCAAAGAGCTTGAGGTCTGGGTCAGGACTGAGATCGGCCCGATCGCCAAACCGGACCTGATACAGTGGGCCCCCGGCCTGCCCAAGACGCGCTCAGGTAAAATCATGCGCCGCATCCTGCGCAAGATCGCTGAGGACGATTTCGGCAGTCTTGGTGACACCTCGACTCTGGCCGATCCGTCGGTGGTCGACGACCTGATTGAAAATCGCATGAACCGGAGGGCTTAATCATGGACGGAACATCGACACCAAATTCGGCACCAGTCCTGATCCTGCTTGGCCCGCCAGGCGCAGGCAAGGGCACGCAGGCCCGTCTTCTGGAAGAAAAGCACGGCCTCGTGCAGCTTTCCACCGGCGATCTGTTGCGCTCTGCCGTTGCCGCGGGCACTGAAGCGGGCAAGGCCGCCAAAGCCGTGATGGAGGCGGGTGATCTGGTCAGCGACGAGATCGTCATCGCGATCCTGCGCGACCGCCTTGCCGAGGCCGATTGCGCCCGCGGCGTGATCCTCGACGGTTTTCCGCGCACCACGGTTCAGGCCGAGGCGCTCGATACGCTTTTGGTGGAAACCGGGCAAAAAATAAACGCAGCAATCAGCTTGGAGGTCGACGACGCGTCCATGGTGACGCGTATCTCGGGCCGGTTCACCTGCGGCGGCTGCGGCGAGGGGTATCACGACAGTTTCAAACCGACGGACAAGCCGGGCATCTGCGACGCCTGCGGCGGCACGGATATGAAACGCCGGGCCGACGACAACGCCGCAACCGTGGCTCAGCGTCTTGCGGCATACCATGCGCAGACCGCGCCACTGATCGATCACTACCAGGGCAAGGGGGCGCTATCCCGCATACCCGCGATGGGGGCCATCGACGAGATCGCCGCCGCACTGGACAGCGTTGTGTCAAAAACGACGGCATGACGAAAAAAACGGCCCGGCCGCGCGGTGCGGCACAGCCATGAATAAAGGAGGAGGGACTTTTCCATGTCTCAAGAGACCGACACCAACAACGCGTATTGGCAAGCCAATGTGCGTCTCATCCTGATCAGCCTCGTCATCTGGGCGCTGGTCTCATTCGGGTTCGGGATCATCCTGCGCCCAGCGTTGTCGGGTGTGGAGATCGGTGGGACCGATCTTGGTTTCTGGTTCGCCCAGCAGGGATCAATCGTCGTCTTTCTGGTGCTGATCTTCTTTTACGCATGGCGGATGAACAGACTCGACCGTGAACACGGCGTGGACGAGGAATAGGAAAATGGATCAGTTTACACTCAACCTGCTGTTCGTGGGCGCGTCCTTCGCGCTTTATATCGGCATCGCGATCTGGGCCCGCGCGGGCTCGACATCGGAATTCTACGCCGCCGGGCGTGGGGTGCACCCCGTTAC
Organism: Roseobacter sp. AzwK-3b; assembly: GCF_000170875.1. Taxonomy (NCBI): domain Bacteria; kingdom Pseudomonadati; phylum Pseudomonadota; class Alphaproteobacteria; order Rhodobacterales; family Roseobacteraceae; genus Roseobacter; species Roseobacter sp. AzwK-3b. Next base: position 3,789 of record NZ_ABCR01000007.1, read on the forward strand.
TAACGGGATGGCCACCGCGGCTGACTGGATGTCGGCCGCCTCGTTCATCTCCATGGCGGGCCTGATTGCCTTCACCGGCTATGATAACTCGTCCTTCCTTATGGGCTGGACTGGTGGATACGTACTTCTGGCCCTGCTGCTGGCGCCTTACCTGCGCAAGTTCGGCAAGTTCACGGTGTCGGAGTTTATCGGTGATCGTTTCTATTCCAAGACCGCACGCATGGTGGCGGTGATCTGCCTTCTGGTGGCTTCGATCACCTATGTGATCGGCCAGATGCAGGGCGTGGGCATCGCCTTTGGCCGGTTCCTCGAGATCGACGCCTTCTGGGGTCTGCTGATCGGGGCCTGCGTGGTGTTTGCCTATGCCGTGTTCGGCGGGATGAAGGGCGTGACGTATACGCAGGTCGCGCAGTATTGCGTCCTGATCACTGCCTACACGATCCCAGCAGTCTTCATCTCATTGCAGTTGACCGGCAATCCGATCCCGGCCCTGGGACTTTTCGGAGAACACAGCGCCTCGGGCGAACCGCTTCTGGCCAAGCTGGACCAGATCGTGACGGACCTTGGCTTCAAGGAATATACCGCCGCGCATGGCTCGACCATCAACATGGTGCTCTTTACCCTTTCGCTGATGATCGGGACCGCGGGCCTGCCGCATGTCATCATGCGCTTCTTTACCGTGCCCAAGGTGTCCGACGCCCGCTGGTCCGCCGGCTGGACGCTGGTCTTCATCGCGCTGCTCTACCTGACGGCGCCTGCCGTGGGGGCTATGGCACGGCTCAACATCTCGGAACTGATGTGGCCCAACGGCACCGACGGCGCCGCCGTAAGTGTCGAGCAGATTGAGAGCGATCCCGAGTATGCCTGGATGGCGACCTGGGAAAAAACAGGTCTTCTGGGCTGGGAAGACAAGAACGGCGACGGCATGATCCAGTATTATAACGATGCCAATGCCGATCTTCAGGCCAAGGCCAAAGCGAACGGGTGGGAAGGCAACGAGCTTACCAACTTCAACCGTGACATCCTTGTTCTGGCCAACCCCGAGATTGCCAGCCTGCCTGGCTGGGTGATCGGTTTGGTGGCGGCGGGCGGCCTTGCCGCGGCCTTGTCCACGGCGGCTGGTCTGTTGCTGGCGATTTCCTCGGCGGTCAGCCATGACCTGCTCAAGGGGCAGCTGACCCCAAACATGTCGGAAAAATCCGAGCTTATGGCAGCGCGAATTTCGATGGCAGCGGCGATAGTTGTGGCCGTTCTGCTTGGCCTCAATCCGCCTGGCTTTGCGGCGCAGACCGTGGCATTGGCCTTTGGCTTGGCGGCGGCCTCGATCTTCCCGGCGCTAATGATGGGGATTTTCTCGACTCGCATCAACAACGTTGGAGCGGTTGCGGGTATGCTGGCCGGTCTTGTTGTCACGCTGGTCTATATCTTCTTGCACAAGGGTTGGTTCTTTATCCCGGACACCAACACGTTCACGGATGCCGACCCGCTGCTGGGACCGATCAAATCCACCTCCTTTGGTGCGATCGGTGCCTTGGTGAACTTCACCGTAGCCTACGTGGTCTCGGGCATGACCAAGGAAACCCCGCAGGAGATCAAGGATCTCGTGCAGAGCGTGCGTATCCCGCGCGGTGCTGGCGCTGCGGTGGACGGACACTGAAGCCGCTTGGGTCAGGGCGCGCGCTTGCGTCACTGCCCCGCGTATAAAATTCTTGTCCTGTCCACGTCACAGTGGGCAGGACAGTCTACAAATGGGGTCCCGCCATGACTTTGTCAGCGCCGCTGGTACAGTTCCTCGCTTCCGTTCATCCCTATGACAGTCTTGAACGTCCGGCGCTTGATGCGTTGGCTGCGCAATGTGTCGAGACCGCGTATTCGGGCGGGCAGACGGTGTTCAACACTGGGGAAGTGGTGGACAGCCTTTTCATCGTCGTTTCGGGCGAAATCGAGATCACGGATGATGCCGGCGTTCAGCTGTCCCTTCTGGGCCCGCGAAACTCCTTTGGCGAGCGCGCCCTGTTGCGTGAAGATGCCGCCAGCCGAACCGCGACCGCGATATCGGATGCCACCCTTATCCGAATGCCGTCAGCTGTCTTGTTCGAGTTGATGAATGCCTCACCCAAGGTCGCGCGGTTCTTTGACCGCCGCCGTCCGGCGCGGGCCGACCGCAAGGACCTGACAACGCTGCGCGTCGAAGAGTTGATGACCCGCAATCCGCTGACCTGCGCACCGGAGACGGCGATCCGGGAGGCGGCCGCGCGGATGCATGACAAACGGATCTCGTCCATTTGCATCGTGGATGAGGCCGGCATGCAGGGCATCCTGACAGTGCGCGACATGAACGGCAAGGTCGTGGCGCAGAATGCTGATACCGGCGCGCCCGTGTCCACGATCATGACTGCGTCCCCACTGACGCTTGGCCCAGACGCCCTCGGCACAGATGTGCTGCACCTGATGATGGAGCGCGGCATCGGCCATGTGCCCATCGTGGAGGGCAAGGCTCTCGTCGGGATCGTCACGCAAACTGACCTGACCCGTGTTCAGGCGTTGTCGTCCGGTGTTCTGGTCGGACGCATTTCGCAAGCCAAGGATGCGGCAGCGATGGCGCGCGTGACCGCCGAGATCCCGCAGCTTCTGGCGCAGCTTGTCGGTTCGGGCAACCGTCAAGATGTGATCACCCGGCTGATAACCGATATTGCCGATACTGTGACACGTCGTTTGCTGGCCCTCGCCGAGGACAGTCTTGGCCCTGCGCCGGTGCCCTACCTGTGGCTGGCCTGTGGCTCACAAGGGCGGCAGGAACAGACCGGTGTTTCAGATCAGGACAATTGCCTGATACTGTCCGATGACGCGAGCGAGGCGGACATAGCTTATTTCAATCGCCTCGCCACGTTTGTCAGTGATGGTCTGGATGCATGCGGCTATTTCTATTGCCCAGGCGACATGATGGCGACCAATCCGCGCTGGTGTCAGCCGCTGCATGTCTGGCGCAGCTATTTCGACGGCTGGATCGCGAAGCCGAACCCCGAGGCGCAGATGCTGGCGTCGGTCATGTTTGATCTGCGTCCCATTGGCGGCGAGCATGGCCTGTACGAAGACCTGCTGACCGATACGCTTGCCAAGGCGTCGAAGAATTCGATCTTCACGGCGCATATGATTTCCAACTCGATCAAGCATATGCCGCCGCTCGGCCTATTGCGGGGGCTGGCGACGATCCGATCGGGCGAGCATCGCAACCATCTCGACCTCAAGCATAACGGCGTCTTGCCCATCGTCGACCTGGGCCGCATCTATGCGCTTCAGGGCCGTCTCAAACCGGTCAACACCCGCGCCCGGCTGGAGGCCGCACAAAAGGCGGGTCTGCTATCGAAATCAGGGGGTGCGGACCTGCTGGATGCCTATGACCTGATCGCGACGTTGCGTCTCGAACATCAGGCGAAACAAATCAAGGCCGGCCACAAACCCGACAATTTCCTTGATCCGTCGGAACTTTCCGATTTCGAGCGCAGTCATCTCAGGGATGCGTTTGTCGTGGTCAAGACGATGCAATCTTCTGTGTCATCCGGGAAAGGCGCGTTAGGGTAGAGCCATGTTCTTGGAATTGATCGCCACCATTTTTGCCGGTGTCGCGGCCGCAGGGCTGATGATGCTGGTCAATATCGCCAGCGGCCGGGTTCTGCCGCGTTGGCTGACGCCGGTCGCGGCCGGGGTTGGGATGATCGCGCTGACCATCTCTAACGAATACACTTGGTTCGACAGAACGGTCAAAAACCTACCCGAGGGGGTCGAGATAGCGATGACCGTCGAAGAAAAGGGATGGCCGCGGCCGTGGACACATCTGTGGCCCTACACGAAACGGTTCGTCGCGGTTGATACTGCAAGCATGCGCCGTAACGATAGCCTGCCCGATCAAAGGATGACGGATCTCTATTTCTTCGGGCGCTGGTCACCGGTGAACAAGGCGCCAGTGCTCTATGACTGCAAGGCGGGGAGATCGGCGCTTCTGATCGACGGGGCGTCCTTTACCGAGGATGGGGCGGTGGCCGATGCTGACTGGCGGGCGATGCCGCCTGATGACCCGATCCTGAGACTTGTCTGCGAGACCTGACATGTTCACCCGCCTCAGCCTGCGCATCCGCATTTTCCTGTTTTTCTGCCTCCTGGCGGTGGGAGCGATGGGGCTGGCGGGGGGCGCGCTGTGGTTCGGGTGGTCGCGGGCCGAGAGCGATCTGCCCGCCGCACCGTTCATCACGGCGTTCGTCATATTTGTCTTTCTCAACACCGGGGTGATCGCGGCCATCTGGCTGTTGTTCGATGAAAATGTCGCCAAGCCGATCGGGAAACTGGCCACCGAGATGCGACTACGGGCGCATTCCGGTGTCGACAAGGCGGTCGAGACCGACAGTGCCAAGTACCTCGGGGATCTGGCCCCGGCCGCCAAGGCGGTGTCATCGACACTGAGCGCGAATGTCATGGACAGAGCGGGACAGGTTGCCCGCGAGACCGAACGGCTACGCGAGGAAACCGCGCGCCTGACGGCCCTTCTGACGGAAATTCCGCTGGCGACGATCTTGGTCAACCCGGCCCATGAGATCGTGCTCTACGATTCCCAGGCCGCCGAATTTCTGTCGCAGATCGCGCCGCCACGACTGAAGGCGCCGCTTGCGGATTACTTTGACGCCGACAGTCTCGCCGCGGCCCAGGCCAGGCTGGACAAGACCAAGTCTGAATGCACCGCAACGCTTGCGGATGTCTCGGGCCGGCGGGTCGTCGAAGTCAGGTTTAAGCCCCTCGATGCCGGGGCTTACATGCTTATCTTGGACGCAAAAACAGCTAGCGTGGACCGGCTGGCTGCGCGCCCTCTTGTTTATGATTTCGGCCTTTTGAACGTTATCCGGACGACCGCCATTGACGACGCGCCGCTAAGTTCTCTTTGTTTTGTGGCCTTCGATACCGAAACGACGGGCCTGTCGGCGCAGACGGACGACGTTGTGCAACTGGGAGCAGTCCGTGTTCTCAACGGGCGCGTCGTTCCCGGTGAGACGCTCGATACTTACGTGAACCCCGGCCGACCGATCCCGCCGGCCTCGACCGAGATTCACCGTGTTACGGATGGCCATGTCCGCGGAGCTTCGGATTTTGTCACCGTCGGGCGCAACTTTCATCATTTTGCCCGTGACGCGGTTTTGGTGGCCCATAACGCGCCGTTCGATCTGGCCTTCCTGCACCGCTTTGCCGACAGGATGGGGGTCGAATGGACCCATCCCGTTCTGGATACGGTGCTTTTGTCGGCGGTGGTATTCGGCACCACGGAACAGCATTCTCTTGATGCGCTTTGCGACCGTCTGGCGATTACCATACCCGACAATCTGCGCCACACCGCCTTTGGCGATGCGCAGGCGACGGCAGAAGCTTTGGTTAGACTGATCCCGCTACTTGAGGGGAAGGGGCTGACGACATTCGGGGACGTGATTACCGAAACCAAACGGCATGGCCGCCTGATCCAGGACCAGAATGTCAGCCAATCTCGCCATCAGAGGGCACCAGACCGATAATTGCCCCGCACTGAACCTGAAGGTACCGAAGCTGCGGCAGGGCAGTTATTTCCCCGGCTTTCTCGAGCCGCGCAAGACCTCGGAGAAGGCCCTCGTTGCCGTCATTCAGGAGGCATGGATCGGCGGTGTGTCCACCCGCCGGGTCGATGAACTGGCACAGGCGATGGGGCTGAGTGGCATCTCGAAAAGCACGGTGTCTAAGCTGTGCAAGGATATCGACGAAAGGGTGAACGAGTTCCTCGAACGGCCCCTGACCGGCGAATGGCCCTATGTCTGGCTCGACGCGACCTATCTCAAAGTGCGCCGGGGCGGAAGGATCGTCAGTGTCGCTGCCATAATCGCCGTTGCCGCCAACACAGACGGGCGGCGTGAAATCATCGGCCTGGGGCTTGGCCCATCAGAGGCCGAGACCTTCTGGATGGAGTTCCTGCGCGGATTGAAAGCTCGCGGGCTCGACGGCACCAAGCTGGTGATCTCGGACGCCCACAGTGGCCTCAGAGCAGCGATAGAGCGCGTGTTTGACGCCACATGGCAACGTTGCCGGGTGCACTGGATGCGCAATGCGCTCGCCCATCTCTCGTGGCCAGCATACGGTGGTCGCCGCCGCGATCCGGCAGGCCTTCGACCAGCCCGACCGAAAACAGGCGGGCGAGACATGGCGGCGTGTCGCCGATCAGCTCCGCTCGCGCTGGCCCAAGCTGGCCGAACTCATGGACGAAAGCGAGCACGATGTCTTGGCCTACATGGCCTTCCCCCGCCAGCACCGCACCAAGCTGCATTCAACCAACCCCATCGAGCGTAAGCGGTCGCTGGCCCTCACCTTTTACCCGCTTGTCTGACCTGCGATGCCATGTCCGATGGAGATCGGTGCAGGAGTTTCGCGATGGCGACTACGTTGGAGTTTCTCCGGGATTACGGGGTGGACATAAGGACCAACGGACAGCGACGCTGGCCGGATGAGATAAAGGCTCGGATCGTTGCTGAGAGTTTGCAGCCAGGTGTGAGCGTGAATGCAGTTGCGGCGCGGTATGGTCTTCGGGCGAACCATTTATCGGAATGGCGTAGTCGGGCACGTGATGGCCGGTTGGTTTTGCCTGTGGTTGAAGATGACAGCTTCTGTTTTGCACCGATCGTCGTGTCGGATGGTGGCGGCGGTGCGGATGTGCCGGCTGTCGCCGGGCAGCCCACAAAGCCTGACGGGTTGTCCTGTAAACCCATCGAGATTGCGATAGGTCGTGTGACAATCCGGGTCGATGGCACCACCAGTTCTGACCGGATTGCCGAGATCGTGCGGGCAATCGGGGCGCGGCCATGATGTTCCCGTCAAACCGCGTGCGGGTTCTGGTCTCGACGCAGCCAGTGGACTTCAGGAAAGGTCATGATGGTCTGGCGGCAATCGTGTCATCTGTGCTGCGCAAGGATCCGTTCACCGGCACGGTGTTTGTGTTCCGATCGCGCCGTGCCGATCGGCTGAAGCTTCTTTACTGGGACGGCACCGGTCTGGTGATGGCTTACAAGCGACTGGAGGAGGCAACCTTCACCTGGCCTGCGATCAAGGACGGGGTGATGGCGTTGAACCATGCCCAGTTCGAGGCGCTGTTTGCCGGGCTGGACTGGCGTAAGGTTAAAGCCTTAGAGGCGCGCCCCCCTGCTGCGGCAGAGTGAATCAACCATATGTTTTTGCGTGATTTTACTGGGGCATCTGGGTAGCTATGGCCTATGCAAACTGCCCCGCAACTTGATCTTTCCGCTATCCCGGCTGCGCAACGCGCGGCGGTTCTGGCGTTGATGGAAAAGGTAGCGGCGCTCACAGAAATAACCCAACGGCAAGAGCACCTGATCGCCGAGTTGAACCATGCCCTGCATGGGAAGCGGTCGGAAAAGCTGACCGAGGATGAGCGACAGCTGGCGTTCGAGGATCTGTCCATCGCACTGGCAGAGGTCGAGGTGCAGAAGGAACATCTGGCTGACAGGTCAGGTGACAAGACGACAACCAAGCCTGCGCCGAAGCGCACCATCGGCAATCTGCCGACAGCATTGCCCCGCATCGAAGAGGTCATCGAACCCGAGAGCCTGATTTGCCCTTGTGGCTGTGGCGTCATGCACAAGATCGGTGAAGACCGCAGCGAGCGGCTGGATATCGTGCCAGCGCAGTTGCGCGTCATCGTCACCGTGCGCCCGAAATACGCCTGCCGGACCTGCACCGACGGCGTGACCCAAGCCCCCGCACCATCGCATCTGATCATGGGCGGCCTGCCGACCGAGGCGACCATCGCCCATGTGCTGGTCAGCAAATATGCCGACCACCTGCCACTATACCGCCAAAGCCAGATTCTGGCGCGGGCGGGTCTTGATCTGCACCGCGCTGTGCTGGCCGATTGGGTGGGTAAGGCGGCGTTCCATCTCAAGCCCGTCGTCGACCGGCTGACCGACCATCTGAAGCGATCCAGCAAGCTGTTCATGGATGAAACCACGGCCCCGGTGCTGGACCCAGGGCGCGGCAAAACCAAAACCGGGTATCTCTGGGCACTGGCCCGCGATGACCGACCATGGGGCGGTGAGGACCCGCCAGGCGTGGTCTACTTCTATGCCCCCGGGCGCGCGGGCCAGAATGCCGAAACATTCCTGACAGGCTTTGATGGCATCCTTCAGATCGACGGATACCAGGGCTACAACCGGCTGACCAAGCCTACCCGCAAGGGCGGCAATCCCATTCGCGTGGCCCATTGCTGGGCCCATGCCCGGCGCAAACTGAACGAAGTCTTTGACCGCGATAGATCAGAGATCGCCGCCGAAGGCCTGCGCCGCATCGCCGGGATCTATGCCGTAGAAGCTGACATTCGTGGCATCTCCCCCGGCCAGCGATTGTCTGCCCGCCAGACCCACAGCGCTCCACTGGTCGCGGCCTTCGGTGATTGGCTGCAGGCTGAGCGACGCAAGGTCTCTGCCAAATCCCGCTTGGGCGAAAAGCTGACTTACATCCACAATCACTGGGACGGGCTGCAGACCTTCTTGGCTGATGGTCGCGTCGAGATCGACAACAACCGCGTCGAAAACATGATCCGACCGATCGCTTTGAACCGCAAGAACTCACTCTTCGCGGGTCACGACGAGGGCGGCATCGCTTGGGGCCGCATTGCCTCGCTCATCGAAACCTGCAAAATCAACGGCGTCGAGCCCTTCGCCTATCTCAAGGCAACCCTCACAGCGATCGCCAATGGCCACCCGCAAAACCATATCGAAGACTTGCTACCGTGGAACTTCAAGCCGTCAAGCTAAGCCGTCAGTGTTGTCCAGCGAACGCTTACCATCGAGCGCCTCAACAAAGAGGTCAAGCGCCGCGCAGACGTCGTGGGGATCTTCCCAAACGAGGCCTCAATCATCCGACTGATCGGCGCCGTGCTGTTCGAGCTGTCGCACAACGCGCTGGCGGCCGTCCGGCAGGAGGTCTTCTGCATACTCTGCAACGAAGGCGTCGGCCTCTGCCCGCAGCGCGGCAGCCAGCATGCGGCGCGCCCCATCCCGGGCAATCTCAGTCAGCGGATCATCGACAGTTTCCGGCTGACGAAGGGCGATGATGTCTGTAGTCTTCTCCATGGCGTATCGTTCCTCTTGGAAGTTCTGGCAGGCTTCAGCACCCGCCACGATACGCCACCCTCTCAAACCCCGTCACCCAGTTTTCCGCTTAGCTCTTTTGCGTTTTACATCAACGCCACGTCAACACCGCTCCTGAAAAACAACATTCATCCACAATCGCGTGCATTCGCATACGTCTCACGCGTACCTGCTGACATTCAACCGTCCCAAAATGGCCGTCGGCCATCCCTGAGTTAGTTTGCATGCCATGTGACTGCCCGGCACACTGGCAAACATTTCCGAGATATTGTCCGCGCGCCCCCACGAAAGCTTTTCTCCGCTAAATCGGAAAGGTTATCCGCATCAGATTGGAAGCTTTGTTCGTGCTGCACCTTTGAATGAGTTTTTGACGACCTGCGCCACGTGCGAAGTTTTGCATCGCGATCACGAACACTTTCCGTTGGCCTATAACGAACACTAGGTAGCACCTACCAATGCTAGCAAAGGTGTAACCTTGGTGCGCCTGAATGGCAGTGCCAAGCCGGATACCACTGAGCCAAGACTGCTTGTGATGCCCTGCAACGCCGTCGCCTCTTTTGTAGAAAGGCCTACTGAAGGCTCGTCCGTCGGGCGGACGCCGTTTAGGATCTGTAATGCCTCCCAGTCTCTCAGTGAAGCAAGGCTCCCGTCCGCTGTTAGTTTAATGCCGAGGATGATCCTGTGAACCGTTGCGCCAGTCCCAGTTATTTCATCCTCAGCCATAGCGATCACCATTGGTTTATCCAAACCTTCCACGCGCGCGAGGAATGCCTCTTGTTCACGGCACGTGGCAATTGCTCTATCGATTAAGGGGTGTCCTACGCCTAGCAATTTAATCATTGCCTGATCGGCCGGAAGCGACCTGTCAAACACAAGGTCGTCATACCTGTCGCGAAGGTCTACTGAGCCGCGCCACTTTTCCGGTGTTGCTACCGAAAGCCCGTCATCGCGTTTTGTTACCCGTCTACTGTTGAGGTGCATTGCATTTCGGAAGAAGGGCTCTAGGGCAGGAAGATCGAGTTTTGGAATATCCCCTCCTGCAGATTGGAAATCATATCGTGCTACATTTCCGACAATCGTTCGGACTGCGTCGACAGCATCTTCTCCTCCAAACTGCATTGTCCTTGAGTCAAACCATTCGGAAAGACGGTCAGTTTGGTGCGTTGAACCTTCCGAAAATAGCTCATCAAAGAAATGGCCACCCGTCATTCCGATCACTAATTGTGAAATATCTTCAGCTTCCTCCATGGAAGCCGATAGCGCCGCTTGGATGCGTCCGAGTTTTTCCTCGAGTAGCGCCCATATCCTGGCTTCTACCGTCTCCGGATTTCGCATTAGGTAAACTTGCACTGCTCGTTTCTGCCCATAACGATTCAATCGTCCGACCCTTTGGTGCAGTCTCATTGGATTCCAGGGAAGGTCGACATGTACCAAAGTCGCGCAGCGATCCTGAAGGTCGATACCTTCACCACCTGCTTCTGTGGAAATGAGGAAACGGGTCCGGCCGCCGTTGAAATCTTCAGCGGCCTTATCTCGAGGGTATTGTAAGATCGTCTCTTGGTCGTTCGGGCCAGAAACCACAAGGCGCTCGTCCCCGTTGATAAAACCTACGCAGCCTTTCCCAAATTTCTCTTCAAGAGTTTTGTGTACTAGCGCCTGCGTGGCTTTGTACTCCGTGAAAAAGAGGACTGGCTCTTCTGGCGCGAGGCGGGTTTCTATCAGATCGACGAGTTTGGTGACCTTTGTTTCGCTTTCGACTTTGTCAGCAAGCTCCAGGATTTCATCCAAGCGTTCGATCTCATCCTGCATGAGCATTAGTGCGATCTGATCAGGTCGGCTTTCTTCGGCCTCAGCCACCTCATCGAGCGTTTCCGGCTCATCCTCATCCTTCAATGAAACGTCCGTTACGCGCTTGGACAGTGTTGTACGACGACGCCTCAGCGCACTGCTTATTGCTGCAATCGACGACGCCGCAAGCTTCTGTAGGGCGATCAGAAGAAGCATTCTTGCGGTCTGCTGGCGCCCTGTCAGGTTTAGTGCATAGGCGCGGCCATCAAGAATGAATTCACTCATCGTTTCGTAGAATTCAGCTTCAGCAGTCGAGTAGGCGTAGTCGACTGATTCAGTGGAAACAGGCTTGAATAGCTTCTTGCCCTGTAGGTCAGTCGCTTGCGCCTTGTTATTTCTGATCATGGCTTTGTGCAGATCGGGAAGTTGCTCTGCAATATCCTTTTCTGGATCAAAAAGGTCCGGGCGTACAAGTTGCATCAACGCCAAGAACCCATAGTCCTTGCCCCGATGCGGTGTTCCGGTAAACAGCACCAAAGAGCCGATCTTTCCGGCATTCTCCAGCTCTTCGAGCAAGGAGTAGGTCAGCGTATTGGTGCGTTCCTGGGCTTGGAAGTGGTGGGCCTCATCCACAATGACTAAGTCCCATGGCTCCGCAGTCAGAAGCCTATCCCTTGCCTTCTTCATACGCAGCGTATGAAAGGATGCGACGACCTGTTGCGCCGTCTCCCAGAAACTGACGCGTCCACGGTCCAAATCCGCTGAATATTCCTGAAGGCGGATGTCAAACATTGTTTTGAGCCTTGCGCGCCACTGCGGAGCTAGTCTTGCTGGCGTCAGTACCAATACGCGGCGTACACGCCCTGATGTCAGCAAGGGCTCGAGGATGAGCCCAGATTCTATAGTCTTGCCAAGGCCGACGTCGTCCGCAACCAACCATCGTGTCGGCCAAGTTCTCGTAACCTGACGGCAGACCCACAATTGGTGCGGAAGGAGCTGAACACGTGATCGCGAAAACACGCCCCATTGATCGTTGATGGACTGAACAGCAAGCGCTTGGGCACGTGCCAACGTCGCAAGTGGATCATCAAGTTGGCTCTCTTGAAGCGCATTCTCAAGGGATCGAAGGTAATGGAGCTCGTTCGCTTCGACCTGCTGGATGACTGCACCGAAGCGAACAACAACCGTATCACCCAGGTCGCTGACCACTCGGCCTTCACCGTGCGTGGTGTGCCGCACAAATTGATCGACTTCAAAAGTTGTCATCCATATGCCTCCTCGTCATCGAGATAATCTTCCGAAAAGGCATTCGCATTGCCCAAGTCCGACAGAATTTTCTGCAATTTATCGCTGCGCCGTTCATCAGCTAAGATCTGTAGCGGGAGGTCGAGGTCACCAAAGAAACCCGCCTCATCGCCAAGGTGCTCTTGAATGAGTGCGTAGATTCTTGGCGATAAGTCCATCTGTCCATTCTCCCCAATGGACTCATCAAGATATTGGTTAAAGAGTCGTCTTACTCTTGCGGTGCTTGCCCAGCCGTAGGGATGCATTGCGATGGCATTTTCGTCAGTCCAGATGCAATGACGCACTGCTTCTCGAATCATCCAGTTGGCCCCAAGGCCCAGGCTCTGGCTTAGTGGCGCGCCTTCAAGACCCCGCCTTTGCCAGATCGGAGAACTGCTAAGTCGCCAGGCTTCTGAAAGAGCAACATGACCACCCTGACGGATGACGCCTGGCAATGTTTTGAACGCATCGACGTAGTCTGGTAGCCATCGTGCCAATACGTACAAATCAGAGAGCGAGCGCCGCCATTGTGGAAAATCGATCTTCCATGCATTGGCATGGGCCATATCTTCTAGCTGTCGCACCCAAGGTTGGGGATCGCTTGGGAGTTGGGCCGAAGCCATTTCTTTCCACCAACCATCGCGATGCGCTGCGGCAATAAAGCTTCGATGTTGGGAATCGAACGTTCTGCCGATCGTACGGAAGATGCCGAGGGCAAAGAAGGTGAACCACTCTTCGCGGTTATCTTCTGCTGAGGTATCTCTCAGCGTCTCGGGTGAAAAGAACTCAGGATAGGCGCTACTGTTTGCACGCTGTCTTTCCTCTTTGTGCTCCTTTTTCCACCAAGAGTGAACGGCCTCCAGGAATTCTGACGGATCAATATGGACTTGCGTTTCATCAGTTTCAGACCCGAATGGTTCCGCAACGAAATCCCATGCCCAACGCTTGCGCTGTTCGTCCGGATACAAAAGGCCGAGCAGCCTTGGCAGTTCATCCTCGGCGATATCAGAAACCAGATGGCTTGTTCGCAATTCATCAACTTTCAATGGAAGCCAACTAGGACGAACTTTCGCGAGTCTCTTGCCGACCTCTGTACCTTGTCGGCCATCAAGAACGTAATCTAGCAGTGCTTTCGTCTGCGCCTCATCCGACATCGCCGTCGCCCAATGGGCAAATGTCTCCGAAGTCCTCTGAAACCCGCTTTGGCGCATAGCGAGGCGGTACAAAGACAGTGCGTCACCTCGATATTCATTTTTAGCGACTGCTCCGTCAGGTGCAAAGCCAAGGACGCGAGTTTCTTCTTCATCCGCGTCGGAAGCGTTGCGTGGCGAATACCGGGCTTCCCGCCATGTATCGTCGGCCATTTTGAAGCGCGACTTCGATAGCACTTCTAGCAGATGTCGTTCCTCACGACCGTCGAGTGCTTCGAGGCGGTCCTTCGTGAGTACGCGTCCGAGTCGATCGGCAAGGACCGGATCTATGCGTTTTTCGCTTCCAATTTCCTCGCGCACGATCACCGGCAATGTGATCGTTGGAGGACGAGAGAAACCCAATTTCTGCAGCTGATCCGCTGCGCGCTGGCCAATGCAACTCGCTGAGAGCTCGTCCAGTGTGCCCCAGTCCCGTAGATCGGCCAGTAATGAGGGCTCAGACAAAAGACCGTGCATGGCATGTCGTGCTTCCGACGCACGCAGTAGCGCTGTGAATGGACGAGGAAGGCGCGTTGGGAAAACCGGGCGTTCTGCAATAAGACGACCATATCCTCGGTCTGGACCATGAAGGCGAGACGCAAGCGGATCATCAAGATCAAGGGCAAATAGCTCACCAAGCCGCGTCCAGAATGTGGCTGGCCCAGTCTCCGGAGAATGATCAGAGAGGCCCGTTTGAGCAGCGAATTTTGCCCAGTCATTTTCGATCAAATCGGCCAGTGCGATCAGCTTTTCGCCGAGCGCCATGCCCAGACGCTCTAGAGTGCCTTGGGGTTCCCCATCACCACGCTTTAACGATCCGCGGCCGGGATCAACTTGGAACTGACGGCCGTTCATCAGCCAACCCGATTTGAGCGTCTCTGCCAAAGGTGCAAGCAGCCAAAGACGGGGAAGTTCTTCCTTCGCAGGCGTCGGGCCGTCGCTTGAAAGAGGCAAGAATAGCATCGTGTCCTCCCCTAACTCCAAAGCAAGCGACCGCCCTGGTTCTGATCCTGATAGCTCGACTATGTCGACGTCCTCAGAGAGTGGACGATACTCGGCGTGCCATTCGCGAGATATCTCACCTTCAAGTTCGATACTGCGAATGCAGCGTGCCATCGCCGGCAGCCATCGTGCCGTTTCGCTAAACGCTTCAACAGCGGCGAACGCGGATTCCTGACGATCTTCATCGATGGAAAGTTGTATCGCAGTCGCACGGCGGCCGTCGTCTTCCTTGTCTAAGGAGAGCCGACGTCCATCTTGCCATGCCTCGGGCAGTATACCGCCTTGAACCTTACAGGCGACAAAACCGCTCGCGATACTAACCTCTTTTGCAATCAAGTGGACGCTCTTGAAGCCCAGTCCAAAGCGTCCGGTGACGCCCTCCCGTTTCTCCGAGAGATTCATAAGGAGCATGTTGAACAAGTCACGCAGCCAACCCTCGCGCTCTCCCTTATCAGGATCGGGGCCGGGGTGATTGATTAGACGACCCCAATGAAGCGCCCGAACTTCGGTCTCCGAAACCTCGAGTCTGAAGCGTGCTCGACCAGGAGGCTCGTGCTGTTCGGATGCGTCATCGGCATTCTGGAACAGCTCGAATAGAACACGATCTGGGGAATACCCGTAGTCTTCGATCTGCTTGCGTACCGCACAAAGCAGCTGAATACTTTCTTCCGGGGACTGTATCTTGGTCCAGAGCTCACGTTTGAAATCTGGAAGCTTTTGTTCTCGCTCTCTACCGGGCTTGAGCTGCTGTTCCTTCTTCTCGTATTCATCAAGAGCTTCTCGAAGAGCCGTGCCGCGCTTGGGCTTCAGTTCAGCCAGAATTTGCGGAAGGCGGTCTTCCAAGCGCGCTTGAGCATCCCTGACGGTCGTTTGCTCAATTTCCTTATAGTCGTTGGCGAGTTGGGTGAGTTTTTCGACTACTTCGCTTCGATACGCCATGCACTCTGACAGAACCGTGTGGAGAAGCCGAAGCACGTGCTTTGCATCGACCTGCTGTTCAAGCTCGGCAATATCAATTGTTTTGTGGTTGTAGATGCCACCTTGATGAACAACGGTCGTATTGCGATGCCGGTTTCCGATAACAAGAAGCGGTTCAAGCCCGCCAACGGGGAGTTCTACGAACTTATTGGAAAGGGACGTCAGCCGGACGCGCTCATGGCTCTCGACGTAGTTGACATTGACTAGCACCGTCTTAAGCGTTGATGCCGATTCAAGTGCCTTCTCAACGCGGCCCCAAACCTGATCGATTACCGTCTCTGATAATCCAAGTTCCTTGCAAACTATATTCTTGAACGGATCTGATCGTCTTACGACACCAACAAGAAGTGCCAAGAGCTGGGGCGGCACTCCTGCCTGTGCGTGTTTGAGCAGCGGGACAAGCGAGTTGGCACAGTGCTTTTCTTCCCTGGACAGTTCGCCCAAAGACCGACGCTCAGGCGCAGATTCTTCTCCTTGTCGGCTTTGGTCGTCCAGCTCGATACGTGGTTTCGGCCAGTATTCGTCCAAGCGTTCATCCAGTCGGTGTGCTGGTGCAATGCCTTGTACTCGTGCAGCTACTTGACTGCCAATTTGCCACCCCCCTGATTGAACAGGAACACGGATACCGCCCATGGCTTCATGGAGTTTTTCCGATCGCCAATTACATATCGTCCGAAATGCTGAGTCATAGAGGGTTCGCGCAGCCTTTTTCCCTTCTTCCGCTAGTTTTGCGAGCGCGTTGACGTGACTAATCGCTTCGGAAAAGTGCTTTTCGGTGACCAAGCCAAAATGACTCGAGAGTTCGGATGAGTCTTTTCCAGTGTGCCGGATCAGGGCGGAAAGAAGAGGCCAACCCGGCAGCGCCAGATCGGCCCCGAGTTCGGCAAGCTGTCCAACCGCCTTCGCTTCTTGTTCTTGGAGTTCGCCGAGGCGAGCACGCGGTGCTGCGCCATCAATCATAAAGAGCAAGGCATCCACAGAGTTGGATTGGTCAGGCAATACGTGTTCGCGGCGCAGTTTTTCAAAGCCTGGATGATCACGTACCTCGCGGCGAACGTCTGACAGCTGCACGAACGCAGCGTAATCACCACTTCCAAGAACGGCTCGCGCCGCGTCCAAAATCTCATCTGGGAGATCAAGAACGTCAGTTGGCGTCCAGGCCCGTCCTTGGTTATCTGGAATCCACTTCGTCCCCTGTAGGCGATACGGAGCCGCCTCGGTCAGGCGCTCAAGTGCATTGAGTATTTCCGTGACGAATTCATGCGGGCGCGATTGTGCCAGCGCCGCCTCGATCTGCGCTTCTGGTGACCAACTTCTCACCAAGCGCTCCAAGCGCTCGGACGCTTCACGAGTACGGGTTGGCTTCAAAATATGGACAACGCTCGCCAGCGAATCTGGAACGCGCCATTTGCTTGATGACCGCCATGTCTTGTTCGCCGGCAGATTCAATCCGTCTTCGGTAGGGAATATCGGCAGCCTGCACAGGTCTTCATCTGGTACGTCTGATTCAAGGAGCGCGTTGACGATATCGTCATCCAGATCCATTCGGGATAGGGCATCTATGTTGGCACTGAGCAGCTTTCCTAGGCTCGGCCCATCCATGGTTTCGATGCCGAGAAAACGCTGTTGAGGGGGATTGAGAACGTCCAAGATTGCACTGGGAATAAGGAAATCGGTTTCTGATCCTTCGATCAGTTTCAATG
Organism: Roseobacter sp. AzwK-3b; assembly: GCF_000170875.1. Lineage (NCBI taxonomy): Bacteria > Pseudomonadati > Pseudomonadota > Alphaproteobacteria > Rhodobacterales > Roseobacteraceae > Roseobacter > Roseobacter sp. AzwK-3b. The sequence goes on from NZ_ABCR01000007.1 coordinate 20,901, forward strand.
CAAGTGCATCAAGTCGTCCTGCAGCGTACGGCAATGCGAAGATACGTGCGCTTTCGTTTCCAGCTCGTCGATCGCCAACTGCAAGAACCCGAAGACCACGCCGCGCGTCGTGAGACTGCGTGACGATCACTTCCATCGCCTTTGCGCGTGCTTCTGCATCACCGTACTCGTCGGTGCGCAAAACCAGTGCTGCAAAATTTTCTTTGGTGCCTTCTGAAAATGAAAACGGCGACCCGATCTCTTCGAGTAGACGCGCGGCGTCACCGCCTACGATCAACGCTCCCGAGTTCAGAACCGCGTCTGACATGACCCTAAGCGCCTTCTGGACATTAGGACTACTCTTGAAGAGCCGTCGTTCAACGGCAGACTGGCTAAGGTCGCGCAAACTGATCAGCTTCGGAATACCGCTGCCGTCTCCGACTCTCAGTATTGAAAGCGTTGCTACATCGGGGTCATTGAGCGCTTCACGCAGATGCCTGCGCATCAGCTTTACAAGCGCAAGTGCCGCTGTACCCGCCGCGTCGGCATTGCGATCCTCGCTCAATAGTGGCTCCAGGGCAGCAAGCAACGGCGCAGCTCTACGAGAACTGATCTCTGCTAGCCCTGCGCTCTCGGGTAGCCAATCTGCGTGGAGACAAAGCGGCGCATTCTGCGCCTGCGCAAGTCTGCGCAACACGTAGCGCTCGGAGGCGGCGGGTGGCAACGGTACGATGTCCGCGCAGTCCACGGCAGTGAGAACCTCAGCGATCCGCGCATGCGGTGCAAGCGCTCGCGACGAGGCGATTGCCTTCCTCAGTCGGTCGATGACCAGCTCCGCCGCGGCTACGCGCAGTTCATCTTTAGAGCATGCGACAAGTAGGAAATTGGTCAGGAAGCGCGTGTGTCTTTCGCTTGCAAAGCACTCGGGCTCGAGCCCTGTCAGAAATTCCTTCAACTCGTTGGGGTCCCAGCTTGGCACTTCAGGCGAGAACAGTGCATCCTTGCCACAGACTAGCGTTAGGTTGCGCGCCGCAGACCACTTGGCGACATTTGGCATTAACTCTGCAAGCGCGACGCACCCACGCTCGTCGGTTGCCGGCAGGGGCCGCAGGGGCATCCCGGACGGAACGAGGCGCCAGTGCGCCGAGGTGCCGTCTTGAGTGACGTCGACGCAGCGGGCCAGGATATGGTCGGCCGCGATGGCTTCGCGGTGAGTACGGCCGAAGTTGCTCGTCGCCAGCGCTCTCACTGCGGCTGCCAGCGCCTCGCTCGAGAGCGCCTTTTGTACCAGAGCGTCGTGGAAGACAGATGGAATCAGCGGTAGAACAAGCCCGTCGCGGAGGCTACGGTTCCAATCGGCACGGAGCGCAGCCTCGTTCGAAGTCTTCTGATCGGGGTTTTCTGGGTCGGCACTATCAACTCCGATAACGCCCTTGCGTCCGCTGTCGACGAAAAAACATCCGTGAAGAAGCAGCTTTAGGTACCCCTTCCCTTCGTAGTGGATGGTGCGAAACGCCTCAGTCACCGGCAGGAGAACCGACCAGTCGGCAGAGAGCCGCCCAGGGCTGTCGGGCTCTATAAGCAGGATTGCAGCGCCGTGTGGTGTGGCCGTCTGCGGCTCCTCCTCATCGGTGTTTGCGTTGCGGCTGCGTGGCCAGTTGTCCGACTGTCGAAGGTCGTTTTGGAAGTCGTCAGATAAACGCCTCTCGCGGCCGAGGGCAAATATACCCGGACCGAGCACCCCACCGAAACTACGATCACCTGGATCAAGTCTATAGCCAACCATGCCGGGGGCTGCATCGCGGTCAAGTTCAACGCGCTCTCCGTTGATCGCCACAACCGCCCGGCGCACATGGCGCAGAGATGCGAGCATTTCAGCGAGACGTTGCCGGTCTGCAAGGGTCGTAAGGCTCTCTGGCGCGATATCTGTGGACACTATGCCCTTGCTGGTCGGCTTTGGGCGTAGTTTGTCACGCCGCAGGGGGAACCAGAAGTTCAGTCTGCTAGAAGAAGATATTAAGGGTTGGCCCGCTGAATCAATAAGGCATGCATCGGCTTGATCGATTCTGTCCCAGCCAATGCAATCATCGCCTTCTCGCCCGAGGGCCTTAAAAGGGTTGACGACAAAGGGCGTGATTTCTGCCTCGTAGCCAAAGGGAGCAACAACAAAGGCATCGCAAATATGGAAGACTGACTTCTGCCCAAGGCCGAACCTCCCTACTGCGGTTTCGTCGAGCGCCTTCACGCTTGCACCAAATGTCTGCATGCCCACGGCGGATCGGTCGTTGAAGTATCCATTGTTGGTAAGTAGAAGACCTGGACCTTTGAGGAGCGGGTTCTCGGCTTTTTCACCCCAGCCGGACAGCAGTTGGAATACGACTGTATCAGCTTCTGCATCATCGGCGTTCTGAAGGAGCTCCCGAAAAACAGGAAAACCGTCCCTGTAGGGATAGCGCTCAAGGTTGTGGCGCAGATGCTCTACGATGTCCTTTGGGTCGAATTGCATCAGAAATCAGTGCCTTGCTGCATGATGAGATTACATGATCACTATACCTGGGTTAGCTTAACAAAATGAGACGAAAAGGCCTGTCCAAAATTAAAATCGGATAATGTTTTCATCTCGTGGGCTCGCAGGGTCATCTTTTTTAATCTTGCCTCTTGTCGCGAGTTTGCATCCGCTTGCCCTGCGCAAGTTTGCGACGAAGGTAGCTTGGCTTCGCGCTTTCAGTTTCGGCGTTCCATATTCGCTCGTCTTCGAATGCTGCAATACCAAGCCGCGTTCGCATGGCTCGTGACGAATACATCGCCTCTTTGGAGAAACCTTCCAGTTCGCGACGCGCCGCCAGTTCTCGAAGGGTACCAAGTGACTCTGCGACCCAAGCGTTCTCGCCGGACTCGCGTTGAGCTTCGTCGATTAGCGTTTGAACCTGATCCCAGTCATGGCGCCGTGCTGCCAAACGCGCTCGCTCCTGAAGATCAGCCGCCCGGAGTTCTCTCGCACGAGCCTGCACGATCTCCTCCTGTGTGATCATATCAAACGCGGACGCTGGAAGGCGAGGCAGCCGCAGCGATGCTGGGCCATCACTGATCGCGTCACCATCAGGGGTTTGGCCGGTGACCTCTGCGCTCAGGAGCAAACGATCTCCGGGTTGCTCATCGCTTTCGTCGAACTGCAGCTCCACCATCGCCCAAGCCTCGCCGTCAAATGCGAGATCTGGCAAGAGGACTTCTCCATCCCGTTCTGGGTATTGATTCAATACGCGCATCTCAACGCCTGCACCAGCCGACAACCTTAATCTGAGACCACGCGCGCAGATGTTGCGCAGCAGGTCAAACTCTTGCTCGAAGGGATCCTGCAGGTCCTCTGCAGTCTCCCCATAATATGCGTTGCCCCGACCTGCGCGCGCCATCTCAGCCATCAGGTCTTCATTAAAGCCCATGCCCAGGCCGCAAGTTGACGTCGTGATCCCGTGTTCTGCCATTCTTGTGCAGTCGGCCGCGATTGCACTTGCATCCGTCAGCCCTACGTTGGCGACACCATCAGAAAGAAGGAAAACCCGGGCCGGTGTTCCGGCTTCCCGCATTGCAATGGATTGTTCGACGCCAAGCAACCAGCCGTCATGAAGCGCTGTCATGCCGCGCGCATGAATGCGGGAGAGTGCGGCTCGGGCGGCCTGTCCATCTCCGCGGGGACCGCCTGAAAACATCACTTCCGTCGCGTTGTCGAAGGCAACGATGGCAAGTCGGTCTGAAGGCCGCAAACCCGCGACAATCTGATCCGCTGCCCGCTTTGCCTCATGTAGCGGTTGCCCGCGCATGGAGCTGGACCGATCCAGTACGAGTGCAAGATTCAAGGGTGGCCGAGGTTCTGTCTCGGTTACAGGGGCAGACGGGGCAACGATACGGATGAGCGCGTTCAACGTGTTCGCATGCCCTTCCAGACGTGCTGGAACCTGAGGGGTGATTTTGAGTTCAATCATCGGCTTCGTCCTCGTTGCTTCTGAGTTTTGGATCGGACAGACAGATTTCCACAGCCCGTGCTATGGCTCCCGCTTCGCTCTGCCCCATGCGGCGCAAACGGCCTTGGTCGATCATCAGTTCGACGCCAGGCGTAATTTCAATGCGTGTCATGTGTTGGCTCTTGATGTCCTTCGGCTCAAAGCCCAGCTCTTCCTGGGCACTGTGCAGTGAGAAACGTGCTGTGCTTGCTTGGCGCATGCGATTAAGTGGCTGTTTCTTCTGCGGCTGCATCGTGGGCCATGCCTCCGGTACGGATCGCTCTCGCATCTTGCGCAGGTCAGACAGCGCTGGGTCCTCTGCCGCGGCAGTGGATTGCGACGACGGGGCCGGCAGCATTGCACGAATCTCGTAAATTGAAGAAATCAGAAAAAGCTCCGCGATCTTCTGCAGCGGCCACCCCTCGGACAAAAGCTTGCGGGCAACTAGCAACCGGATGAGATGCTCCCAGTCGTAAATCGCTGACTTCACGACACGGCGAGGTTTTTCGATTATGCCACGCTGCGCATAATCCCTGATCAGCCGGACGGTGATCCGAGAGGTGTCCGAAAGCCCCATGTGTCGCGCCCAGAAAGCAACCTTGCTTGCCAGAGCTTCAGCATCGCCTTGCCATGCTCGATCGTCGTCTATGGAAATCTTTTCCAACACATCTTCCTGTCATTGACATCAAGTAATGTAATTGATTCCTGGATAAGGCACAAGGCTGCTCCCAAGGTTTTTTGACCGCACTACTGAGAATTGACGATATCGCCCACTCGGGCCTCATTTTTGGTAGATGATTTCTGGTTCGGCACCGTCCGATAGAAATCGAGCTTCATAGGTGGAGCCGGACGACGATTTTGCCGTGCATTCGACGCGCGCCGGCCCTGCGAAAGGATTTTCGAACAAGCAGTTGCCGGTCACGCGCTGATGTCCATCTGACAAGATGACGACATCGATGGGCTGGACCCTTGTATCGTCCGAGGGTGCCGTTTGATGCCGAACATTCCCAGAAAAGGTAATGACGGAACCTTCGGACCCGCTTGCGACGAAATAGAACCCTATGCGACCGTCATCATATTCGCTGTGAAGCACTGTATCCTCGCAAGGTAGCGCTGCACCTGTCATTACGAGCGATGAACACGCTCCGCTGACGCTGATCAAGATAGAAAGCTGCCGAGGTTGGCTTTGCGCTTCCGCGGTCTCGCAAAGCAAAGCCATAGCCAGTAGGGCGGAGTTTAAAAGGCGCCCTTTCATTCGTGTGTTTCCTGACAAAGCTGTATGGCTGCGTTTCCCGCCTCAAACAGACCTTCAAGCGACCAGAAATTGTCCCGCATGCCAGCATTTTCCTCTGCGAACTCAAGAGAAAAACCGAAGACTGATGGGTCCCCCTCGGCGGCAATGATGCGTTCGAAATCAAAGGAACCAAACACAAATGAACCGACCGCAAAAGGTGGCCAATCCCTACCATCAATGGGAGCATAGAGCGCGTTTGTAAGCGGCACCGGTGCTTCAAGAGGAACACGCTTTTGTTCGACCATTAGCAGGTTGAAAGCGGCGTCCACATCCTGCCCCTCAAGGGCTAGTAAACCGGTGTCATCATAGGTGTGAGCCCAGACCATGAACTCGGCCCGTGAACAATCTGCTGGGTCCGGTATGATGTAAAGCCGATCACCCCACGTGAGCGCACTATTCTTAGCGACCATCAAGAACGGCTCGGTCATCAACTCCCACGGGTCAGTTTCAGCAATGCCCGAGTTCTGCGGCAAGAAATCTTCAAAACTCTCGTTCTCTGGAACCCTTTGCTCGGGGATAGCGGGCGTTGCCGTGTATTCAATGCGTTGGTCGCACCAGAAATCATCAGGATAGTCGGGACGCGAAACGATCGCTGCTACCAGCACCGCTTGGGTGAGGTCGATGTTTTCCAGATCGACCAGACCTTGCTCAGCTAGATCTCGGGAATATTCGGCAACGAATGTGTAAACAGCGTTACGTCGCGACGGGATTTCGAACGAAATAAATGTGAGCAATCCGCCTGAAATCGGCTGAAGTTGCCGGCAAGCATAGTGAAATCCCTGTTGTCCAAGCGCCGATTGAACATCTGACACGCGTGACTGACCAAAGGTAAACTCCGACACTCCAGGCAGCCGGAGCGCGGTTGGTGCAGTGTCGTCCCGGTCAATCCAATCGTGCTCTAGGTATTGCAACGTGTTGCGTGGTTGCCGAAACGTCAACACGAGGTGGGTCGCGTTTGGCGCATTCAACTTGATGAAAGCTTGCCCATCAAAGCCGTCTAAATCCGAACTGACAACATCCAACTCGCTCAGAGGGTAGTCGATGATGTGGTCCCCAAGCCTGTAGTCAAAGATTTGAGCTTCCTGCGCGGCTGACGGGAAAGCAACGTACGAAAACAGGCCGGCGAAGAGACTAGCGCGCCACGCAATCGGGTGTTTAAAACAAGCCAGCATTCTATTTCCGATCAAGATCCTGTTGGGCAACTTTTGCGCCGCTTGTCTCCGACCGGAGGACATTAGCAGTCTCAAGTGTATTGCGATCAGGATACCAAATCCGCTCGTCACCACGTTCCAAGATGTCCAAGGCAAAATCGGGGCTTACATCCGCTGCAATAAAGTACGAGAGCAAGATATTGGCGTCTCGCTGCCCTTCCCGATAAGCCCATTCGGTAAATTCAAACGGGTTGTTCCATCCCATTTCGTCCCGCATTCTTTCGTAAAATTCGGTAATTTCGGCAATGCCCCAATCAAGATGGTGGAAGCCAAGGCGCGATCCTTTGGTCATGGACCGGTTGTTGCCACCGAGAAATACAAAGGTGCATGCGCTTATACATTCACGGTCCGCAACTGTGTCCAGGCCGTAGTCGTTGATGATCCGCCCAATTTGATAGCCTGCGCCCGGTGATCCCCCGTCCGAGGTTAACTTAACGGCCTCAATGTTGGAGCGCTCGGCGAGAATTTCATGAAATATTGTCACGTCAGAATACTCGACGCTGTCGCTATCTTCGTCTTCTTTGTCCGACGTGGCCGCAGCCACTGCGTCATCGCTTTTTTGCGATTGGTCATCCGGCAAGATACCTTCTGCCACAGTTTCTGGAGGGAAAGTCGTGTCGTAGATGAGCACGTTTCCGTCCATTGAGAAACGATCGCTGGCAAAAGCCAATCCAGTCTCAAGCATCATGATCACACTTGCCGCGGTTATGATTTTCATCTTCATTTTCTTACTGTTCCTTCTTGGCCTCTTTTCTCGCTCGACATAGGCTTTTGCTGCCATTTGTGCCGATATCTATTTTCGCCGGTTTAGATGGCTGCGCCCTATTCTACATCTGCCACCGTGTAGCAATTTGCATCGCCTTGCTTGCAAAGCTTAAGCTGAAATCGAACAACGTCGCCAATTACACCGTCAGCGCACTCGGTGATTATTTCTTCAGCAAGCTGCGACGCCGTCCCCCAGTCCCGGCAGCGTCGCAGCAAGTCCACCATTCGAACGCGCATATGAAGACGTTCATCCGGGTCTGCGTCAGGAGCATCAATGGCGGTATTGAAGCAAACGAGCGCACGCCTCCGGCAGTGCACAGCTGTATCAGTTTCTTCCTTATCATCGGCCGCCCAGGCTGCGCACAAAGCATAGTTTGCGGCCTGCGTGATATCACCTGTCAGCTCCGCCACGCCGCTGGCCGTCAAGAATTGATCGATCAAAGAAAGAGCCTGCTCAGGTTTCTTTTGTGCGGGTAAAACAGCCTCAGCACCGGCCACGGCCAGGTCAATGCGATTGTTCGTGTAGCCGCAATGCACGCAGTGTTCGATCCAGAGGTACATAGTGGAACGTTGCATTTCGGGAGGACGAAGGTCGAGGTCCGGCGCACCCATCGCGTTGGTGCTGCCTAACGTCATTTGTTCGCTTGTCTTGCCACATAACGCACAGGTGCGCTCAACTTGGCCAATAGTGGTCATGATCTCATCCTTGGTCTAAGTGCGCGATTGGTGGGCGAGGATTGCGGCGTAAATGTTGGGCATATTTTGCGTAAGCGTATAGCGATTCTTAGAAGAATTAACTTCAAGACCGCGATCGCATTGGGTTGGCTCACCGACTGCAATAGCCAGCCCTCGGCAGCCTGCTGCGCGCAGGTTGTGTCTCAAACCTGCTGTAAGCACCGCCAGAATATCTCGGGCAGTCCAACGCATGCCCTTGATAGATTGCGATTGCTCCGATGTCCTGACCGTCAAGGTAGCAGACGCCGACCCAGCGATCGTAAGTGCGCGCACCGTTCAGATTGCATGTGACGGTCTTTCCCTCGACCAATCGCCGCATGAAGGCCCGGGCATCGCGACCGTAACGGTTGGAGGTTTCAGGGCCATCGACGCCGTTGAGGCGCACAGCTGTGCCAGCAACTACGATTGTGTCAACGTCCCGAACTTTGGTCACACGACCTTCAATTTGGCGGGCTTGAGCATTGGCCGTGGCTACGCTGCAAAGCAAAAGGCTCAAACTGGCTCCCGCCAAGGCGTTGCTTTTCAGACGCCAAAGAGCGCCAGCGCCCCGCAAACCAGTAAAAACGCGATCACGAACCATATTGCGAAACGAAACAATTCCATCATGGAAGCGCGCCATAGCTCATCTGTGCATTTGCATTAGCACTCCAGCTTCACATCAACGGGGTTCGGCACAAGGTCTTGAGAGGCGCCAGTACCGGCATCAACGGCCAGACCGATGACACCCCCGACCAATACGTTTCCGGCTACCCCTGCGGCGCCACCGCCAGCCGTCTTGTGCGTCACGTTCACCCGCATGGGCTTGCAGCCCGGCTTTGTGATGTCGACCACGAATTCAGAACGACGCGGCATCTTGATCGCACATGGTGTGCTGCCGCAGCTGAATCCGTTGCTGGTCTGCACCTCCGCGCCTACAGGATCGGTCCGTATTTCAAGAACGTCTTTCGAGCCCCGGGTAATCGTCGCGCAGTTGGCAACAAGCAGCAGAGATGCTGTCGCGAGGATAGTGTTGCGTGTTTTCATGGTCAGGGCCCTAAATCTTGTGTTAAGAATCATTATTGATCATCCGCAGCGTGGATGGGGCGCTTTTATGAGTCAATCAACAAAATAGACTCTCTCCGCTGCAGGGCATATAAATGGGGTGACGCGGTGAGTCGCAGACCGAGAAAAAAGAGCCTTAACTGGAGCGTTGAACGCCGCTACGAATTCATTGAATTCCGCCTATACTGGCAGGGGCGAATAAACCGTGGAGATCTGATGCAAGCCTTTGGAATTTCGCAGCAGCAAGCGTCAAAAGATCTCAATGTTTATATCGAGGGCCGTAAGTCCAACCTGTACTATGATCGCCAGGTCCGGACGTATTGGCGGGGCAAAAACTTCAAGCCGCGATATCTTGAGCCGGATGCGACAGAGTATTTTGCGCAACTGCAGGCTGTTGAGCAGGGTCTGGTGGATGAAGATCACAGCTGGATCAGCGTTTTTCCAAGCTATGCAAGCACACCATTTCCTGCCCGGGGTGTTGGCCCAGAGGTGCTGCGCGATCTCCTGGCCGCGATCCGCGAGCCGGCTGCCTTGCGGGTGACCTACCAGTCCATGTCGCGACCCGAGCCCAGCGCACGCTGGATTGAGCCGCATGCGCTGGCCTTTGACGGGTTTCGCTGGCATGCTCGCGCGTTTTGCCAGAACGACCAGGTGTTCAAGGACTTTCTTCTGTCGCGGATTGTCGAGGTTGGCGAGCAGGGGCCTGTGACCGCTGAGACCAGCGCTGATGAAGCTTGGCACACGGAAGTCGTACTCGAGATCGGCCCGCACCCGGACCTGTCTGACAATCAGCGCCGTGCCATTGAGATGGACTACGGCATGGAAGAGGGCAGGGCCCAGATCGAGGTCCGCCGCGCGCTGTTGTTCTATGCACTGAAGCGTCTTGGCCTCGACACCGACCCGGCGGCGCGTCGGCCGCAAGATCAGCAGATTGTTTTGTTAAATGAGATTCCAAACTGGGGGCAACGAAATGGCTGATCCGATCGAAAAAATCCTGTTCTCTGCCGCAGACAAGATGCGCGGTGCGATGGACCCGGGCGAGTACAAGCACGTCGCCCTTGGCCTGCTGTTCCTGCGTTACGTCTCCGCCGCCTTCGAGGCGAAAAGGGCCGAGTTCGCCGAGGACGACCTGATCGACCTCGAGGACCCGGAGGAGTATCAGGCCGAGAGCGTTTTCTGGGTTCCTGAAGGCGCCCGCTGGGACCGGCTCGCCGCGAACGCCAAGGCGCATGACATCGGCGTTCAGGTCGATGACGCGATGCGCGAGATCGAGCGGGCAAACCCCACCCTTCAGGACGCACTGCCCAAGGTCTATGGGCGCGCCAACTTGGACCGGTCCATCGTGACGGGCCTGATTGAGATGTTCACAAACCTGGAGCTGCACGGCACCAGCGCGGATTTCGACCTGATCGGCCGGATCTACGAATATTTCATCGGCGAGTTCGCCTCGTCCGAGGGCAAGCGCGGGGGCGAGTTCTACACCCCGAAGTCCGTCGTCTCCGTGCTGGTCGAGATGCTCGAACCCACTTCAGGCCGGGTCTACGACCCTTGCTGCGGCACTGGCGGCTTCTTCGTCCAGTCCGAGAAATTCATCGAAGCCCACCAAGGCCGGATCGGCGATATCGCTGTCTATGGGCAAGAGCGCAACCACACGACCTTCCGCCTCGCGCGCATGAACCTCGCGATCCGGGGAATCCTCGGCGACATCCGCTGGAACCAGGAGGGCACGCTGAAGCGGAACGCGTTCCCGGATGAGCGGTTCGATTTCATCCTAGCGAACCCTCCTTTCAACATCTCGGACTGGGACAGCGACCAGCTGCGCGAGGATCACCGCTGGAAGTTCGGCACGCCCCCGGTCGGAAACGCGAACTTCGCTTGGATGGCGCATGTCCATCACCACCTCTCGGCGAACGGGATCGCCGGGGTGGTCATGGCGAACGGATCCATGTCCTCCATGCAATCAGGCGAAGGGGAGATCCGGAAGGCAATGGTCCAGCAGGACGCGGTCGACGCGATCGTGGCGCTGCCGGGTCAGCTATTCTTCGGAACCCAGATCCCTGCCTGCCTGTGGATCCTCGCCAAGGACAAGTCGAACGGTCAGGCGGCGGGCCGCACCCTGCGCGACCGTCGGCAGGAAGTTCTGTTCATCGACGCCCGCAAGATGGGCGCGCTGATCCCGGGCAGCCGAAAACAGAAGAAGCTGTCCGAGGACGAGATCGGCAAGATCGCGGGCGCCTATCACGCCTGGCGCGGCGAGCTGGGGGATGACGCCTATGCGGACGAGCCCGGCTTCTGCAAGGCGGCCCGGATCGATGAGATCGAGCAGCACAACTTCGTCCTGACCCCCGGGCGCTATGTCGGCGCCTGGGCGGCCGAGGAAGACGGGGAACCCTTCGTCGAGAAGTTCGACCGGCTGATGGGGGAGCTGCGCGAGCAGTTCGCCGAGGGGAGGCGGCTGCAGGCGGAGATCGAGGCGAAGCTTGGGGCGCTGGTGTAATGGCCTATCTAAAAGACGTTGCTGATATAGTGATGGGCCAGTCTCCTAGCGGTGATCGGTGCTACGTAACTAAACGCGGCCTCCCATTATTAAACGGTCCTACGGAGTTTGGGTCACATCATCCTATTCCGACACAATGGACTGATGATCCTAAACGACAAGCTACCCAGGGGGACCTTCTGTTCTGCGTTCGTGGCTCAACCACGGGCCGCATGAACTGGGCCGATCAGGACTATGCGATTGGAAGGGGCTTGGCCGCTATTCGTCACCAGTCGGGCGAGAAGTTCCAACCCTGGATCCGAGGGATAATCGAGGCACAGCTTTCAGGTCTCCTCAACGCTGCAACGGGATCGACATTTCCGAACGTTTCGAAAGATCAACTGCACAATCTTGAAGTCCCCGATCATTCGCCTTTCGAGCAAGAAGAAATAGCCTCCATCCTCGGCGCGCTCGACAACAAGATCGAGCTTAACCGCCAGACGGCCGCGACGCTGGAGGAGATGGCCCGGGCGCTCTACCGGTCCTGGTTCGTCGATTTCGACCCGGTGAAGGCTAAGGCCGAGGGCCTGGCCCCCGCCTTCATGGACGAGGCCACCGCCGCCCTCTTCCCGGACCGGTTCGGGGAGGGCGGGCTGCCGGAGGGTTGGACTGCAGGCACCTTGGGCGACCTGATTGAGTTTAACCCTCGCGAAAGGATCACCAAAGGCGCCGATGTTCCTTACCTCGACATGAAGGCCCTTCCAACGTCCGGAATGATTGCTGATCCCGCTTATCAACGAACCTTCACAAGCGGCACTAAGTTTCGCGAGGGGGATACTTTGCTGGCCCGCATCACGCCTTGCCTCGAGAACGGCAAGACTGCGATGGTCGATGATCTCCTCGGTGCCGAGGTCGGCTGGGGATCGACCGAGTTTATCGTAATGCGCAGCAAACCCGGTGTTCCATCTGCGTTGCCCTACTGCGTCGCTCGAGATCCTGATTTCCGTGATGAAGCGATCGCAACAATGAACGGATCCTCGGGTCGGCAGCGAGCAGATGCTAAAAGTATTTCACAGCTGAAATGCGCTGTTCCCCCGGTGATGGTCCTGACCTCTTTCGGGCAACAGACCGCCCCAATGATTGCGCGCATACACGCATTTGGCCGTGAAAACCAAACCCTCGCTGCGCTCCGCGACACCCTTCTCCCCAAGCTGATGTCTGGCGAACTCCGCGTGGGTGAGGCCCGGGAACAGATAGAGGAGGTCGCTTGATGGGATCCACTCAACAAGCGATCGAACTCTACGCAAAAGAAAGTTTGGGGAAGATTGCCAGGTCCGTCATATATCGCCTTCAAAGACTGCCTGAGATGGGCGTTCACCCTTATGGCTGGGATATGGGCTCATTTTGGAATCTCTTTTCCTGGGAGCTTCAGAATGGGCCCACAGACCAATTTCTCTTAATGAGCGATATCGTTGAAGAGCTTACAATTAACGCTGTTCAGAGTTTACCATATTCGGAAGCGCAATTATTGACGATCGCTTGCTCAGACGCCGAACTGGATGGGAACGTACGAGATGACGTTTTAATTCGGGACAACGTTATCGAAAGTATTCACGCAATGGCCACAATGAGAAATCTAGAACGATTTGATCCTGATTACGTTTGGCATGAAAATTTATAATGAGGAGCTTTGCTGTGTCTCTGGTTGATCATCCTCAGAATGCCCTGTCCCACCTTGTCCAGACGCGATTTTCCGACCTCGCCTTACGCGAGCAGGACTACCTTCAGGAAAGGCTGTCAGACTACATCCGGAGCTTGGCGGCCGCGTTCAGCAATCCACTTTTGCGGTTGAATCGCCAGATCCGCATTCACGATGACCAGACAGGGGAGGACGCCTGATGGCCTTCGCGACAGAAGATGACCTGGAACAGTGGGCCCTGAGTGAACTGCAGAGCATCGGGTTCACCTACCAGCACGGGTTGGAGCTCTCGCCTGAAGTAGAGGATCCGGTCCGGCAGAGTTATCACGACACGTTGCTGCTACCCCGGCTCGACGCCGCGATCCGGCGCCTGAACCCGACACTTCCTCCTGAGGCGGTCCAAACGGTGCTGAACCGGGTCCGCGATACCGAATACGCAGGCGACCTGATCTCGGAGAACCGGCGCATCCACGGCATCCTGGTGGGCGGGGTGCCGGTAACCTGGTTCGAGGGGAGCGAGGAGCGGAACGCGATCGCCCGTCTTGTCGACTGGGAGAGCGAGGAGAATGACTGGCTGGCCGTCAACCAGTTCGAGGTGGTCGGCCAGACCGCCCGGCGGCCTGACATCGTGCTCTTCCTGAACGGGATGCCGCTTATCTTGATCGAACTGAAGGGGACCGAGACCGGGACCCTGAAGGGGGCCTACAACCAGATCGAAACCTACAAGGCTCAGATCCCCGCCCTGTTCCGGACCAACGCTTTCTCGGTCATCTCCGAGGGCGTGACGGCTCGGTACGGGTCGCTCTCGGCGAACCTGGACCGGTTCATGCGCTGGCGCACCGTTGACGGGGAGACGCTGGTCGAGGATGGGACCGATCTGGCTCTGCAAACCCTGATCCACGGGCTGCTCGCGCCAGCCACGATCCTGGAGCTGATGCACTACTGCATGGTCTTCGAGGACGAGGGGAAAGGCCCGATCAAGAAGATCGCCGGGTACCACCAGTGCCACGCGGTCAGGAAGGCCGTCAGCGCCGTTCTCCGGGCTCGAGACCTCGACGGTCGCGGCGGGGTGATGTGGCACACACAAGGCTCCGGAAAATCGCTCCTGATGGCGTTTCTGGCGGGCCGGCTCATGCGGCACCCTGATCTGGAGAACCCGACCGTAGTCGTCATCACGGACCGGAACGATCTGGACAACCAGCTCTACTCCACCTTCGGGCGCTGCGAGGTGCTGTTCGGGGAGGCCCCGGAGCAGGCCGAGGACGTCCCGGACCTGCGCCGGAAGCTCGACCATCGGAAGGTAGGCGGGGTGATCTTTGCCACGATGCAGAAATTCCGCCCCCAGAAAGGCGAAACGAGCTTCGGTCAGCTAACGGATCGGTCAAACGTGATTGTCTTCGCGGATGAGGCGCACCGGAGCCAGTACGGGTTCGAGGCGAAACTCAACGCTGAAACCGGGGAGACCCGGTACGGGTTCGCCCATCACCTGCGCGAGGCGCTGCCGAACGCGGTCCATGTCGGCTTCACTGGCACGCCGATCTCCCTGGTCGGCGCGGACACCCAGGCGGTCTTCGGCGAGTACATCGACGTCTACGACATTGCGCAAGCGGTCGAAGATGGGGCGACCGTGCCGATCTACTACGAGGGCAGGGTCGCAAAGATTTCGCTCGGTGAGGAAGCGGGCGACCTGCTCGACGCCGAATACGACGAGATCCTCGAGGACGCGGAGGACGGCGGCGCAGACCTGGACGAGGAGACCCGGAAGACGATGACCCGGAAATGGTCCCGGGTCGAAGCACTCGTCGGGGCCGCGCCGCGGCTGGACAAGGTGGTTGAGGACATTCTCCAGCATTTCGACGCGCGGTTCGAGGCAATGGACGGCGGGAAGGTGATGATCGTCTGCATGTCGCGCCGGATCTGCGTGGAGGTCTATAACCGGATCATCGCAGCGCGGCCCGACTGGCACTCGGATGACGATGGGGCTGGTGAGGTGAAGGTCGTCATGACCGGGGCGGCGCAGGACCCGGCGGAGTTCCAGCCGCATATCCGCTCGAAGGCGCGGCTTGAGACGCTCCGGACCCGTTACCGGGACCCGTCCGACCCGTTCAAGCTGGTGATCGTCCGGGACATGTGGCTGACCGGGTTCGACGCACCCTGCATGCACACGCTCTACACGGACAAGCCAATGAAGGGGCACGGGCTGATGCAGGCGATCACTCGGATCAACCGGGTGTTCGGGGCGAAACCCTCCGGGCTCGTGGTCGATTACATCGGGCTCGCGGCGGACTTGAAAGCGGCGCTGAACCATTATTCGAACGCGGACCGGAAGCAGACCGGTATCGATCAGGGGGAGGCCGTTCATGCCCTCCTGACCCAGCTCGACATCATGCGGTCCATGTTCCACGGCGTAGACTACATGTCGGCGGTTCAGGGGACCCCGCAGGAGCGGATCAAGATGCTCCCGGTCGCGATCGAACACGCTCTGAACCTCAAGGTTGATGGGGAGACCCCCAAGGACAGGACCGAGTCGAAGAAACGGTTCATGAAGGGCGTTGCAGGACTGGTGAAGGCGTTCCGGATCGCATCAGGGACCACGGAGGCCGATGAGGTTAAGGACGAGGTCGGGTTCTTCACCGCCGTGCAGGCCGCGATCCGGAAGATGGACGCTGGTTCCCGGTCCGGCCGCAGCGTGGACGAGGCCGATCTGGCGATCTCTCAGCTTCTGAACCGGGCCGTCACCTCGACCGAGGTCATCGATATTCTCGAGGCAGCGGGAATAGACCGGCCCGACATCGGTGTGCTGAGCGAGGAGTTCCTTCTCGGTCTGAAGAACAACCCCCATAAGAGCCTCGCGGTCGAGGCGCTGAAGAAACTCCTGAACGGCGAAATCCGGACGCGCACACGCACCAACAACACGAAGAAGGAAGCGTTCTCGAAGCGTCTGGAGGAGGCGCTGGCCCGGTACCATAATCGCAGCGTTGACGCTCTGCAGGTCATCCAGGAGATGATCGCGATCGCGAAGGCGCTTCAAGAGGAGCCGGAGGATGGGCTCTCGCCCGAAGAGGTCGCGTTCTATGACGCGCTTGCGACGAACGCGAGCGCTGTCGAACTTATGGGAAATGAAGAGCTTCGTATCATCGCGACCGAGTTGGTCATGACGGTCCAGCAGAACGCTCGAGTTGACTGGTGGCGACGCGATGACATCCGGAAGAAGATGCGGGTCAGTATTCGTCGCATTCTGCGCAAGCACGGTTTCCCGCCGGATCTCCAGTCTGACGCGATCAAGAAGGTCGTTCAACAAGCAGAGGTATTGGCGCGTGAATTTGCCTGAAGAAACTGTCGATGGTGACCGTAGCATAAGTCTATCCGCTCTGCTGGCTGATGCGCGCCGTCGCCTTGTGGAAACAGGGACGCGCAACCGACTTATCCACGTGAACCGTTCAGCCAAGCGGTCCAATTCGCTGGACATTGATGGCGAACGGACCGCCGACATCTTCGATATTCTCCGAGTGCAGGGACAGCGGATGCGTTTCCTGGCCCGAGATGAAGAAGACGCTGACGATGAGGGTGACAGCGAGGGCCTACTGTTATCCGTTGATGACGTCGGCTCCGCTGATCGGGCCGCGCGATACCAGGACCAATACCTTGAAACGCGATTGGGTCAGGAGGCCCTGCAGCGTCGATTGCTGCGCTTGTTCAAAGATGCCCGCACGTCCGAGGAAGAGCAGGGTTTCAACATCCTATACCTCGCGATGGGTTTTCTGCGCTGGTACGAGAGCGATAGCTCGCAGACCCTTCGAGAGTCCCCACTCATCCTGCTTCCGGTCGAGCTGGTCCGGGATGACCGGAGAGCGACGTTCAATCTGCGCGCACGGGATACCGAAATCGTAACGAATTTGCCGCTTCAAGAACGGCTGCGAGCGGATTTCGGGTTCGAGTTGCCAGAGATTGCCGAGGACGAAACATTCGCTCCTGAGGCTTATTTCGACGATCTGGCCGAGCGCATTGCGAACCGAACCCGCTGGTCGATCGATCGAGATGGCATGCAGCTTGGCTTCTTCTCGTTCTCGAAGCTCTTGATGATGAGAGACCTCGAGCCAGAACACTGGCCAGATAGCGCATTTGAGGATCACCCGGTTCTCGGTGGACTTCTCGGGGGTGGGTTCGAACGGTCGGAGCCGCTTTTCTCTCCGCAGGAGCCGCTTGATCCTCGGCTAGCCCCTTCTGATCTGCTGCATGTTGTGCCAGCGGACGCGTCGCAAACCCGCGTGATCGAGGAAGTTCGTGCGGGGCGCAATCTCGTCGTCCAAGGGCCGCCGGGAACAGGCAAGTCGCAGACGATTGCGAACATCATCGCGGGGGCTGCCCATGACGGTAAGACTGTGCTTTTCGTGGCAGAGAAAATGGCCGCGCTGTCGGTCGTGCATGACCGGCTGCAGAAAGTGGGGCTGGGTGACCTCTGCCTCGAGATCCATTCACGTGCCGCCAACAAGAAGGCATTCCTTGAAGAACTCGCGCGAACCTTGAGTGCTGGGCGAGCAGCACAGGAGATACCGGAACCGCCAGATGCCCTGCGCGAGGCACGCGATAAGCTGAACAGTGTAAGTGCGCTGCTGCATGATCATGTCCCTGGCCATGCATTCACGCCGTATCGGGCGATGGCGGAAATTGCACGGTTTGTGGGAAAGGAACTGCCGCCCCCCAGACTGGTGCGTGACGGGTTGGCCGCTCTTGACGATGCCACCCGGCAAAATCTTGCGGAACGTGTGGCAGCCTATGCCGACCTGCTTGAAACATCGGGCCCTCGGCAAAGCCATCCATTCGCGGGTGTTGGCTCAACGAGCTTGCAGCCAACCGACCTGCAGCGGCTAGAACCCGAATTAAGCCGAGTATCAGAGGCGATAAAGCAGCTGCAAACGACGGCCTCGCAGGTGGCAGCGTTAACGCACCAATCCGAGCCGAGTTCATTGCCTGACTGCATCAGGTTGCGAGACCTTCTGCGCGCGGCGGCGGAAAGGCCGGAAGATGCCCAAGACGCGACCTCGGTGCTGCTATCGCGAGCGAGCGACCCCCGCCTTCAGGAAGCCATTGGCGCAGGGCGTGCGTGGGCAGAGGCGCGCGAAGCAGCCGACGCGCGTTTTGCAGAGCCGGCGTTTGGGATTTCTGCAGATTCGTTGCGCGGTCGATTGGCACCTGGGGTTGGTTCGTTCTGGGCACGGCTCTTCGGGACTTATCGCGCGGCTAGCAAGGAGCTCGCGACTGTCTTGACCGGCCCACTGCCCAGCGCGCCTGAAGACCGCCTTCAGCTTGTCGACGAACTGGTGGGCGTTCAACGGCGCCGCAGAGAGCTGGCCGATGAGGAAGGTTGGCTCAAAGAGGCCCTCGGGGCTGCGTGGCGTGGCGAACGTACGCATTTCAAAGCGCTCTCATTCCAGGCTGAATGGCTTGGTCACATGGCAGAAATCGACCCGTCCGCTGATGCTGAGAGCATTGAACGGATTAGCGCCGCGGCAGATCGCGAGGCGGAATTGACCGCCGCTTTGGATGGCTTGGCCTTGGTGTTGGATCCGCTGGTGGCACGGCTTGCGATCAAGTGGCCAGAAGGTGATGGCATCGCCATCAATACACTGGCGCAGCGCATCGAAGCCATGCGCGTTGCCCTTGATCGTTTCAGCGAGTGGGCGCGCCTCACGCATCTTTCTGGTGAATTGGAAAGCAACGGCCTCGAGTCTCTGATCACGATGTTAGACGCGTGTGAGCTTTCACCTGACAAGGCGGTGGACGAGTTCCTCTATGCAACCGCCGAAGCCCGCTGGGAAGCAGCCCGCGCCGCGCTCCCTCGCCTCAACGAGCTGGCTTATCTTGATCGGCACGCGCTGGTGGAGGCCTTTCGCGGGCTCGAAGCTGCGCGCCTTGCCGAGACCCGGCGACTTGTTCGTGCGAAACATCTGGCGCAGCTGCCCACAGGCGCTGCCGGTCAGATGGGTTTTTTGCGCGGGGAAATGGCCAAGAAACGGCGGCACCGGCCGATCCGCCAAATGATGAAAGCGGCCGGGCAGATGGTGCAGAGGATCAAGCCGGTCCTTCTCATGAGCCCCATCTCAATTGCCCAATATCTGCCGCCGGGGGCTGCGGAATTCGATCTGTTGGTGATCGACGAGGCCAGCCAAGTCCGGCCCGAAGAAGCGCTGGGCGCGATTGCGCGGTGCCGCCAGATCGTTGTGGTCGGCGATCAGAAACAGCTTCCGCCCACGAGCTTTTTTGATCGGATTGCTGGATCTGATGATGCGGAGTTGGATGAGGAAGCCGAAGAGGAAGTCCGTACTGCGACTGCGACGGAGATGGAGAGCGTCCTGACGCTGTGTGAAGCCCGCGGTCTGAACCCAGCTATGCTCGAATGGCATTATCGGTCGCGCGATCCATCGCTCATCATGGTCAACAACGCGGAGTTCTATGATCACCGTTTGATCCTCCCCCCGTCGCCGGTTCAAAACGACCCCGACTATGGGCTCGCGTTTCAGCGCGTGCCAGGTGTTTACACCAGCCGGTCTAGGGGAACAGGGCGACCTGGTACCAATCGGATTGAGGCTGAGGCTGTCGCAAAGGCGGTTGCCGAGCATGCGCGGACGCGTCCAGACCTTTCCCTCGGCGTGGTTGCCTTTTCAAAGGCACAATCCGACATGCTGACGGAGGTGCTCGAAGTGACCCGGCGCCAAGACGAGATCCTCGACGAATTCCTGCGCGAGGGGCGGTCGGAGGATGTCTTCGTCAAGAACATCGAGAATGTGCAGGGCGACGAGCGCGATGTAATCTTGATTTCGGTCGGGTACGGCCCGGCCGAGCCAAATGGGCGACTTACGTCCATGTCATTTGGGCCTGTGAATGGCGAGGGCGGCGAGCGGCGCCTGAACGTTCTCTTCTCTCGCGCCAGGACCCGTTGTGTCGTCTTCTGCTCGTTTGATCCCAACGACATAGACACCAGTCGGACCAGCCGTGATGGGCCGAGGGTTCTCAAGCGATTCCTCGAGTTTGCGCGCAGCGGGCAGATTGCTCAGCCGCAAGTGACAGGTGAATTGCCTGACAGCCCGCTCGAGTCCGACGTGGCCGATGTCATCGAGCGTCTTGGCTATCCTTGCGATCATCAGGTAGGGGCTGCTGGCTTCCGGATCGATCTGGGCGTGCGGCATCCCGAGCAACAGGGCTGCTACATCCTCGCTGTTGAATGTGATGGCGCCACTTATCACTCCGCGCTCTGGGCGCGCGAACGTGATCGTCTTCGTCAGGATGTCTTGGAAGGGCTCGGCTGGCGCTTCCACCGGATCTGGAGCACCGATTGGTTCCACCGCCGTGCGGCGGAAATCGATCGCCTGAGGGTGGCTCTTGAGGCTGCCGCTCTTGCCGAAGGACCGGCATTTTCTGGTGCAAATACGGGTGGCCGGCGCGCGCCTGTTGCGGAAACGGCGCCAGAGCCTGTGGCAGAGGCGGTCTTGCCGCCACCGCCCGAGCTCAGTGCGCCAGCTTATTTGCCATCGAATTTCACGGTGAACATGAGCGTCGAACCACATGAAGCACCGATGCACCTTTTGGTCGACTTGGTGACCAGGATTGTGACGGCGGAAGGCCCAATCCATAGAGAGCTGGTCGCGCGCCGGGTTGCGGCAGCATTTGGTAAGTCCAGGACCGGAAGGCGCATTCAAAATGTGTCAGATCAGGCTCTGGACCGCGCAGCCCGATCCGACAGAATTTTTATTGATGAAGATTTTTCCATGACGAGTGCCCAACGCGATAATTGTCCCGTGCGGGATCGGTCGGAAGAAGGTTCACCGACCATGGCTGATTTTCTTTCGCCTCTTGAGATACGAGCTGCTGCGGCCCGCGTGATCGAGGAAAGCGGAAACATGCCCCAAGAGGACCTGGTCGTTGCTACGGCACGTATCCTTGGTTTCGCAAGAACAGGCTCAGATCTCAGGAAAAAAATCAAACAGACGCTATCGGAGGGTCAGCAATGATGCAAATGTATCATCATTTTTCTGATCGTTACAGATGCTCGGACTGCTCTGATGTGTAGTAGCCTGCACGTTTGAATACGGCGCGATGGCAATATGCGGCTCCAATCATCAATCTTTGAGGGCTTCGAATAAATGACTGAAAAACATCGCGAGGAAAGCATGACTCAGGGAAAAGAGCGCATGTCGGCGGATGAAGCAAAAGGGCTGCGTACCGCCAAAGAGTTGGAGGGGCACTTGGCATGGCTCGATACATTCACGTCTGCCGCTTTGGGCGTTCTGGCCACTGCATCGGGCATTTACACTTATCTCGGTGTTTCGTCACTGCTTGAAGATACGGGGGCAATGAGCTTTTTTGCTGCTGTTTCGTATTCGATTGCAGTATCAGTCGGTATTTTTGTTTTCTGGAGCTATATGCTGCGGCTATTGCCGTCGATGCGTAGTGCGGCAGGGCTGATCGGTCTTACAGTTTCCACATTTGTTGGGTCGCTTGCGATTGTGGCAATGTCGAGCTGGTTAAATGCTGCTGCGTTGGCTGGGTCCGCAGCCGTAGAGCAGCATCTGGATATGACTGTGCGCGATTATCAGTCGGCGCTTGAGCAGGCGCACGATATTGCTCTTTCAGGTCAAGCGCTTGGCCGGGAGGTGCAAAGAGCACGCGAAACGTTTGAGGCGCTTGCTGATCAAGAGGAGCTATGCCCAAAAGTTGGTGACGGCCTTGGTCAGGCGGCGACTTGAAGTTGCTTGATGCCGTCTTTGAAGACAACCCCCTGAATGACCTCGGGCAGACGGTTTGGCCCTGAGATTTTCCGCCACTTCTTCTTGGCTGACATCATCAGTCTGAAGACCATGGCGAGGGCGGTTTTGCGGTTCAGGCAGCCCTTGGTTTTCCGGGTGCGATTGCGGACCGTGGCGAAGACGCTCTCGATCGGGTTCGTGGTCCGGATGTGCTTCCAGTGCTCAGCCGGGAAGTCGTAGAAGGCCGTATCCGTCCGGTGTCCCTGCTCTGACGTTGTTATGGAGTGCCTGCTAGATGTCCACCATCGATAGTGGACATCTTGAGGTTGGCGATGGCGGGCAAGAAAGGGCAGAAGAAGCGGGTCTGGTCGGACGAAGAGAAGCTTTCGATCTGCGCGCAGGCGCGGGTTTCCGGGGTTTCGGTTGCGCAGGTTGCACGGCGCTACGCGATGAACACCAACCTGATCCACAAGTGGCTCCGCGATCCGCGGTTTTCATCACCTGACGAGGTTGTGGAGTTGCCCGCGGCTGAGGGCACAGGGTTTCTTCCGGTCGAGATTGCGGGTGTGGTCCCCGCTCCAACGGCCCCCATTTCGGCTACCCGTTCGACAGGTTGCGTCACTGCGCAGCGCGTTGATATCACGTTGTCGGATGGCCGACGGATACTGGTGGAGGGTCCGACCGCGCTTTCGGCGATCGTGGCGCTGGTCGAAGGACTGGCGCAATGATCCCGGTGCCGAGCAACATGCGGGTGTGGCTGGCGGCCGGCGTGACGGATATGCGGCGTGGCTTCAACACGCTGGCCGCGCAGGCCGAACAGGTTCTGGCCGAGGATCCGTATTCCGGCCATATGTTCGTCTTCCGGGGTCGTCGGGGCGATCTTTTGAAGATCATTTGGTGGGATAGCCAAGGGGCTTGTCTGTTCACCAAGCGGCTGGAACGGGGCCGGTTTGTTTGGCCGGCGGCCAAGGCAGGCAAGGTCAGCCTGAGCCCGTCGCAACTGTCGATGCTGCTCGAAGGGATCGACTGGCGAACACCGCAAAAGACTTGGCGCCCCATGGCCACGGGGTAAGCCTAAAGCTCAATAAAACATGGGCTTGAGCGCAGTTTTGCGTTCCCTCTGATGGGCTGATCTGGTAAAGATTGCCCCATGCTGGACGCCTTCAAATCCCTGCCTGAAGACCCTGACGAGCTGCGAACCGTCAGCGAGCAGATGGCCCGGCACATCCAGTCTCAGGCCTACCAGATCGAGAAGCTGAAGGCCGAGCTTCACGGACATCGCAAGGCGCGCTTCGGGTCGAAGTCAGAGCGCATGGATCAGCTGGCGCTGGACCTGTCGGAAGATGACGAGATCGCGCAAGCCGCAGAAGATCAGACCGCCGCGGCGGTGCCAGGCGACACTGAGGGCGCGGCCACGCGCGCTAAGCGTCAGCACAGCCGCAAGCCACTACCCGACCACCTGGATCGGGAAGATGAGGTCCTGTCGCCTGGTGAGGCATGCGTGGGATGCGGCGGCGCCCTTCGCCAGGTGGGCGAGGACATCACAGAGGAGCTGGATTATATCCCCGGTCACTTCGTGGTGCGGCGGTTCATCCGCCCCCGCATGGCCTGCACCTGTTGTGAAGCCTTCGCCCAGGCTCCGTTGCCGTCCCGTCTGATCGAGCGCGGACGGCCGGGCCCCGGCCTCGTCGCGCACGTCCTGGTCGGCAAATATTGCGATCACCTGCCACTCGATCGGCAGTCCCGGATCTACGCCCGTGAAGGCGTCGATCTGCATCGCTCCGCGCTGAGCGACTGGGTCGGGCGTACCACGGCCTTGCTGGAACCGCTGGCCGAGCACATCGGCAAACTGGTGCGCGCGGGTCCCGCGCTGTTTGCGGACGACACCCCCGTAAAACTGCAGGTGCGCGCCAATACGACGAAGACCAAAACCGCGCGGCTCTGGAGTTACGTACGAGACGAGCGACCGTGGTGCGGGACCGCGCCGCCTTGCGCCTGGTACCAGTTCAGCGTCGATCGGAAGGGCGAGCACCCGGCCAACCATCTCACGGGCTATACCGGCACGGTCCATGCCGATGGCTTTGCCGGGTTCAATGGCCTGTTTGGCAAGGGTAAAGCGGACGAGCAGGCCTGCATGGTCCATGTGCGCCGCAAGTTCGTCGACGAGGTGGAGCGCACTGGCTCGCCCATCGCCCAACACGCGATCAAGCAAATCGCAGAGCTCTACGCTGTCGAGACGGAGGCACGTGGGAAGGGCCCGGAAGAGCGGGTGGCCCTGCGACAGGCCAAGGCCAAGCCGATCTTCGACGAGTTGGAGCTTTGGCTACACGCGCAGCTGCGCAAGATCTCTGGCAAGACCAAACTGGCCGAAGCCATCCGCTATGCCCTGAACCGCATGCCCAAAGCCCGCGGCTATCTCGACGACGGCCGCCTCGAACTCGACAACAACACCTGCGAGCGGTCGATCCGCCCCATTGCCCTCGGCCGTAAGAATTACCTGTTCATGGGGTCAATCGGCGGCGGAAAAGCAGCCGCCATCGCCTACACGCTCATCGAGACCGCAAAGATGAACGATGTCGATCCCGAAGCATGGCTGACATGGGTCCTCCAGCGCCTACCTGATCACAAGATCAACCGTATCGACGAACTCATGTCGTGGAAATGGCAGGCCGAAAACTGAAACCGCGCCTCCACCGGACGGATACATCCAGGTTGAGTTCACCGCCTTTGTTTTCTACTTTTGCAGTCTCGGGGTCGCCTTCCAACGCCGAACTGAACCGGGTTTCGCCCCGGCTCTCAACGAAGCAGAGGCCTCTGGTTGTGAACCCTGCGGTTGCTTGGCCCCATCACGTCGATTGACAGTGTTTTCCGCAAAATCTAGGGTGATCTGGCCGAGGCTGTCGGCTGGGCCGCTCCGGGCTTCGCTTACTCGATCAGCCGCCACCGACAACAAAGCCTCGGCACCATCATCCATTGTCACGTCGTAATGATACTTGCCATAGGCGCTCTCGCGCCCAATTGCATTTAGATCATATGATGGTCCGTCAATCTCAACGGTTGCTTACACCTTGTGAAAGATCAGTTGCTCAGCGCCAGGCTTTTTATGCTCGTTACCTCCGCGCAGGATCAGCCCGCCAGGTGTTTTAGTGATGTTGCTCATATCCACATAGCCCCGGGAGGCTTGGGCTTGCGACGGAACCGCTTTCGTGGGCCTGTCAGGCCTTCTTCTAGGGCTTGGCCCCATTGGCGGAAAGCGTCGGCGAAGTTGGAATAACGGTCGTGCAACGGGCGCTCGGTGAACACGTCGTGGCGCTCGTTGTAGGCCTTGCGATAGTTGTCGAGGGCCGCGATGCCATCGGCGCACTCGGTGGCGTCCATGAACACCTTGCCGCGCATGGCCAGGCGCGTCTGGTTGATGCCAGTCAAGACGTTCTGGATGCGAGGCACCACCTCGAAGTGCAGGTTCGGCAACATCTCCTGCAAAATCTCCAGCGCGCTCTTGCCGGTCTGCAAGCTCTTGTTCTGCGCGTCATGCGGCAGGTAGTGGCGGCCGCCCATTACGTTGAAGCCTGAGTTCTGGAGGTACGTGGCATAGTGGTCGAGGCTCTCGCCACTGTTCTCGTATGCACGAATGAAGCGATGCTCGCCGGCGATCTGTTGATGAAACCAGATTGCCGTGGTGTCGTTCCAGCCGAGATCCCAGAACGTGTTGACAGGCTCCGACGGATCATAGGGCACCGAGCGGATGCCGCCGCGGTTCCGCATCTCAGCCATTTCGTTGGCGTAGTAGGCCCCATGCACCCTGCCTTGGCGCCACAAGCCCATGAGAAGCGCGTCACGCTCGTCTGGGGGCAGCTGCAACAGGGCCTCGCGATAGCCGGTCTCACTCAGGTGCGGGTTCTCGGACAGGCGGGCCGGGATGAATGTGCGATAGGAGGTCGTGATACGGCGCATCTCAGCGTCAACAGTATCAATGGGCACGCGGGTGGCTTGACCGTCCTCCTTGATCCCCCAACGCTCCATCACCCAGCCTTGGCCCGGTCCATCAGGGTTGGTGGTGGCACGGATCAGACGGGGAAGCGTCGGATCGGTGGATCGGCAGCGTGAGAACAGGTAGAGGTAACACACATCCGTGGGCCAAAGCGTCAGCTCATCAAAGCCGATATAGTTCCAGGCGCGGCCGCGATACTTGAGGCGATCCGCATCGTTTTGCAGGTAGCCAAACTCGATCTTGGCGCCGGATGGGAATGTCCAGATTTTCTCGGTCTGATTGAAAGACGCGCCGTGAGCGATATCCGGGTATATTTCTTGCGATCTTGAGATCAGGTCGCGCAGCTCGGGGAAGCTACGGCGAAACAGTATTGCGCGATGGTTGCTGTTTTCATAGCCGCCCTCTTGCGCGCATAAAGCGTCGATCAAAAGAGCGTCCGACTTGCCGCCTCCTGCCGCGCCACCATACAAGACCTCAAAGTCTGAACACGACAAAAATTCCGACTGCTTTTCGGATGGGGCCCAGACTGGGTTGATGGTATGGGTCGAGCCATCAAGCATCAGATTCATCGCCCAGATAAGTGATGATTTCTTCCGGCGTCATATCGCGGGTGAAGACTTCTTTTGCCTTACGCTGAGGAACGATGAGCACATTCACATTGCCTTCGGTCTGGATCGGCCCACCGTCCTTACCGGTGTGCTCTTTGCGCTCGACGAACGCCTGAACATCGACATGCTTGGCAATAAGTTCCAGCCGCTTGATCCGATCGGACAGCCTCAGCTTGACCGTCTCCCCAACCTTTTCACCCTCTATGGTGTTTTCGTAGACGTCATGCCCGGCAATCAGTCCTTGGCGCCAGATCAAAGGCCATTCATGTATGGTCTTGATTGCACCGGCCTTATCGTACAGATCCGCCAGGTCTGCGGTGACCTCATCCGCAAGGCGGCGCAGCACCCAATCGGCATTGATTTCGGTTCTTTCTGCGCGCTCTGCTTTGGCGGTTGCGATAGCATCTGCAATGTCAGGTTTTGACAAGTTTTCGGCACCGACCTGTCGGGCAGTCTTCTTGCTGTACCCAGCCCGAATAGCGGCCTGTGTTGCGTTGAGATCGATCAGGTATTCCTCAACAAAGCGCTCCTGCTTCGCCGTCAGCTTGGTCTGATTGCTGGCATTACCCTGCGCGCTCATTGTCCGAAATCCACATGTTGCTCATTAAGGAGTTTAATATTGATATATATACTACATGTTGTGCCGCGGTGAAAGGTTTCACTATTGCGGAGCGTAAAGCAAAGCCCGCCGAACTTGTCTGCAAGGCTGGCCTCAGCAGCGCGGCTTGTGGCATCCCCTCCTGTCGGCAGGTCACTGTAGGCCATGTGGCAGATGGGCTGGGGAGGCGGATCAGTTTTCCCGTGCTCCTCTCGCCACTTTCGAAAATTGTTCTTTGCCAAGCATCCGAATGTCGGCCTTCGTCTGACGCACTGTTAAAAAACGCACCGTAGAAGCACCGGAAGAATCCGGCTAGGAAAGATCAGCCAAAACACCGACACTGCAACCGTCGCGAATAACCTCGCCACCATGGGCGTGTGCGCCGGAAACCGTCGCTAGCGTAGAAATGATTGTGATCACAGGTGATAACGCCGTCGTTGCTTGTGATACCGTACGGGAACACCGGCCATATGCGATCAGGTCATTCTGTGATGTAATGCCATTCGTCTTCATTCTTCTTCCGGGCTGTTGGGCTGTTCTTGATCCGGCGCAGTGCCGTCTCCGAGGTTGCCTCTGGGGCTGAGAAAGGGCGCAACGTGGCAGCCCTCGCTCCCCTTCTCAGCAAATCCGGCGCTTGCAGAGGGCCAAGGTTTCGAATTGATGCGACCAGCTTCGCCAAAATCGGCCTTCGGCTGGCTTTCCAAGAGCATCGCCAGATCATCAAAAACCGACGTTCGTTTATATTCCTGTTTTCCCGGCAAATTCTGCCCCATACCGCCGGCATATTTTGCCCCACCTCTCAGGTTGTATCGATTGCTCATGTTTCGCTTTCCAAGGCCAGTGCGCACCGTGCGGCGGATTGTTTTGACGAGCCCGAGTCGCTCAAGCTCTCGCAGCCCATCCCGGGCGGCGCGCTCTGATATTTTCATGTCAGTCGCGATGGTCGGGATCGACGGATCGCAGCGCCCGGTTTCTTGGTTGTGGCGGTTTGCCAAGCACAAGAGCACCAACTTGGCTGAATTGCTCATCTTGTGCTGGCGGATCGCGTCGAAGGCGTTTTGCAGCGCGGTAATGCTCATTGCGGCGCTCCTATAAGCTGCATCAGTGTCTTGCGTTCGACGACCTTAATCTGCTTCAACCGTGCCAGCTCATAGACTGGCAAATGGCCTTCGATTGCCTCGCTCAGCATGGTCCGCAACTTGTCAGGCGGGATCGCATCACGCTCGGCGGCGCAATCATGGGGCCAACGCTGACCCGCAGTGGCCTTGCGCTTGCCCGGCCCGTATGGCGTCCTCCCGTGCGCAGCGCGTACATCCTTGATCGTACCGCAGTCATCGCACGTGCATCGCGCTAGTTCCTGACCTCGCGAACCCTTCATTGCCTCTATCATCTGTCTTCCTCTCTGCTGTTGTCTCTGCCGCCATCCTGCCGATGGTTGGGGGCTGGGTTCAAAGCACACTTCCCCCGTCGTCGGGAGAAGCGTGCTATCCTGCCGACCGTCGCCGGGCTTGGGACATACACACACTGCGCTACCGGATAGCTCTGTTCTTGAGCGGGGCATGGTGAGCCTTCTACCCCTTCGCCGGCGCTTCCATCTCACGGGGCCATCGGGTGCCAGCGCAGCAACATTCCGATGGGTCCGATATTCTTTACGGCGATGCGGGCGCATGCCTCGGGTCTCGTGTGGGCAAGGCATCTGGCGTCGTGTTGCTCGTTCGCTTCCGTCCGTCACCGTCCGGGGGCTACTGTGGGGAGCCTATGTTGCAGGCTTTCGGCGCTGCGTCGGGGCCTTGCCATCCCCATGCCGCTCAGGCCGCCACAACACGCTTATGGCCTGAGTGTGCCCGGACGACGCGCCGGGCGCTGATCCCGTCAGGGCGGCTTGGCGCTGGCGGTGACTTTTTGAATGAACGCCTTGCGCTCAGCCTCGGTGAATGTCTCCCAAAGGGCCATGAACACCCGCTTTCTGGCGCGGTGTGCGAAGGTCGCACGCTGGATCCGCTTCAAGGCGGCCGCCCCGAATATCTCAAGCTCCATGGGCGTGGCCACGTCCGCCCAAAAGGCGGCGTCCTCGCGCATGTTGCCGAACGCGGCATAGCCAGGGGCTCCACCACCCACGGTATCCAGTGCCGCGCACAATGCCTCGCCCAAGGCCGCTTGCCCGCCAGGCACACGATCCGCGGCGTCGATCGCAGCCATAAGGGCGCGGCGCATGGCCAGCATCGACGCCTCTTGATCTGCTCTTTGTGGCGTGGTGATCCGGGTCTGCGCGGTCATCTTGCACGCCCCTTCTTACGGAAGCGCTTGATTTCACGATCAATCAGCGCGTCAGCGTGAGGATCAAGGGCCGGGTTTACCGGAGAATGGAACCAGCCGGCGGGCAGCTTGTTATTCGGATACACCCCCCGGAATACCCCATAAGCCCACTTGCGTGCGTGCTCCTCGCCCTTGCGTGTGCTGGCCATGGTGTAACGCAATGGAGCTTCCCATACTCGGCGCGGCTCCTTGAGGCAGTCAGCGCGCAGGCCATCGCGGGGCTGCATCGCCGCCGCTGCCATATCGAAGGCTTGCAGCTCGCCATCCTTTACGACCACGTTCGACCGTGCCGGCTTTTCCCAGCCGCACGCCATGCAAACATTCCCCCTCAGCGCGCCGCTGCATTCCTGGCAAACCACCTTTTCGCGCGTCTGCTCATTGCGCTCGCGAGGCTTACTGTCCTGCTTTTCGGACTTATCCAGATCGCCGACGCCATGCTCCCAGACCTCGTAAACATCCAGCGCAAACCGTTCGACGTTGCCGCTGTGGTCGAGCCACAAAGCCTTGTCCTTTCCGCTTTCGGCATGGGTGCGCATCACCCGCCCCATTTCTTGCATGTGGCTGCTGAGGCTCTTGCGGTAGGGCTTGCAGGATATGCCGATCCGCACCTCTGGCACGTCAAAACCGCGCGTCAGCACCCCGCAGGATACGAGCCCCTGTATTGTGCTGTCTGGGCGCCGAAACTTGCCAATCTTCTCGCGCTGCTCTTCATCGGTGCGGTCCATGTAGCTGACCTGCTGGAAATTGTAGCCCGCCGCTGCAAACGCTTCGCACAGCTTGCGCCCATGCTCCACGGTAGGGCTAAAAACGATGGTCTTGACCGGCCCGCCGAAATGCTCGTGCGTCTTGGCCTCCCATTCCGAAACCACGTCCCCAATGATCTCGATCCCGGCGCTGGTGGCCCCTTCATCACTGAATTCGCCATAGCTGTTCAGCCCAAAAGCGGCATCTTCGGGCGACTTGGCAACGTAGATCGTCGGCTCTATCAAGTGTTCTTGCTCGATCAATTGCCGCGTCGGGATGACGTTCACAATCCCGTCGTATTGCTTCCCTATGCCCTTGGTAAACGGCGTCGCGGTCAGCCCGATAACAACCGCTTTCGAGTTGGCCTCGATAAATTCACGCGTGTTTTTGTAGAGGACATGGCATTCATCGACGATGATAAGATCAGGATCACGCGGGAGGCTTCGACGGGCCAAGGTCTGGGCGCTGCACACCTGGACGTTCTCACGGGGCGCCCATCTAGGATGATCGCCCTGAACAACACCATGCGGTATGCCGTATTCATCAAAAACCGCGCTGGTCTGGTCCACCAACGCCAGCCGATCAACAATGAAAAGCGTGTATGAGCCCCGTTCGGCGGCCTCGCGCAGCATGTGCGCGCTTGTCAGGGTCTTGCCCGCGCCTGTAGTGGCGCAAAGGATTTGCCTCCGCAGCTTGCGTCGGATCCCGTCTCGAAGGGCCTCGATAGCTTGCGCCTGATAATCCCGCAGACGGATTTCCTTGAAACTCTGAGGCTGAAACAAATCATACATGGCGGTCCATAACCTCCCTGTAGGCTTCACGCTCCGCCACCTCGCGGGGCTGGTGTCCTTCAAACTCTCGGATTGCGGCGCGTTCCTCCCAATCGGGAAGTAACGGCCAGACTT
Source organism: Roseobacter sp. AzwK-3b (assembly GCF_000170875.1). NCBI lineage: Bacteria > Pseudomonadati > Pseudomonadota > Alphaproteobacteria > Rhodobacterales > Roseobacteraceae > Roseobacter > Roseobacter sp. AzwK-3b. The sequence goes on from NZ_ABCR01000007.1 coordinate 52,005, forward strand.
CCGCGCATACCTTCCGCCAGTTCCGACGGATCCATGCGATCGCATCAGGCGACAAACGCCCATTGCGCAGACGGAACCGATACCCGTCCTGGATTACGTCGCCGCCATGGGCTTTTATCCGGGACAAGATCGCCATCAGTTCAACGGCGTCTCTTGCATTTCAAGCTGGCGGCGGAGCTTCTTGATTTCGTCGCTCTGGAAGTTGACCCGGCGCTGCAACTTCGCTGCATTGGCCAAGGCGGTATCGCGTGCGCCTTTGATCGTGGCTATCTGCTGGAGCTGCTGGCTGACCTTTGGGCCAAGATCACGGCTTTCAGCCATGTCCTTATATTCAGCAGACAGGGCCTTATATTTCTCCTGCCACTTCTTCAATTCGTGTTTCATTTCTATGTGTGAAAGACGCAGTGCCACCCAATCATCTTCTTGAGCCTTATCTGTCAGCTTGCGAAATTCACGACGCAGCTTTTGAATATGCTCTGGCTCTTTTTCTGCTGGTGGCTCTGGGTCTGCGGCCGGTGGGGCGGGGTCAGGCTCTTTGGCCTTCTCAGCCACCGCGTCAGCTTCCGCGTCGGCGCCGATGCCCTCAGGCTTCGGGTCTTGCAAGGTGTCGCGATCTTCGTCAGATTTAGACTTTTTACCGATGTTGGCGGTGTTCTGGGTGTAGGTTTTCCCGCCGCGTTCGACCTTGCGCTCGTCGCTATCTGTAAATTTTGACAGATGTGCGCGACTGATCTCTCCGCGATATTTGGCCACAGTTGGCGGCGAAACCCCACACTGACGGGCAATTTCACGGTCCGACCATTGTGACCACTCTCCATCCTCCAGAAGGGTCATAACCGCTCGGCGCTTGTCAGCGTTGGTACGGCGAAGGCCATGAGTCGAGTTTGCACCGCAGGAGTGCAGGATCGCCCGGCGGCGGTCGCCCTGGCGCACATCGGCGGGGACCTCTTTCCTGCCAACACGCTTCCACGCCTCGACACGGTGGAACCCATCGGCCAGCCAATAGTCTTTGCCATCGTAGTAGACGACAATAGGCGGAAAAACGGTATCCGGGTCCGCCAAAGCCTCGGCGTATTCAGCGACGGTATCCTCGTTCATTTCCGCGCGAGACTGCGTGCCCCCGTCGGTGCGGATTTTCGAAATCTCGATCATTCGACTGCTCCTTTAGATTCGTTCTCTCTTGTTGAGCGCGAGACAGAAAATTGACTAAATGGACGACCTTTGACCGGCAGATCATCTGAGTGCGGTGACTTTGCGGGCGCGATCGCAGCCATGCTCACGATCCGCCCCCATTCTGGAGGCTGGACCAATCGGGAGACTGGTTAGATCCTTGATTGGCTTCGCCAGCCGCGCGAAACGCTGCGACTGATTTCTTCATGTCAAAGCGTGTGAGCCCATTCACTTTGACGGGGGGCGGGATGATACCCTTCTTGACCAAGCGCCACACGGAGCTGGGCGAAATGTCCAACGCAAACGCCAGTGCCTTATCTTGGCCAAAAACCTTCTCGACGGGGCTTTCGGGAATGTTGTTCATGCGGTGTCACTCCATGATGTGACACCAGCCTAAAACGAACGATTATCCCTCTTCTGCATCCAATTGAATTATGTCCGACCTTCAAGGCGACGCGCGAAACGCTGCCCTAACTCTCTGTCTTTAAGCAATATTTCAGATTTTTTGATTTCGCCAATTAAGCGTCGGACGATCACATTATAGGTCTTGGGGGCCTCCTCCAAGATAGCGCGCGAGACCGGGTTTTTTACATCCATGCAGCGCGCCAAGGCTTCTGCAACAGCATCTGCCGCGCTACGTCGTGGGCTGTTTGTCTTGCGGCTAAGCCGTAGGTTCATTTTCTCATCTGCGCCTAAACTCTCAGCGATGCCCAATAAAAATACGGTCAATCTTTGGCCACGGAGTGCCGTAGGTCTGCCTGGCCCTTCCGACGGGGCAAAGCGGCCAGTCAGCACATAACGAGCCTCTGACGATAAGACGTCAGATAGATCGATCAGACCTGTCAGAAGGGCAATAAGATAGAGATGGTCTTTGGAGTATGTTCCAAAATCCCCATCTTCTCCAAGATCCTCACTGGTCGTATCGGCTAAGATCTTGATCTCTTCTTTGGTGAGCCGGGATAGCGTCGGGTCGATCCAATCCGCTTCTTTTTGCAAAATAGACTCTAGCTGAGACCGTATGGTTTTGAACCCATCATGTGATCTTAGAAGCCGCGCTTCCACATCATCATTAGCAAGCTTAAAAAAGCTGTCATGACTAAGGGCTATTTCAATCTCGATTATTTGAGGCCATATTTCGTGATTTTGGAAAAGACTGGGTCGCCTGCGTATAATGGTGACCATCGCATCTTTCAATTCAGCAAAAGATTTCTGCAACTTTTGCACTCGCTCCAACACTTCATTATCGGACATGCGCGATTTACCTGAAAACCGCGTTCCAGAGCCTAAGTGACCCTCGCGCGCAAGAAGGTGTCGCGCCTGCTTCTCAAGGATAGCAACAACTGCATCATACCGCTCTTTAGTTACGACAGATTGAGGCATGGTTTACTCCAGCGAAGATTTTGCCGTCACATATGCCATGAGGCGCTCAGCCAACTGCGCTCGCTCTTCTGACGTGTCACGCCGCCGATAACTTGCGTCTAGGCCTTTGAGTGAATGATCGCAGAAGGCATCGGCAATATGGTCAGGGATGGGCGGGTCGGTGATCCGGCAGAACTCTTTGATGGCGTTTCGAAAGCCGTGAGTAGTCAGGCTTGGATCAAATCGCTTGAGCGATTTCAGAACAGCGTTTGGTGTCAACCCGCCACGGCCCATAGGGCTGGCAAAGACATATTTTGTTTTGGCAGCGTGAGAGTCGTCTTCCTGCGGTTTCAGGGACAAAATCTTGTCCAGAAGAGCCTGCGGTAACCTCAAGGAATAGGCGCGCCCAGATTTCATGCGACCTTGGGTCGATTTGTCATCGCGCTCCGGAACCGTCCATACACCAGTTTGCATGTCGATATGTGCCCACTCAGCGTTGACGATGACACTAATGCGGTGCCCCGTGACCATCGCGGTGAGAACGGCAGCCTTGAGAGCCTCGCTGGTGTTCGTGGTTTGCAGCCATTCCCAGAGTTCAGGCATTTTGGAGGCCGGTAATGTGCCATGATGCTTTTTCTTCGTTATCCGCTTGGGAAAGCTGGCACGCGGTGGGGTCGGGTTCGCCTCACATAGCTCTTTAACAATTGCGAGTTCGAAAACCTTGTTGATATGCCCCAGGGCGTGTCCCGCCGTTACTGGAATTGAACGGAAAAGTGGCGCGAGCAGATCAAAAATCTCTCGTCGCCGGATTTCTGTCAAAGGTCTGGTCCCAATGACTGGGCTGACGTGCTGCTCATGTATCGCTCGGGGGCGGCGGCGGCTTGGACCTGCTTGCAGCGTAGGCTCGACATCCGCGAACCACTGCTGCCACATTTCATCATAGGTTAGAACCCTAACCAGTTCGCCAGACGCCAGACCGGAAAGGATTTCCCCACGCACGATACCATCAAGATCACTCGCCGTTTTTGCGTTAGCAAAGCCGCGCACCAATGCGGCCTTCCCAAAGCCTTCCTTCTTGAGCCGCTTTGCAACGATGGCAAGCTCCCGAGCCTTGGCGAGGCTTGTGTTGGGGTATTCGCCGATCTTAAGCCACGTCTCGGTTCGAAAGTAGAAAACCTTGCTGCCCGAGCGCCAACCTCTGATGTAGAGCCCATCGCGACCACCGGTGCTCCTGGCCTCGCCATCTTTGGATGGACGCCATTTTCGAATTGCAACATCGGATGAAAGAGGGAGGCTGGGCATGGAGATACAGATACATCATGGATACATAAATATCCTGCCATTTAGTGACACAACATGCAACCACATGACGTGAGCCTTCAAAATAACCAATTGTATTAAATGAACTTAAATGGCTTCTACCCCTAGATAAGTAGTTGAAAACTCCGTTCTTTCTTAAATGGTTTTGCTCCCTGTCTCTCCGCCATTTTCTAAGCGTCTCCTTGAATATCTTCCAATCAGGGCAGAGCGCGCTGCCGCGTAGCATGTGCATCCTGCTCGACTTCGTAAAATGCCGGGTGACCAAGCCCATGGCTCTGTTACACGGATCTTTGCGCCTACCATCCGTGTGGTGCCTGCCGCTGCCGACAGGGCAAAGTGCCCTGCCGCCACGCCACATGACGCTAATCTGCGACACTCTGTTCGAGCGATGCCGTGTCCAGCCCGGATTGATGGAGGATTTCATCCACCACGTCATCGACACCTGTTCCCTTGCGAAGAGATGTCATGAAAAATGGCCTGCCACCGCGCATTGCCATTGCGTCGCGCTGCATCGCGTCAAGCGACGCGCCGACATGCGGGGCCAGATCGATCTTGTTGATGATGAGAATGTCGGATCGTGTCAGCGCCGGGCCACCTTTGCGCGGAATGTCTTCGCCCGCGGCCACGTCGATCACATAGATCGTCAAATCGGCCAGTTCCGGACTGAAGGTGGCGGACAGGTTGTCGCCGCCGGATTCGATCAGGATGATATCGAGATCGGCATGCCGTGCCTGCATCTCGGCCACGGCTGCCAGATTGATCGAGGCATCCTCGCGGATCGCGGTATGCGGGCAACCGCCGGTTTCGACCCCCAGCACCCGATCGGCGGGCAGTATCTGCATCCGCATCAGCGCCTCGGCATCTTCCTGCGTGTAGATATCATTGGTGATGACGGCGATGGAAAAGCGCGTTTTCAGGGTCTCGGCAAGGCGCGCGGTGAGTGTTGTCTTGCCCGCGCCGACAGGGCCGCCGATCCCGATGCGCAGAGGGCCATTGAGAGTGGTCATGACTGAAAAAGCCTCGGTTGCTGGGTTTCGTGAAGCAGGGATGCGATATCCGACAGGAATGCATTGCTATAAAGGTCGCGTGCCTCGGCCTCGGCTGTCTCTTGCGCGATCCTCTGGCAGAGGGGGGACAGGGCTGCGAGCACGGCTTGTCCTTCGGTCTGACCCAGTGGACATATCCGCACCGCCGCAAGGATCAGGTTCGCAGCGAAGCTCTGCAGATAAAGAGCCGCCGCATCATATCCGTCGATCCCTTGGAGTGCTGCCGCACGCCCCACCGCTACGGGCAGCACCACATCCGGCAGGGTCAGGCCCCAGACCGCATTGGTCGTACGCACAAAGGCCGAGCCTTGTCGCTGCGCTTCGCGCTGTCGTTCCTGCGAGCACGCGAAGGCGCGCGCTTCCGCATCAAGCCTGAGGATATCCGCACACTTTTCGGCGCGATAAGCCCGCCAGAGAAACCCGGCGTCAGCCCGCCCCGAGCCGTGAGCCAGCACATCCTCCATCCAGAGCTGCAGGCTGCCGGCGTCATGCACCGCCCCTTGCGTCATCGCGGTTTCAAGCCCGTGCGAATACGCGAAGCTTCCAAGCGGATAGCTTGGCGACAGCCATTGCGACAGCGTCAAGAGGCCGGGGTCAATGGGCATGTGCGCTGGCCCCGTGGTCATGCCCGTGGGTGCGCCCGTGGCCATATGCGCCACCTTCGGGGGTGAAGGGCGCGCGGGCCGATGTCATGCTGGCACCCAGATGCTCCAGCATATGAGCGATCACCGGATCGTTCTGGATCACGAGGCGGTTCGCCTCGATCTGGCAGGGCGTGTGCCGATTGCCGATATGCCAGGCGAGCCGGGGCAGATCTGGGCCGGTGACGATCATCACCTCCTCGTCTGCGGCACGGATCACCACCCGGCTGCCATCCTCAAGCTCAAGCGTGTCGCCGTCATCCATTGATGTGCTTTGCGCCAGATCGACGATGAAATCGCGCCCGTCATCGGTGCTTAGACGTTTGCGGCGCAGAAAGCGCCCGTCGTAATCCAGCGTGCAGGTCTCGGCCGGTCCCGACCAATGGCCTTTCCGGATCAGGCGCTGTGCAATGGGAAGTGTCGGCATCTGGGTCCCTCAGAACATGAAATAGCGTTGCGCCATTGGCAGAACCTCGGCGGGCTGACAGGTCAGCAATTCGCCATCGGCGCGCACTTCGTAGGTTTCGGGATTGACCTCTATATCGGGCGTGGCGTTGTTCAGGATCAGGTCTTTCTTGCCGATATGTCGTGTATTGCGCACCGCAAGCGTGCGCTTGGCCAGCCCGAGAGAGGCGCCGATGCCTTCGGCTTGTGCGGCTTCCGAGACGAAGGTGACGGCGGAATGTTCGACCGAGCGGCCATAGGCGCCGAACATCGGCCGGCTGTAGACCGGCTGCGGCGTCGGGATCGAGGCATTGGGATCGCCCATTTGCGCCATGACGATGCTGCCACCCATAAGGACCATCTCGGGCTTCACACCGAAAAAGGCCGGGTTCCACAGGACCAGATCGGCACGCTTGCCGATCTCGATACTGCCTATCTCGTGGGCGATGCCGTGCGCGATGGCGGGATTGATCGTGTATTTCGCGATATAGCGGCGGACACGCAAGTTATCGTTCTCGCCGGTCTCGTCACTCAGCCTGCCGCGCTGTTTCTTCATCTTATCGGCGGTCTGCCATGTGCGGATGATCACTTCGCCCACACGGCCCATCGCCTGACTGTCCGACGCAATGATCGAAAAGGCGCCCATGTCGTGCAGGATGTCTTCGGCGGCGATGGTTTCGCGGCGGATGCGGCTTTCGGCAAAGGCCACATCCTCGGGGATCGACTTGTCGAGATGGTGGCAGACCATCAGCATGTCGAGATGCTCTTCCAGCGTGTTGACGGTGAACGGGCGCGTCGGGTTGGTCGAGGAGGGCAGGACATGGTCCTCGCCGCAGATGCGGATAATGTCCGGGGCATGCCCGCCGCCCGCACCCTCGGTATGAAAGGCGTGGATCGTGCGGCCCTTGATGGCGGCAAGGGTGTTTTCTACAAAGCCGCTTTCATTCAGCGTATCGGTGTGGATCATCACCTGCACGTCCAGCGCATCCGCAACCCCCAGACAGCAATCGATGGCGCCCGGCGTCGTGCCCCAATCCTCATGCAGCTTGAGCGCGCAGGCCCCGGCCAGGATCTGTTCTTCCAAGGCTGCAGGCAATGAGGCATTGCCCTTGCCAGCAAATGCCAGGTTCATCGGGAAGGCATCCGCCGCCTGCAGCATGCGCCCGATATGCCACGGACCCGGTGTGCAGGTCGTGGCCAGCGTCCCATGCGCGGGACCGGTGCCGCCGCCCAGCATCGTGGTCAGGCCGGAATGCAGCGCGTCGTCGATCTGCTGCGGGCAGATGAAGTGGATATGGCTGTCAAAGCCACCTGCGGTCAGGATACGGCCCTCGCCGGCAATCGCCTCGGTGCCGGGGCCGACAATGATGTCGACACCCGGCTGGGTGTCGGGGTTTCCGGCCTTGCCGATGGCGTGAATGCGCCCGTCGCGAAGGCCCACATCGGCCTTGTAGATGCCCGTGTGATCGACGATCAGCGCGTTGGTGATAACCGTATCCACCGCGCCCGCCGCGCGCGTGATCTGGCTTTGGCCCATGCCGTCGCGGATCACCTTGCCGCCACCGAACTTGACCTCTTCCCCATACAGCGCCGTGTTCGGCCCGGTGCCGCCATGAACCGCCGCACCCGCGCGTTCCGTTATCAGGTCGCGTTCGACCTCGATGATCAGGTCGGTATCGGCCAGCCTGAGCCGGTCGCCCACGGTTGGTCCGAACATTGCGGCATAGGCGTCGCGCGTGATCCTTGCTGGCATCAGAGATCTCCCATGACCTGTTGGTTGAAGCCGAAAATGCGCCGCGCGCCCGAGATCGGGATCAGGGTGACTTCGCGGCGCTGGCCCGGCTCGAAACGCACGGCGGTGCCAGCGGCGATGTCCAGACGCAGGCCGTGTGCCGCGTCCCGGTCGAAATCGAGGGCTGGGTTGGCTTCGGCGAAATGGTAATGGCTGCCCACCTGAACCGGCCTGTCGCCGGTATTGGCGACCATCAGAACGGTTTGCTCGGCGCCTGCGTTCAGCGTCAGATCGCCTTCGGCGGGGAACAACTCACCGGGGATCATGCGGGCACCTTCCTGAGATCGCGCAGAAGCGTCAAAGCCAGTACCGCAGTCCATGTCAGAAGCAGCAGCAGCGCAGCAGGCAGCCATGACCGCATCGCATCATCGAGCACGATGGGCGCGATATCCGCCACGGCGGGCATCGTGGCGGCCAGAAGAACGAAGGGCAGAACAAGGGGCAGCATAGGGATGTCTCCTTCTTTGGCAGGATCAGCGGATCGGGTTATGAACGGTCACAAGCTTGGTGCCATCGGGAAAGGTGGCCTCCACCTGCACGTCGTGGATCATTTCGGGCACGCCCTCCATGCATTGCTCGCGGGTGACGACCTGAGCGCCGGCTTCCATCATGTCGGCGACGCTGCGCCCGTCGCGCGCGCCCTCGACGACAGCATCGGTGATGAGCGCGATCGCCTCGGGGTGGTTGAGCAGAACGCCGCGCGCAAGGCGCTTGCGGGCGACTTCGGCGGCCATGGCAATCAGCAACTTGTCTTTCTCTCGGGGCGTCAGGTTCATGGATCACAATCTCCAGGAAATGGGCAGGGATGCATCGCTCAGCGCATCTAGGATCGGCAAAAGATGTTTGCGCAACTCGAACCCGTCCGGGCTTACCAGCCGCACGGTCAGGGTGGTTTCGTTCAGAAGTCCGGCCCCGCCGGTCGCGGGCAGATATTCGCGGACCTGGGCCAGACGGGAAGGGGCGTCGGGCGCCACATAAAGCAGGCTGGCCATGGCGGCGGCCCCTGCGGCTACCGCCGGGCGCGACAGCTGAGCCGCGATATCGCCCGACAGCGAAATGCCGTCCAGATAGAGAGGGCTGCCATCCCGCGTCACCTCGATCCGGTCGCGAAAGCTGCCTTGGGTCACCTGTTCGCCCATCAGGGCGCGTCCGAAAATAACCGGCTCGACCATCAGCAGTCGTGCCCCCGCGTCCAGATCGATGCTCAGCCGGCGGTCGATTGCGCAGCCGTCAAAAAGGATCAACTCCTGTGGAAGCCAATGCAGAAGGGCGTTCTTGGCAACGCTCAGCCGCGTGCGCACATGCGCCGTTTCGCCCGGCAAAGCCCGATAGGCGCGTTCCGCCGCCTGTGTCGTCAAGCTGAGCCGGGTTCCTTCTCCGGCGTGAGCGGTCAGCTGGAACCGGTCGCCCCCCGCCAAACCGCCTGCCGTGTTGACGACGATGCACTCGAGCTGATCGCGGGTTCGGGGAAACACCGCCTTGAACGCACCGGACTGGCGCAATCCATCGATCGCGCTGCGCCCGCCTGCATGCTTTGACGACAGGACGATTTCGCCGCGCGCACGTGGTTGCAACGATCCGCGAAGATTTGAAGGCTGCAGGGTTATGGCGATGCTCCGCGAAAGGTGTTGTGCGTCATCTTCACCATGCGGCGGCGGCGTGCGAGAGGCGCGCTGATCATTGGGTATCCTTTTGAGCGGGTCATGCTCAGTAATTAGGCGAAGTGCGTGGAAAATACCCGTTTTGGAATCTTACTGGGGGGGCGGAACGGTCAAGGTCGCGATAGTGACGGGGGCGGGCGCCGCACGCTCCCGACCCCGTCTGGCCGACGCTGTTGCGACACAGCGCGGCGCAACCCGGTTTAGTGCGAAATCATCCAAGGGCGCTTGGTCGGAAAGCTTTTCGATCCGTCCGGCCGATAGAGCGTTTTCGAATTCTTCTTTTTCGCGGACCCGCCGCAGCATCCGCAGCCCGGACCATGGGAGGATCGCTTGGGGCTGTCGGCCGAGCGCTCGTTCGTTTCATGCGCGCGTCTGGTGCCGCTGGACAGGGTGGCCAGTCTTGGCACGGACAGAAGAACGCGCGGCGATGTCGCGCCGCAATCCGGGCAGTCGCAGGGATCGGAAAACTGGCTGATCGGGGCGATTTCCTCGAACGGGCCGCAGGCATCGCACATATATTCGTAAAGGGGCACGTCATCTCTCCTCAGGCTATGTGGCCGGCCCTGTCAGGGGCCGGCTTTGGTTTTCGGGATGCGTTCAGAGATCCGGGGCGAGCGGAATATCGATGCTGCCGTCGAGATATTTCGTCGGCCCGTTCGCGTTCGGCATCATGTCCCATTCGAAGATATCGTTGGGCAGCCAGAGCGTGGCGCAGGCATTGGGGATGTCCACCACCCCTGAAATATGCCCCTGTACCGGCGCGGTGCCAAGGATCGCATAGGCCTGCGCGCCAGTATATCCGAATTTCTTGAGATATTCGATCGCATTGAGACAGGCCTGCCGATAGGCGACATGCACGTCGAGGTAATGCTGTTCACCGCTTTCATCGACGCTGATGCCTTCGAAGATCAGGTAGTCGTCGTATTTCGGCGTGATCGGCGACGGCCTGAAAATCGGGTTCTTCACTCCGTATTTGGACATGCCGTCCTTGATCAGCTCGACTTTCAGATGCAGCCAGCCCGCCATTTCGATGGCGCCGCAGAAGGTGATCTCGCCGTCGCCCTGGCTGAAATGCAGATCGCCCATCGAAAGGCCCGCGCCGTCCACATAGACCGGGAAATAGATCTTGCAGCCTCGGCTGAGGTCCTTGATGTCGCAATTGCCGCCATGTTCGCGCGGCGGCACGGTGCGGGCAGCTTCGGCCGCGGCCTTGTCGCGCGCCTCGCCCTTCATGGCCCCCATATGTGCGGCCTGGGTGTTGGGCAGGGCGGCCAGCGGCGGCACGCGCTCGGGATCGGTGTTGAACAGCTTGGTTTCACGGCTGTTCCACATGTCCAGCATCTTGCGATCGGGCAGACAGCCGATCAGACCCGGATGGATCAGGACCGCATATTTGACGCCCGGCACGTGGCGCGACTTGGTGAACATGCCGTCGAAATCCCAGATGGATTTCTGTGCCTCGGGAAAATGCTCGGTCAGGAAACCGCCACCGTTCTTTTTCGAGAAAAAGCCGTTGAACCCCCAGAGCATCTCTTCCTTGGCGCCGATATCAAGAATGTCGACCACCAGCAGATCGCCCGGCTCGGCCCCTTTGACGCCGATTGGGCCGGAGAGGTAATGCACCTGTTCCAGTTCCACGTCGCGCACGTCCGAGGCGTCGTCGTTGTTCTTGATCTGACCGCCTGTCCAATCATAGGTCTCGATCTTGAAATCGTCGCCGGGTTCGACCCAGACATTTATCGGAATGTCCGGATGCCAGCGGTTATGCACATTTTCATTGGTGTGCGGATCTTCCGACAGATTGACTGAGATCAGAGTGTTGGACATGGGTATCTCCCAGTATTGCTTGGGGTTTAGACAGATAGGAATTTCGAGACCTTGGCCTCGTCGATGCCCGCGCGGGGGCTGTCATGGACGAAATTGCCGTTTTCGATCACCACCACACGGTCGGCCACGTCCAGCGCAAAACTCAGCACCTGTTCGGAAACGACGATCGACAGCCCCTTGTTGTCGCGGATCTGGCGCAGGGTTCGGGCCATTTCGCGGATGATCGATGGCTGGATGCCCTCGGTCGGCTCGTCGAGCAGCAGGACCTTGGGGTTCGAGGCCAGCGCCCGGGCAATGGCCAATTGCTGTTGCTGGCCACCGGACAGGTTGCCGCCGCGCCGGTTCTTCATTTCCAAAAGCACCGGAAAAAGCTCGTAGATTTCCTCGGGCACGGTTTTCTGACCAGTCACGGTCAACCCGGTTTCCACGTTCTCCTGTACGGTCATCGCGGAAAAGATCATCCGCCCTTGAGGGACATAGGCGATGCCACGCGCCACGCGCTGGTGCGATTTGAGGCCGGTCACGGGCGTGTCGCCCACGGTGATGGTGCCGCTTTTTTCAGGCACGATGCCCATCAGGGTCTTCATCAGCGTGGTCTTGCCCATGCCGTTTCGGCCCATGATCGCGACAATCTCGCCGGGTTCGACCTTGAAGTCGATCCCGTGCAGTACCTCGCTGGCCCCATAGGCGGCGCGCAAGTCTTGAATGTTCAGCATGACGGTACCCCTTCAGTGGCCCAGATAGACTTCGATGACTTTGGGGTCGCTCTGAACGCGTTCCATGGACCCCTCCGACAGGGTCTTGCCCTGATGCAGAACCGTCACGCGCGTGGCGATATCGGCGACAAATCCCATGTCGTGCTCGATCACGATGACGGAGCGGTCTTCGATGATCCGTTTCAGCAGCTCGGCCGTTTTCTTGCGTTCGGCGACCGACATGCCGGCAACAGGCTCGTCCAGCATCAGCAGTTCCGGGTCCTGGATCAGCAGCATCCCGATCTCCAGCCACTGTTTCTGGCCATGACTGAGGAACGCGGCCTTTTCCTCCAGCAGATCTTCGAGAAAGATCGTCTCGGCGATCTCCTGAATGCGGTGGCGCACCTTGTCGTCGCGCCGGAACGCCAGAGCCCCGAAGACGCCGTGACCCTTTGGATAGCTCAGCTCGAGGTTTTCGAAGACGGTCAGATCCTCGTAGACGGAAGGGGTCTGGAATTTCCGCCCGACGCCGGCATGAACGATCTGGTCCTCGCGCATGGTCAGCAATTCCTTGTCCTTGAACGTCACGCTGCCGCTGGTGGCGCGCGTGCGTCCACAGATCAGATCGAGCACCGTGGTCTTTCCCGCGCCGTTCGGGCCGATGATGACCCGGCATTCGTTGGGTTCGACGTAGAAGCTCAGATCATCCACCGCCTTGAACCCGTCGAAGGACACGGTCAGCCCCTCGACCTTGAGGATGAAGCGTTCGTTGGGCACATTCATCTGTCGTTTCCTTCTGGATCGATGGGCCTATTCGGCCGGGGTGCTTTGGCTGGCGGATTTCGGTGCGCCGCGCGGTCCGAACAAGGCCTTCAGGCGTGGCTCGATATGCTGGCTCCAGATGCCGGCCAGCCCATTCGGAAACAGCATGACCACGGCGATGAACAGGCCTCCAAGACCCAAGAGCCACAGCTCGGGAAAGCTTTCCGAGAACGAGGTCTTGGCCCAGTTGACCAGCAACGCGCCATAGACCGCGCCGAGGATCGAAAGACGACCACCGACCGCACAGAAGATCACCATTTCGATCGACGGCACGATCCCCACCAGTGTGGGCGACATGAAGCCCACCTGCAGCGTGAACATCGCGCCACCAATCCCTGCGAAGGCCGCGCCAAGGCAGAAGATGAAGATCTTGAAGCCGGCCACGTCATAGCCTGAGAACCGTACGCGATCTTCCTGGTCACGCATCGCGATCAGCAGCCGGCCCAGCTTGGACTTGCGCACGAATTGCGCGATGAACAGAACCACGAAGAGCAGCGCGCCATTGACGTAATAGAGCACCTCCTTGGCCTCGTCGGTGCGGATGTCCCAGCCCAACAGCGTGCGCAGGTCGGTGATGCCGTTGACGCCCCCGGTATAGCCCTGCTGCCCGATGATGAGGATGGTCAGGATTGCGGCGAAAGCCTGTGTGATGATCGCGAAATACACGCCCCCAACGCGCCGCTTGAACATGGCGACCCCGATGATGAAGGCAAAGAAGACCGGCACCGCGACCACCGCGAACAGCGAAAAGGCAAGGCTATGGAAGGGTTGCCACCAGATCGGCAACTCGGTCAGCTGGTTCCAGTCCATGAAATCCGGGATGCCGGGGGTGGACTGGATCGAGGTGTTCTCAGGCGTCGACGCTTCGAGCTTGAGGAACATGGCCATGCAATATCCGCCAAGCCCGAAGAACACGCCCTGTCCCAGGCTCAGAATACCGCCTGCGCCCCAGCACAGCACAAGGCCGACCGCGACGAAGGCGTAGGTGAGATATTTGCCGAAGAGGTTGAGGCGGAAGCTGTCCAGCGCCATCGGCAGGGCTATGAAGATGATCAGCGCTAGAATGGCGAAACCGATCAGTTCCGAACGCGACAGGAAGGTGGATTTCATGACCGTGTCTCCTTACTTGCGCAGCTTGAGGGTAAAGAGACCCTGCGGGCGGATCATCAGGATGCCGACGACCGTCAGAAGGGTGAGAACCTTGGCCATCGAGCCGGAGAGGAAGAACTCCATGATCGACTGGGCCTGGCTGATGGAAAACGCACTGGCGATGGTGCCCAGAAGGCTGCCGGCACCGCCGAAGACCACCACAAGGAAGGTGTCGACGATGTAAAGCTGGCCCGCGGTCGGACCGGTCGAGCCGATCATCGTGAAGGCCGATCCGGCCACGCCCGCCACACCACAGCCGATCCCGAAGGTCAGCCTGTCGGTCCAGGCGGTGTTGATGCCCACGGCATCGGCCATCACCCGGTTCTGGTTGATCACGCGCACCTGCTTGCCCCAGTTGGAGCGATACATCATGATCCAGACGCCAAAGCTGATGGTAACAGCGAGGATCATCACGAAAATACCGTTGATCGGCACTTCGATCATGTCGGTCAGCGGAAGCGAGCCCATCATCCAGTCCGGGATCGAAACGCCCACCTCGCGGGCGCCAAAGACGCTGCGATAGATCTGCTGCAGAATGAGGCTCAGTCCCCAGGTTGCCAGCAACGTGTCGAGCGGCCGTTTGTAGAGATGGCGTATCAGCGCCCACTCGATAAACAGCCCAAGCGCGCCAGAGGCCAGGAACGCAAATATCATCGCGACAAAGAAATACATCCCGAACAAGGCGGGCATGTAATCGGCGAAGATATTGGACATGATATAGGTGACATAGGCCCCGAGGATCATGAATTCGCCATGAGCCATGTTGATGACGCCCATCTGCCCGAAGATGATGGCAAGCCCGAGCGCCATGAGCACGAAGACGGAAAAGAGAATGAGCCCGGCGAACCCCTGCATCGCAAAAATCGCGCCCAGTTCGGACATGGAATAATCGGCAAACATGCGTGCCTCCGACGGTCGGTTGAAAGGGGAAAGATGCGCGGCCCGGACAATGGAACCCGGACCGCGCGGGGAGTAACCCCTATTTACTGGTAGCCTTCCGGGAAGGTGTTCGGTTCGACCAGCTCGGCCGTCTCGAAGACCACCTCGTACTGTCCATCCGCCTGTGCGCGGCCAACGCGGGTCTTGGACCACAGGTGGTGGTTTTCATGCACCTTCACATAGCCTTCGGGCGCCGTGGTCAGTTCGATCCCGGGGCTTGCCGCCCGAACCTTGTCGACATCGAAACTGCCGGCGGCCTCGACGGCGGCTTTCCACAGCCACGGACCCAGATAGGCGGCCTGCGTCACGTCGCCGATCACCATGTCGTCGCCCCACATCTCCTTGAATGCCTTGACGAATTCGATGTTGTTGGGGTTGTCGAGCGACTGGAAGTATTTCATGCAGGCATAGGCGCCTTCGATATTCTCGCCGCCGATGCCGCGGATCTCGTCCTCGGTCACCGAGATCGTCAGCAGCAGGGGGGCTTCTTCGGTCAGGTCGATGCCGGCCGCCTTCAACTGCTTGTAGAAAGCCACGTTCGAGCCGCCCACGACGATCGCATAGATCACGTCCGGCTTGCGCAGGCGGATCTTGTTGATGACCGAGTTGAACTGCGTGTGGCCGAGCGGGTAATATTCCTCGCCGACGACTTCACAGCCGCCCATGAAGTTCTCGATATGCTTGCGGGCGATCTTGTTCGATGTGCGCGGCCAGATGTAATCGGACCCCAGCAGATAGAACGACTTCGCGCCCTTGGTCTGGTTGACCCAGTCGAGCCCGGCGATGATCTGCTGGGTTGCTTCCTGGCCTGTGTAGATGACGTTGGGGCTTTGCTCGAGACCCTCGTAGAAGGTCGGGTAATAAAGGAACCCGTTATGCTGTTCGAACACCGGCAGCACGGCTTTGCGGCTGGCCGAGGTCCAGCAGCCCATGACCGACGCGACCTTGTCGTTGACCAGAAGCTTGCGGGCCTTTTCCGCGAAAGTCGGCCAATCCGAGGCGCCGTCTTCCTGGATATACTCGATCTTCCGGCCAAGGATGCCGCCCTGGGCGTTGATCTGCTCGATCGCCAGTTTCTCGGCCTGAACCGATCCTGTTTCCGAGATCGCCATCGTGCCTGTGACAGAGTGAAGAATGCCGATCGTCACGGTGTCGTCGGTCACCGCAAGGCCGGTGGTGTTCACCGCGGATGTCGGAAAATCCGAGGCTTTGAGGCCTTTGGGCATGAACAGCGAGGCAGTCAGCGCCGTGCCGCCGGCAAGGACCGCGCGGCGCGACACGCCATTGGATTTCGGGGTGGAATTCTCTTCAGACATGGTGGCTCCTTTTCGGGTGATAAATTTTTGGGCGATTGCCTTGGTGCCCGCTTGTGAAAAGGATGTCGTGAAATGCTGCAGTGCAGTATACGTCGAATGACGTATTCCAGTGCGCGTTTCGAGCAGTATCCTCAACCCCGCGAACAGAAGCGGTAAAACCAACTGACCCATCGGGCATCAGGGTAGGCGCGCCGCAAAAAAACCAGAGCGGCGGAAGGCTCCGAGGATGGTCACGGCATTGAAGGCCACGCGCGAAAAGCGCACCTATAATCGTTGGGTGGCCAATGAGACGATGGAAGATTTCGCCCTGCGCTTCACCGCGCGGCGAGCCCGTCGCTGGAGCTATGCAAGGGTCGCCAATACGGCGATCGGCTCGATCTCGTTTCTGGCGCTCGAAGCGATTGGCGCGACCATCACGGTCACTTACGGGTTCGACATCGCCATCGCGGCGATCATGCTTGTTGGGGCGATCCTTTTTCTGACCAGTTTGCCGATCTCCTATTATGCGGCGCGGCACGGTCTGGATATCGACCTTCTGACCCGGGGGGCCGGCTTTGGATATCTGGGGTCCACGATCACATCGCTGATCTACGCCTCTTTCACCTTTATCTTTTTCGCGCTCGAGGCGGCGATCCTGGCGCTGGCGCTGGAATTCTGTCTCGGGATACCGCTTTTCCTTGGCTATGTGGGCAGTTCGCTGATCGTGATCCCTCTGGTCATCCACGGGTTTTCCAAGATCTCCACCTTCCAGACATGGACCCAGCCCTTATGGGTCCTGCTGCATATCCTGCCCTTCGTTCTGCTGGCTCTGGTCGGCTATGATATCGACGGCTGGACCAGCTTTGCGGGCGCCTCCGACGTGCCCGACAGCTCGCGGCTTTTGATGTTGGGCGCGGCGTCGGGGGTGATCTTCTCGCTGATCGCGCAAATCGGCGAACAGGTCGATTTCCTGCGCTTTCTGCCGGAACCGCGCAGCCGCCAAGAGCGGCGCAAGTGGTGGCTGGCCTTGCTCGCGGCAGGGCCGGGCTGGTCGGTTCTCGGCGTCATCAAGATGGTGGCGGGCTCATATCTGGTGACGCTGGCCTTGCGCGATTCCGTCCCCGTCGATGAAGCCACGGATCCGACGCGCATGTATTACGTCGCTTTCGATCAAGTCCTCGATTCGCCCGGTGTCATCCTCGCGCTGACCGGCGTGTTCGTGATCCTGTCGCAGCTCAAGATCAACGTCACCAACGCCTATGCCGGGTCGATCGCATGGTCGAACTTTTTCTCGCGACTGACCCAAAGCCATCCGGGGCGGGTGGTCTGGCTGGTGTTCAACGTCGCCATTGCGCTGATGCTGATGGAGTTGGGGGTGTTTCGCGGTTTGGAACATATCCTGTCGCTCTATTCCCATGTCGCCGTGGCATGGATCGGGGCGCTGGTGGCCGATCTGGTGGTCAACAAGCCCCTTGGCCTAAGTCCGAAGGGAATCGAGTTTCGCAGATCGCATCTTTACGATGTGAACCCGGTCGGCATCGGGTCGATGATCTGCGCCTGTATCCTGTCGCTGGTGGCGTTCTCGGGCGTGTTGGGCGCCGGGGCTCAGGCGTTTTCGTCCTTCATCGCGCTTGGCACCGCTTTCGTGCTGGCGCCGGTGATCGCCTTCGCCACGGGTGGGAAATATTACCTCGCCCGCGTTGACGATGAACCGCGTCCCAAGGGCCTGCAGCAGTGCCGGGTCTGTGAATACCGGTTCGATGCCGAAGACATGAGCGACTGCCCCTTTCATCAAGGGGCGATCTGTTCGCTGTGCTGTACGCTGGATACGGCCTGCCATGATCATTGCAAGCCCCATGCCCGGCTGGACAATTCCGTGCGCGACGTGCTCGACCGCAGATTTTCCCCGCAGGTCGCCAAGGCGCTCATGTCGCGCATGTCGCGGTTCTTGATCTGGACATTGGTTCTGTCGGGCGCGTTCGGTGCGTTGCTGGTGGCCATCCGCTCGGTTTCGGGCGCGCAGAACTTCGATGCGATCCTGACGATCATTTTCGGGACGGTCCTGATCGGGATCGGGATTTTCGTCTGGATGTTCATTCTGATCGGAGAAAGCCAGCAAAACGCCCGCGCCGAAGCCAAACGCCAGACGGATCGCCTGCTAAAGGAAATCCGCGCCCATGATCGCACCGACCGCGCTCTGCAAGAGGCCAAGGAAAAAGCCGAGGCCGCCAATCTTGCCAAGACACGCTACATGACCGGCCTCAGCCATGAATTGCGCACGCCGCTCAATGCGATCTACGGCTTTGCGCAATTGCTGGAGAAAGATCCGGGCCTTGCGCCCTGGCGTCCGTCGATCACCAGCATCCGACGCTCGAGCGAGCATCTCGCCGGTCTGATCGAAGGGCTTCTGGACATCTCCCGGATCGAGGCAGGACGGCTCGACCTTACCCGTGACCGGGTCAATCTGCGTATGTTCGTCAAGCAGGTGGCGTCGATTTTTCAGGAAGAGGCGCGCAAAAAAGGCATCGACTTCAGGGTGACGACCCATGGCTTTCTGCCCACATTGGTGGGAACCGATGAAAAGCGGTTGCGCCAGATCATCATCAATCTTTTGTCCAACGCGATCCGCTATACCGATAGCGGTGTCGTGAGCTTCGATCTGACCTATCGCAACGAAGTGGCGATCATTACGGTCGCCGATACAGGGATCGGCATATCTCCCGATAACATGACCCGCATCTGGCGCCCCTTCGAGCGTGCAGGCCAGACAAGCGGCCCGGGATCGGGGCTGGGGCTGACGATCACGAAACTGCTGGTTGAAATTCTGGGCGGCGATATCGATGTGACCAGCGCGCCGGGGCAGGGCAGCACCTTTCGGGTGCGCATGATGCTGCCGTCGATCTTGCCAAGCGTGTTCGATGGCAACGACGTGGCCGCCGATGCCCCCTCGCTTCCGGTGATCGGATATGAGGGTCAACGCAAGACCGTTCTCGTGGTGGATGACGATCTCGATCATCTGGCGCTCGCCGAAAGCTATCTCAGCCGGCTTGGGTTTTTCGTGATCGCGGCCTCCGGTCCCAAGATCGCGCAGGCTCTTTTGAAAGAAACGACGCCGGATATGTTCTTGCTGGACATCGACATGCCCGATCAGGATGGCTGGTCTCTGGCACGGGAGTTACGCGACGGCCCGCACCGCAACATTCCGATCGTGATGGTGTCGGGCCACGCCAATGATGAGGGGCACGGAGCTTTCGATACAGGACTGCACGACGCCTTCATCGCCAAGCCGTATAATCTCGACGATCTGCTGCTTCAGATCGCCGAGTTGCTGAAAATCAAGTTGATCCTGGAAGATCAGGATTCCGACACTGAACAAACCTTCAAACCCCTGTCCCTGCCGGATCGGGAGACGCTGATCTCCCATGCGCTGATCGGTCATGCCAGTGCGTTGCGCAGCAAGCTGGCGGAATTGAAGCTGACCCGGTCAGCCCCGCCCGAGCTATTGCAAGCGCTGCAGGACCGTATCGACGTCTTCGATCTGGAGGGGATCGTGACATATTTGGAAGAGGCGTGACATGAACCCCAGTGACTTTGAGACCCGTAGTATCGCGCTGGTGGTGGATGATAACCCGGAATCTCTCGGGATGGTCTCCGCGGCACTGGAAAGCCATGGCATGACAGTGCTTGTGGCGCGCGACGGGCGGTCGGCGATCAATCTGACGCACAGGGTGCAGCCCGATGTGATCCTGATGGATGCCATAATGCCCGAGATGGACGGATTCGAGACCTGCCGCGCACTCAAATTCGGGCCCAATCCGGTCCTTGCCCCAATCATCTTCATGACCAGGCTCAGCGATCAGGAACATATCGTGAAAGGGCTGCGTGCAGGGGGCGTTGACTACATCACCAAACCCGTCGAACTGGATGAGATGATCGCGCGTCTGAGCACGCATATCGTTAATTCCAAGCTCATTCAAAGCGCGCGTGATGCGCTGGATTCCTGTGGCCGGGCCATTCTTGCCTTCGATCAGCAGGGTGAGCTGGCCTGGGGCTCGCAAAAGGCGCTTGGCTATTTTTCATCTATCGCGGGCGATATCCCCATGACCGAGCTCAAGGGATGGATCGCGGGCTGCGTCGAAAATCCCCTGTCGGCAATCGCGCCATACGCGCATGGGGCGACGAGTTTTCATTTCGTTGGCGTTTCGATCGCCCGCGATTATCTGGTCAAGATCACCCTGCTTGAGGGTGCCAGCAACGAAGAGAAGCTGCGCGCTGCCTTCGATCTGACAGCGCGTGAATCCGAAGTGTTATTCTGGTTGACCCTTGGCAAGACCAATCGCGACATCAGCGCAATCCTCGATCTGAGTGCGCGAACGGTCAACAAGCATCTCGAACAGGTGTTTCAGAAGATGGGGGTCGATAACAGAACCTCCGCCGCCGTTCTGGCGGATCGTGTTCTGGCGCGCGAAGGCTAAAGCCTGACGGTGTGCTGCCGGTTCATCCCGTCCGGTCCAAGCATCTCGACCACCTTGACCCGAACCGCGATAGGCGAGGGCAGGGCGCCATACCCCGGTCAGCACCCACAATCCGCTCAGGCTGCCCCCCGGTTCCAGTCGGTGCCGGGCACGGCGGCTAAAAGGTTGCGGGTATACTCGGCCTTCGGGTTGAGAAACACCTCGGCCACCGGCCCGATTTCCACCAGCTTGCCGCGTTGCATCACCGCCACCCTGTCACAAAGCTGTGCCGCGACCCGCATGTCATGGGTGATGAACATCAGCGACAGATGCAGCCGCTTTTGCAGATCGCGCAGCAATTCCAGCACCTGCGCCTGGATCGACACATCCAGCGCCGACACCGCCTCGTCGGCGATGATCAGATCCGGGTCCATCGCCAGCGCGCGCGCGATGCCGATGCGCTGCCGCTGGCCGCCGGAAAACTCATGCGGATAGCGGTCTGCGGCGCCGGCATCCAGCTCCACGATCTCCAGCAATTCGCGGGCGCGCGCATGGGCCTTGTCGCGCGGCGCGCCTTGCACGATCGGTCCTTCGCAAAGCGCATGCAGGATCGTCTTGCGCGGATTGAGAGAGGCATAAGGGTCCTGAAAGATCATCTGCACCCGCCTGCGCGCGCGGCGCAGCTCATCGGCGCTCAGGGCTGTCATGTTCTGCCCATCCAGCAGGATTTCGCCCGAATCCGCCTCGACCAGCCGCACGATGGCACGGCCCACGGTGGATTTTCCCGACCCGGATTCGCCCACGATCCCCAGAACCTCGCCGCGCGCGATGCTGAAGGACACATCGTCGATCGCCGTCACGCTGCGCTTGGGCCGAAAGAGCCCGCCCGAGGTGACAAAGGTCTTGCGCAGATTGCGCACCTCCAGAACCGCCGGACCCGAGACCGGCTCGGGGCTGGGAACATGATCCGACGGGATCGCCTCCAACAGCGCCTTGGTATAGGCGTGCTGCGGTGTTTTCAGAACCTCGGCGACCGGTCCCTGTTCCACGATCTCGCCATACCGCATCACGATCACACGGTCGGCGATTTCCGCCACCACGCCGAAATCATGGGTGATGAACATCACTGACATGCCATGCCGATGCTGGATCGTCTTGATAAGTTCCAGAATCTGCGCCTGCGTGGTCACATCCAGCGCCGTGGTCGGTTCGTCCGCGATCAGGATCGCCGGGTCCAGCGCCAGCGCCATGGCGATCATCGCCCGCTGTCTTTGCCCGCCCGACAACTGGAAGGGATAGGCGCGGATGATCTTTTCAGGATCGGGAAGCCCGACCTCCTTTATCAGCGCCAGCGCCTTGTCGCGCCGCTCGGACGGGGTATGGCGGTTATGGGCCTCAAAGACCTCGGCGATCTGATCGCCGATGCGCATCAGCGGGTTGAGCGCGGTCATCGGTTCCTGAAAGATCATCCCGATCCGGTCGCCGCGCAGCTTGCGCCGCTCATGATCGGGCAGGGCAAGCATGTCGCGCCCCTCGAAATGGGCGGTGCCGCGCGCCACCTCCACCTGATCCGGCAAGAGCCCCATCAGCGCATTGGCGGTCATCGACTTGCCAGACCCGGATTCGCCCACCACACACAGGATCTCTCCGGCACCCAGATCGAAGTCGATATTCTGCACCGCAAAGCCGCGGTCCGCACCGGGCGGCAAGGAAATCGCCAGATCGCGGATTTTCAGGACAGGCTCCATCTCAGCGTCCCTTTCTGGCCAGTCGCGGATTGAGCGCATCGTTCAGCCCTTCACCGATCAGGTTCAGCGCCAGCACCGTCAAAAGGATCGCCACGCCGGGAATGAAACTCAGCCACCATGCGCTGCGGATCACCGTGCGCGCGGCCCCGATCATGTAGCCCCAGCTCATGATATTGGGATCGCCCAGACCGAGAAACGACAACGAGCTTTCCAGCAATATGGCCGTGGCCACCATCAATGAGGCCATCACGATGATCGGCGACATCGCATTGGGCAGGATATGCCCGAAAAGGATGCGCGTGTTCGAAAGCCCAGCCAGTCTTGCGGCATCCACGAATTCGCGCTTGCGCAGCGACAGCACCTCGGCGCGCACAAGTCGGGCGACGGGTGGCCAGCTGACAATCGCGATGGCCAGCGTGATCGTCGGCAGGGTCGGCTCCATGATCGCCACCAGCACGATCGCCAGCGCGAAATTCGGGATCGTCTGGAAAAACTCGGTAAAGCGCATCGCGCCATCATCGACCAGACCGCCATAAAAGCCCGCAAACGCCCCAAGCGGCACACCGATCAGCAGCGCCACCAGCGTCGACACGAGCCCAACGATCAGCGACACCCGCGCGCCATGCACCAGCCCCGAGGCGACATCGCGCCCCAGCGTGTCGGTGCCAAGCGGAAATCCCTCCACGCTGAACGGCGGCAGGAACGGGCGCTGCACCATCTTCCACGGGCTCTCGGGATAAAGCAGCGGCGCCAGAACTGCGAGCAGCACCACCGTAATCAGGATCACCGCTCCGATCACGGCGCCCCGGTTGCGTGAAAACCGTTTGAGGAAATCCATCATGCGTGCCTCCTCATATCCGCGGATCGATCAGCCGATAGACGATATCGGTGATGATGTTGAAGGCGATGACCATCGCCGCCGACACAAGAAACACCCCCAGAAGCGTGTTGTAATCTCGTGCCGTCAGGCTTTCGAACATCAGCCGTCCGATACCGGGCCAGGCAAAGACCGTTTCGGTCAGCACCGCGCCGCCCACCAGCTGCCCCGCCTGCAGACCTGCCAGCGTGACCACCGGCAACAGCGCATTGCGCAGGATATGACGCCGCCGGATCACCCCTTCGCCAAGGCCCTTGGCGCGGGCGGTCTTGACGAAATCCATCTGGCTCACCTCCAGCACCGAGGATCGCGTCATCCGCAGATAGACCGCCATGAAGAACAGCCCCAACGTCAGCGCCGGCAAGAACAGGTGCCGCAACCGGTCCAGCACCAGATCGAGCCCGCTCAGATCGGCGCCCACCGTCCCATAGCCGAAGGCCGGGAACCAACCGAGCTTGACGGAAAACAGGACCACGGCCATCAGCGCGACCCAGAACAGCGGCGTGGCATAAAACAGCAGCGCAATCGAGGTGATCGCCGAATCCCCCCAACGGCCCTGCCGGGCCGCCGCCGCCAGACCGAACACGATCCCCAACAGCAGCGACATGCCGAACGCCGTGAGCGTCAGAAGCAGCGTTGCCGGCAGCCGGTCAAGGATCAGGTCCAGCACCGGCATCTGCTGACGGTAGGAATACCCCAGATCCAGTTGCACCACCCCCGAGACATAATTCCAGAACTGCACGTAAAGCGGCTGGTCCAGCCCGAACCGCTCGCGCAATTGGGCGATGAATTGCTCATCGGCAGCCCCTGCCTCGCCCGCCATGACCATCGCCGGATCGCCCGGGGCGGCATGAATGAGAAAGAAATTCAGAACGACGATCAGCAACAGCGTGACCGCCGCCTTTGCGGCACGCCCGAAAATGGCGGAGAGAAGTGTCATGTGACTGTTCTGCCCGGATATCTGGAATGGTCAGGACGCAAAGACGGCCGGCCCGGTATCTCCCGGACTGGCCGCCCTGTCGGCAAGGGGCTTACTTCTCGATCCACGCGTCGCGCAGACCGTCATTGATGCCGATCCCGGTGGTTACAAGGTCCTTGACCTCGCAGCGGTAGATCGTCGGAAACTCGATCTCCAGAAGCCACGCCACGGGCACGTCATCCACCAGCGTCTGCTGGATTTCCGTGTAGATCTCCTGTCGTGCCTCCGGGGTGGCGGCGACAGCAGCCTCGGCGAACATCGCGTCGACCTCTTCATTGGCATAGCCCGCAACGTTGTTCCACGGGCTGCCCTTGGCGATATTCGTGGACAGATAGCTGCGCGCCACGCCCAGGGCCGGATCGCCATACTGGTAGAGATAGGTGAAGGCGATGTCGAAATCCCATTCGGCCTGTTTCTGGTTCCAGCCGGCCACGTCGGTGGCCACGACCTCGGCATTGATGCCCACCTCGGACAGGTTCTGCTTCATCGCCTCGGCCCAACGCTGCCACGTCTCGCCATAGGGCAGGGGCAGGATGCGCACCGCTTCCCCGTCATAGCCCATATCGGCCAGCAATTCTCGGGCCTTGTCGGGGTTGTGGTCGTACATGATCGTGTCGTCGGTATAGAAATTGGTCTTCGACGATACCGGGCTGGTGGCGACCTTGCCGAACCCGTTCCAGATCACATCCTTCACGAATTCGCGGTCCATCGCATACATCACCGCCTTGCGGAACCGCGTGTCGGCGGTCGGCCCTTCGCGGTTGTTCATCCATGCCATCGCGTGCGGCGCGAAATATTCCCAACCCTGACCGGTGGAACAGACCCCGTCCATCTGCGTGAGCCGCTGAACATCCCAGTTCTCGACCGAGCCGCCCGGCAGCACATCGACCTCGCCATTCTCGAAGGCCACGGCGCGCGCCGCGGCATCCGGGATCACCCGGTAATAGATCTCGTCCAGATAGGGCTGGCCCTCGAGGTAGTAATCCTCGTTCTTGACCAGATGAATATAGCTGCCCTTTTCCCAGGCCTCGAACTTGTACGGGCCTGTACCGATCGGCGTGTTGTTCGCCGGGTTGTTGGCGTAGTCAGTGCCCTCATAGATATGCTTGGGCACCATCGGCATCGTGCCGGCCTCGAAGACGCCAATGAATGGCCCGAAGGGGTTCTTGAGCTGGAAGACCACCGTATGATCGTCCGGGGCGGTCACCGACTCCACATGCGCAAGGCTCACGCGCAGCCGCGCATGGGTTTCGCGCAGGAACTTGTCCACGGAAAACACCACATCCTCTGCGGTGAACGGCGCGCCGTCATGCCATGTGACACCCTCACGCAGCTTGAACGTATAGGTGAGCGCGTCATCCGAAATCTCCCATGATTTCGCCAGCGACGGCTGCGGGTTCAGATCGGTGTCATAGCGCAGCAGGCTCTCATAGATGTCCCCGGCGACCAGCTGGGTGGGGCCGTTCTGCACAAGCCCCAGCATGAGGCTGGGCGGCTCAGGCTGCACGACGATGTCAAGCCGGCCGCCCGCGTCCTGCGCGGCTACCGGCATGGCAAGACCCATGCTCAGGATCGACGTGGTAAAAATCTTCTTCATCTGTTGCTCCCTGTTGAAATTCTGCTTCGGGCGCAGCCCGGCTTGCGTTTTCGGCACCGGCGTGGCCGCCCTCCGCCTTGGTCCTTGCGTCATGCGCGCCCGGCGGATTTTTCACTCTTCGGCGCGGTCCGGCGATGTTTGCCCTTGATCCCTGCAAGCGGGGGTCGCTAGGGCATTCGGCATGGGGTCAGTTCAGCTTCTGGCCCTCACGGAGTCAAGGCAAATTGTCGACAGACGACAATTTCAGGGATAGCTTGCGACCATGCCGATGGAATCTGAACCACTCTTTCCGCCTCTTGCCCGCGATGCGCTCTCGCAGCGCATTGCCCGCATCCTGACCGATGCCATCGTGTCCGGGCAGCTCAAACCCGGTGACAGGGTGGCCGAATCCGTGATCGCCCGCGATCTCGGCGTCAGCCGTGCGCCCGTGCGCGAGGCGGGCCGTCTGCTGGAAAGTGCGGGGCTTCTGGTCTCCAAGGCCAATCGCGGGTTCTTCGTGCGCACCATCGATGCCGAAGACCTCGATGCGCTTTACGAGCTGCGCCTGTGCATCGAACGCGAAGCCGCCGCCCGTGTCGTGCGCGAGGGCAGGCTGCCCGACATCCTCGACCCACTGCGCGCCCTGATCGAACAGATGGTGGCCTTGTCTGCCGAAAAAAGGCTGATGCATCAGATCGTGGTCGATCTGCAATTTCACCGGCTGATCGTGGAGACCAGCGGCAACAAACGCTTTCTGGCGGTGTTCGACAAGCTGGCCTCGGAAATTCAGGCCTGCACGGCGCTGATCGAACGGGTGTTCGACGAGCCGGGGATGATCGCGCGCAATCACTACCTCATCATCGAGGCGCTCGAAACCGGCGATCCCGAACAGGCCCGTGCCGCGATGGATTACCATATCGGCGTCGCCCGCAAGGCCGTGGTCGAGCATTTCCGCAAGCTCGAGGCCGAAGGCGGCGCCTGAACTGCCGCCGCGTCAGCCGCTCAGCCCCGCCGCCTTGCGCGCCAGATCGGTGATCCGTGCCCAATCTCCGGCCTCTACCGCGTCCTTCGGCGCAACCCAGCTTCCGCCCACGCAGAGCGTATTGGAGAGCGCCAGGTAATCCGCGGCCGTGTCGGGCGTGATCCCGCCTGTCGGGCAAAACGTGATCTGCGGCAGCGGTGCGCCGATGGCCTTCAGCGCCTTCGCGCCGCCCGCGGCCTCGGCGGGAAAGAACTTGAGCATGTCATAGCCGCGTTCCAGCAGCGCCATCGCCTCGCTGGCCGTGGCCGCCCCCGGCAAGAGCGGCAGATCGGCGCTTTCGCAGGCCTCGAGCAGGCGGGGTGTCGCGCCGGGGGCCACGGCAAAGCGCGCGCCCGCTGCCTTGGCCGCTTGCACGTCCTCGGGCGTCAGGACCGTGCCCGCGCCCACCACGCCGCCCGGCACTCGGGCCATCGCGGCGATTGCCTCAAGTGCCGCAGGCGTGCGCAGCGTCACCTCCAGCACCGGCAGCCCACCGTCTACCAGTGCGCGCGCCAGCCCTTCGGCCTTTGCAGCATCCTCGATCACCAGAACCGGAATGACCGGCGCCAGCCCGCACAGGCGCCGGGTCTCGGCGCTGGCCTGCTGCGGGGTCATGGCGTGCCCTCGCTCGGCAGCAAGGGCGAGGCGCCTTGCGTTGCCGGTCCCGCGCATTGCCGGAACAGCTCGAACAATTCCCGTCCGATCCCGTGGGTGTTTGCGCTCAGATCGGGGCTGGCCGCGTCGCGCTCCAGCGCGCCATCGGTCAACACCTCAAGCTGGCCCGCCTTGGCATCGACCCGGATCAGATCCCCATCGCTCAGCTTTGCCAGCGGCCCGCCAAGGGCGGCCTCGGGGCTGACATGCAACGCGGCGGGCACCTTGCCCGACGCGCCGGACATGCGCCCATCCGTGACCAGCGCCACTTTCAATCCCCGGTCCAGCAGCACCGACAAAAGCGGTGTCAGCGCATGCAGCTCGGGCATCCCGTTGGCGCGCGGCCCCTGAAACCGGACCACGACGACGCAATCCTCAGTAAACTCTCCTGCGCGGAACGCCTCTTTGACCGCCTCCTGATCGTGAAACACGCGGGCAGGGGCCTCGACTACATGCAGCTCGGGTGCCACCGCCGACACCTTCATGATGCCCGAACCCAGATTGCCGCTCAGATCCTGCAAGCCGCCAGTGGCCTGAAACGGATCGCCTACCGGGCGCAGTATTTTTTCGTTTCGGCTGCGATCCGGACCGTCCCCCCAGATCAGCGTATCCTCTCTCAGCGTCGGCTCTTTCGTATAGCGCTCCAGCCCCGGCCCGGCGATGGTCTGCACATCCTCGTGCAGCAACCCCGCCTCCAGCAATTCACCGATCATGAAGGCCAGCCCGCCCGCGGCGTGGAAATGGTTCACATCCGCCAGCCCGTTGGGATAGACCTTGGCCATCAGCGGCGTCACCGCCGAGATGTCGGCGAAATCCTGCGGCTCCAGTAGGATGCCCGCAGCACGCGCCATGGCCGGCAGATGCAGCACCAGGTTGGTCGATCCCCCCGTTGCCATCAGCCCCACCATCCCGTTGACGAAGGCGCGCTCGTCCAGCACCTCGGCCGCCGGGATATATTCGTTGCCCAGTGCCGTGATCGCCAGCGCGCGGGCGGTGGCCGCCCGGGTCAGCGCATCGCGCAGCGGCGTGCCCGGATTGACGAAACTCGCCCCCGGAAGATGCAGCCCCATGAACTCCATCAACATCTGGTTGGTGTTGGCCGTTCCGTAAAAGGTGCAGGTGCCGGGACCGTGATAGCTTTCCATCTCGGCGCGCATCAGCTCGTCGCGGTCGATCTCGCCCTTGGCAAAGCGTTGGCGCACCTTGGCCTTCTCGTCATTGGGCAGCCCCGATGTCATCGGCCCCGCCGGCATGAACACCGCCGGGATATGCCCGAAGGTTGCCGCCGCGATCACAAGCCCCGGCACGATCTTGTCGCACACGCCCAGATAGGCCGCCGCATCGAACGTATTGTGACTGAGTGCGACACCCGCCGCCATCGCGATCACATCGCGTGAAAACAGCGACAGCTCCATCCCCGGTTGGCCCTGCGTGACCCCGTCGCACATCGCAGGGACACCGCCCGCCACCTGCGCCGTGCCGCCCGCCTCTCGTGCGGCGTCGCGGATCAGCTCGGGGAAACGCTCGAACGGCTGATGCGCCGATAGCATGTCGTTATAGGCCGTCACGATCCCCAGGTTGGGCGCGCGATGCGCTGCCAGCCTGTCCTTGTCCTCGCCCATCGCGGCATAGGCATGGGCCTGGTTGCCGCAACTCAGATGCGCGCGGCGCGGACCATCCTCGGCGGCACGGCGCATCCGCTCGAGATATGTGCCGCGCGTCCGCGCTGAGCGGTCCCGGATACGGGCCGTGAGGGCGTCGATTTTGGGGTGGAGGGTCATGCTAGGTCCGGCTGGTTGGCGTTAGCGGTAACGTAGCATCGCCACGCTCCGGTTTCAAACCGATCCGAACCGATCCGCGCGATAGGGGGACAGATCGATATTCGGCCCCGCCCCGCGCAGCAGGTCCGCCATGATCCTCCCCGTGCGCGGCGCCATCATGAACCCGTAATGCGAATGCCCGAAGGCCCCGTAAAGCCCTGGATGTCCCGGCATCTCTCCGATCACCGGCAGGCTGTCGGGAAAGGACGGGCGCACACCGCTCCATGTGGTGACCGCCGCGCTCCCCAGCCCCGGCACCATTTGCCGCGCCAATCCGGCGATGGTCTCGGCGCGGCGCGGATCGGGCAGGGCATCGAGCCCTCCGAATTCCGCCGTGCCCGCGGCCCGCAGCCCGCCCTCCATGCTGCTGGACACGAATTTGCGATCCGTATCCATCACCGAATTGCGCAAAGTCACGCCCGGATCGGCGAACATCACGTGATAGCCGCGCTCCGCCTCCAGCGGCAGCCTCAGCCCAAGTGGCGCCAGAAGCCGCGCCGACCATGCCCCCGCCGACACCACGACCCGCGCCGCGTGCACCGTTTCGCCCTCGCATTCGATCTGCCAGCCGCCCTCGGCACAGGGGCGCAGCGCGCGCACCTCGCGCTGCAGCACCTCGCCGCCCAAGGCCCGCAGCTTCTCCGCCAGCACCGCCATCAGCCGCCCCGGCGACAGCGCGCGCGCCTGTCCGTGCACCACCACCGCGGCGCGGAACTCCGGCGACAGATCCGGCTCCATCTCGCGCAGCGCGTCCGCCCCGATCACCTCGACCCTTGCCCCGGCCATGCGGCGCAATTCGGCATCAAGCCCTCGGTCACTGGCCAGAGCGGGATCGCGATGGGCCAGCACATAGCAACTGTCGCGCACCAGCCCCTCATGGCCGGTGCCCTCGAGGTGGCGACGGTAAAGATCGACGCACCCCGCCGTCAGCCCGTCCATCGCCGCCGATACCGCCCTCGCGCGCGCCTCGCTGCCATTCAGCACGAAGCGCAGCGCCCAAGGCAGAAAGCGGGGCAGGTGCCTTGCGCGCACCGCCACCGGCCCCAGCGGATCCAGCAGCCATCCCGGCGCCTTCTTCCAGACCCCCGGCATGGATTGCGGCACCACCGAAAAAGGCGAGATCACCCCCGCATTCCCGCTTGAGGCGCCTTGCCCCGGCGCGTCCCGGTCGATCAGCCGGACGGGAATGCCCCGCTCCACCAGTTCGAGCGCGGTGCAGATGCCCACGGCGCCGCCGCCCAGAATGGTGACGCCGGCGTCACTCTCCGGCGACATCTTCTATCGCCTTCTCGGCGCGTTTGCGCAGCACTTGCGGCACCAGAACCAGTGCGATCACTCCGAGCGACAGCAGGTCGCTCGATCCGCTCGGCGCCACCAGAAGCAACCCCCCTACCACCATGAGGAACCGCTCGACCCCGCCCATCCGGTCGATGAAATACCCCGCCACCGCCGTGCCGATGGCAAAAACACCTGCGGCACAGGTCAGCGACACCTGCAGGAAGGACATCAGCGTGAAATATTCCGGCAGCACGATCAGGATCACCGGCGCATAGACAAAGACCATCGGCACCAGCAATTTGCCCAATCCCAGCGTGAAGGCATTCAGTCCCGTGCGGAACGGATTGGCCCCCGCGATCCCTGCCGCCGCATAGGCCGAGGCGCAGACCGGCGGGGTGATCTCGGATATGACGCCGTAATAGAGCACGAACATATGCGTCGCCAGCGGCGGCACGCCAAGCTGGGTCAGCGCCGGGGTCGCGACTGCGACCAGCATGATGTAAAGCGCCGTAGTCGGCAGGCCCGCGCCCATCAGGATGCACGCCATCGCGATCAGCACGAGCGAGATGAATTGCTGCAGCGCACTCAATGAGAACGCCTCGGCGGGGATCCAGCCCACGAAAGGATGCAGCCAGGCGGCCATGTCGGCGGCGCCATTGGTGACCATGAACCCCATTCGGAACCCGACGCCCGTGGTGTTGATGACCCCCACCACGATCCCCACCGCTGCCGAGGCCGCGCCAACCGCCAGCGCATATTGGACACCTACATGAAAGCTGTCCAGCAAGTCCTTGAAATCCTTGCGCTCATTGCGATGAAGCGAGCCGATGATCGTGAGCGCCGCAAGGATGCCTGCAAGCGTTGCGGAAAAGCCCTCGCCACTGGCGGGCGACGCTTTCCAGAAGATGAACGCCAAGAGACCCAAGGGAATAGCCAGCGTCAGGGGCCGGTCAAAGCCACAGAAGCCCACCACGATGCACAACAGCAGCCCCATGAAGGCGGCCATGTTCGGCGAATAGCCTGAAAACAGCACGATCAGCAGCGCAATCAGCGGAATGATCGTGTACCAGCCGTCCTTCCAGACCTGCAGGAACTTGGGCAGCTCCTCCTTGGGATAGGCCTTGAGGCCCAGCCGTTTCGCGGTGAAATGCACGATCGACAACACGCCGATGTAATGCATCAGCGCCGGCACGATCGCTGCGATCACGATGGTGGTATAGGGCACCTCCAGATATTCGGCCATCAGGAAGCTTGCCGCGCCCATGATCGGCGGCGTGATCTGGCCACCTGCGGATGAGGCCGCCTCGACCCCGCCCGCGAAATAGCCCGGATAGCCCATCTTTTTCATGTTGGGGATGGTCAGCGACCCGGTCGAGACGGTGTTGGCGATGGAACTGCCCGAAATCGTGCCGAAAAACGCCGATGAGACGACCGACACCTTGGCTGGTCCCCCGGTATAGCGCCCCGCGAGCATCATCGCGTTATCGACAAAGAACTGTCCCAGCCCCATGCGCTGCGCCACCACGCCGAACAGCACGAAATGGAACACCACGGTCGAGACCACCCAGAGCGTGATGCCGAAAATCCCTTCCGAGGGGAAATACATGTTGTTGACGAACTGGTGCCAGTCCACGCCCGGATGCTGCAGGATCTGCACCGGCATCGACGGGCCGAACAGGGCATAGCACATGAACACCACGATAATCAGCGGCAGAACGAAGCCGATGGTGCGCCGCGCGATCTCCAGCGTGGCGAAAATCAGGATGGTGCCAAGGATCACGTCCGGCGTCGTCGGATTGCCTTGCCTGAGCGCCTGCTCGGGGATGTCGAGGCCGAATATCTCCAGCCCGCGCCAGCTGATCCACAAAAACAGCGCCGCCAGCATGCCCGCCAGCGCGATCGCCCAGTCATAGAGCGGCACATTGCCCGGCTTGAGCAGTCCCGCCCCCTCATAAGACAGGCTGGCCGGGGTCCGCTTGACCGGAAAGTAAATGAAGATGAACAGGAACAGCCCTGCCAGATGGATGCCCATATGCACATGATCCACCGGCGTTCCGAACCCTGCGGTCCAGACATGATAGGCGGCAAACAGGATCGTGGCCCAATAGATCGCAATCTTGAGCGTCGGCCCGTTGTCGCGGGTATTGAGCGCGCTGTCGTATTTCTTTTCCAGCTCTTCAAGCTGCCTTGCATCCAGGGTCGAGGACATGCGATCGCTGGCCATGGGGCGCTTCCTTGGCAATGATGTTGGGGGTAGGCCGAACGCGGCGCAGCGCGCCCGGCCCGAAAATCGGGCCAGCCCCTTGGGGCAGGCCCGTGCATGGTCAGAGCCGGTTCACTGGATCATGCCGGCTTCGCGATAGAAGCGCTCGGCACCCGGATGCAACGGCACGCCGATGCCGTCGACACCGTCAAGCGCGGTTTCCTTCGTGATGACCTTGGCCTTGGGGTGGCCATTGTCCAGCAGCTTGCGGGCGGTATCCGACCACAGCGCCTTGGTGATCTCATAGATCAGCTCTTCGTCCTGATTGGCATTGGTGACAAGGATGCCCGACACCGCCAGCGTGTCCACATCGTAATCCACACCCGGATAGGTGCCGGCGGGAATCTGTGACTTGATGTAGTAAGGCACCGCCTCGTTTCCGGCGGTCAACTCTTCCTCGGACCAGTCATACAGCTCCATGCCCTTGGTGTTGTCGAGCTGGATCATCGCGGCAACCGGCGTGCCCGCAGCATAGAAATAGGCGTCAAGCTGACCATCGGCCAAACGCTCGGCGCTCTGGGTGTTGTTCAGTTCGGCCTCTTCGATATTGTCGCGGGTGATGCCTTGGGTCGCAAGGATCAGCTCGACCGCGATCTGCGTGCCCGAACCGGCCTGTGCGATCCCCACGCGCTTGCCTTCCAGATCCTTGAGGCTTTCCAGCTTGGCGCCTTTGGGCAGCACCAGATGCAGATCTTCGGGGAAAAGATTGGCGATGACCCGCAAATCGGGCTTTGCATTGCCGTCGAACACGCCGGTGCCGTTATAGGCGAAATGCAAGGTGGCGGCGCCGGTCAGGCCCGCTTCCATCTGCCCGGCCTGCACCGCGTTGACATTATGCGCCGAGGCGTTGGTCGATTGCGCGATAGCCACCAGTCCGGGCACGCCGCAATTGCCGCCTTCTTCGCAGGGGCGCGATCCGGGCGGGTTCGAGATGGCGTTGGCGATGATGCCGCCGATGGGGAAATAAGTGCCCCCGGCGCTGCCGGTGCCGATGCGGAAGAATTTCATGTCCTGCGCCACAGCGGGCAGGGCCAGCCCGATACCGGCCACCGTGGCGATGGCGATGTTTCTGAACGTTCTTGTGTGCTTCATTCGTTTTCGTGCTCCCTGTTGGTAGATGAGCCGGTGCCGGTTGTCTCCGGCGCATTCCGGAACAGTGCGGTCCAACCGCCTGTTGCCTTAAGCCTGCCAAGTCCTTTGCATAAACGCAAATTCAAAGTTTATTGAATATCATAAAAAGCCCTTATAGATCTTGCCCATGAACATCGTGCATCTCCTCTCGTTTCGTGAAGTCATGCTGTCCGGCTCGGTGTCTCAGGCGGCGCGCAATCTGGGCCGGACCCAACCCGCGATCAGTTCCGCCATTGCCGCGCTCGAAGCCGAGATGGGGATGCAACTCTTCGAGCGGCGCTCGCGCCGGCTCCATCCCGTGCCCGATGCGCATTACCTTCTGGCCGAGGTGACGGACATCCTCGACAAACTCGACACCGCGCGCCAGAACCTTCGCAACCTCAAGGCGCTGACCCGCGGCGAGCTGCGTATCGTCGCCATGCCGGGGCCATCCGTGTTTCTGGTGCCGCGGCTTGTCAGTCGGCTGACCAGCGCGCACAAGGATATCCGCACGACGATCCTTTCCCGCAGCTCGCCTCAGGTGCATCAGCTGATCTCGACGCAATCCTACGATCTCGGCATCGCTGATCTGGGGGCCAGGATCGGCGGCACCTCTCAGCTCGTCACGCCCTTGCCCACCTCGACATGCTGCCTCTGCGCCGTGCCCGCCGCCGATCCGCTGGCGCGGCTCGATATCATAACCCCTGCCGATCTCGATGGTCGCCCGATGGCCGCGCTGCATCAAAGCCACTCCACCCACCGCGATACGCGTGCCGCCTTCGCCGCCGCCGGGGCCCGGTTCGACCTGCGCTACGAGACGCAGTATTTCATCCCTTTGCTGAATTTCGTCGAACTGGGGCTGGCCTGTTCCGTGGTCGATGTGCTGAGCGCCGAAAGCTACCAAAGCTATCGCGGCGTGCAGCAGCAGGGCATCGTCTTTCGTCCGTTCCGCCCTGAAATCACCGTCGATTTTCATATACTGACACCGGCGCACCGCCCGCCGTCGCATCTGGCCTCGGCCTTCATCGCACTCTGGCAGGACGAGGTCTCGCAGATCAACGCGGCCCTTCGGGGCGGCGCGGGCATGCCGCGCGCTTGACTATCATCAATGCGTCCCGGCGCGCCTTTTCCATGATGCCTCCCAATCGACATGTCCCGGCGGCGCGCCGCAGGGGCGCATCCTGTCGCATCTGTCCAGATGGAGGTCACGACCCGTGTCCAAGAAGAAATCCGATGCAGCCAAACCCGGCACCGTCGAGGTGCAGACAGCGCCCGCCACCTCCGACATCACGGGGCAGGGGATGGGCATCCTGCCCGGTCTGCGCCACGAGATCGACCGCCTGTTCGATGAATTCGACCCTTGGGGCTGGGGCCTCTCGCGCCGTCAGCCGCTTGGTCGGCTGCGCTCGGCCATGGCACCGATGCCCGCAATGGACCTTGTGGAACGCGACGGCGATTTCGAACTGACCGCCGAGCTGCCGGGCATGAGC
This sequence comes from Roseobacter sp. AzwK-3b, assembly GCF_000170875.1. Classification (NCBI taxonomy): domain Bacteria; kingdom Pseudomonadati; phylum Pseudomonadota; class Alphaproteobacteria; order Rhodobacterales; family Roseobacteraceae; genus Roseobacter; species Roseobacter sp. AzwK-3b. Next base: position 87,435 of record NZ_ABCR01000007.1, read on the forward strand.
GCCGACAATGTCGAGGTCAAGGTCAGCGACGGCACCCTGTCGATCCGCGGCGAAAAGACCGAGGAAAGGACAACCGACGAGGACAATTACCACCTCAGCGAGCGCAGCTTCGGCGCCTTCCATCGCCGCTGCAAGCTGCCCCCCGGTGCCGACCCCGACCGGATTGACGCCCGCTTTTCGGATGGCGTGCTGCGCGTGACCATGCCCAAAACGCCCGAAGCCCGCGAGAAGGAACGCAAGATCGCCATCAAGTCAGGCTGACGCGGCAAGATCGGACAGGCCAGATGCCCATATATGACGACCGTGAGGACGCCGCGCGACAGCTTCTGAGCGCCTTGCCGCCACTTGCGGACGAAGATGTGGTCGTTCTGGCCTTGCCGCGTGGCGGCGTGCCGATCGGCGCGGTGATCGCCGAGGCGCTGGATGCGCCGCTCGATCTCATTCTCGTGCGCAAGGTCGGGGCGCCGCGAAACCGGGAACTGGCCATCGGCGCGGTCACCGGGCCGGGCGATGCGGGGCTGGTGGTCAACACCCCCGTGGCCCGGCTTTTCGGGATGACGCGCGCCGATGTGGATGCGCTCGCCACTTCCGAGCGCACTGAACTCGAACGCCGCCGCCGCGCCTATCTGGGCGACAAGGCCCCTGTGCCGGTGACGGGCCGCACCGTGGTTCTGGTCGATGACGGGATCGCCACCGGCACGACCCTGCGCGCGGCCCTCGCATCGCTGCGCCAGATGAAGCCCCGCCGGGTGATCCTTGCGGTCCCGGTTGCCAGCGCGGACGTGCTCGACGCCTTGCAAGCCGAGGTCGACATGCTGATCTGTCCCGAACCGCATTTGCATTTCGGCGCCGTGGGCGGCGCCTACAGACGTTTCGATCAAGTGCCCGATGACGAGGTGATCCGTCTCATGCAGAACGCCGCTCTGCGTCAGCGCAAGGCCGACGAGCGGCAGAACTGACAGCCTTTCTCACCGCTCAAGCGCCCGCGCAAGACCCGGCCACATATCGCGCAGGCGGCGAACAATGCGGTGGCCCCGGTCATGGATCCCGCTCGTCCATGTCACTTTCTTAGTGCGCACGTTCGGGCACTTCATGGCCCGCATTCGGTGCAATCCATCCCGCCACATCGCCGCTTTTCAGGGCCTCGCGTTGCCCACGATCAATGCCGATATCACCAGTCCGCCGCAGTCTGAGCCGTGCCGGACAACGGCTCTCTGATGACGGAGGATGATGGCATGAAAGACACTGATCTTCAGCAGGATATTCTGGACGCGCTCGATTTCGAACCAAGCATCGACGCCGCTGATATCGGCGTTTGCGTGGACGAAGGTGTGGTCACGCTCACCGGGCATGTAACGACCTTTGCCGAACGCGCGACCGCCGAAAAGGTCACGATGCGCGTCAAGGGCGTGCGCGGCATTGTCGTCGATATCGAGGTGCGCCCCATAGGCACGCACCGGACGGCCGATGACGATATCGCCAAGCGGATCCTGCACATATTGGAATGGAATACCTCGGTCCCGGAAAACGTCATTCGGGTCAAGGTGCATAACGGTTGGGTGACGCTCAGCGGGGATGTCCAATGGAACTTCCAGAAACAGGCCGCCGCCCGCGCGATCCGGGGTCTGGCGGGGATGACGGGCCTGACCAACGCGATTTCGATCAGCCCCTCCTTCAGCCCCTCGGACGTGCATGAGCGGATCGAGAACGCGTTGCGCCGCGATGCCGAGCTTGAAGCCTCGGGCATCAGGATCACGGTCGATTCCGGGCATGTGATCCTGTCGGGGCATGTGCGCCACATCAAGGACCGCCAGACCGCCGAGCGCGCGGCATGGTCGGTGCCCGGCGTCAAATCCGTCGAGGATCGGATCTCGGTCTCCTGACCTGCTGCACCCCTGCGCCCGGCAGGCGTATCATGGGCCGGATCTAAGCCCGTGCTTGCCGGGCGGACTTGCATCACGACGCGCCCATGCCCGCTGCAATCGTTCGACAAATTCTCACCAAAAAGTCAAAATTATTGCAAAATGCGATCATCGCTGCTTTGCTCGACACTGGCACATAACAGTCGACGAGGCGCAATTTGTCCGAAAATCAGACCGGCACGACCGTGCTTGTAGTGGAAGACGAGCGTGATGTCCGTGCCTGCCTCCGCACCGGCTTGCAGGATCGTGGCTTTGACGTGCTCGAAGCCGAGTCCCGCGACAGCGCCCTCGACATGATCCGTCGCAACCCCGTGGACCTCGTGACGCTCGATCTGTGTCTGGGGGCCGATGACGGGCTTGAACTGGCGCGCGAGCTGCGCGAGGCGCGCAACGTGCCCATCATCATCGTCACGGCACTCGCCGCGCCTCAGGACAGGGTGCGCGGGCTAGAAAACGGTGCTGACGACTACATCACCAAGCCGTTCCACCTCTCCGAGGTGGTGATGCGCATGACAAAGGTGCTGCGCCGCTACGAGCTCGAGGCTTCCGCCAGCGCCGACAGCGGCCCCGACTTGCCCCATCTGCTGGATTTCGATCATTGCGTGTTCGACACCCGCCGGCGCTTCGTGCGCAAACTCGATGGTCGCCCCATCGACCTCACCGACACCGAACTGCGCCTTCTGGAACTCTTTGTCCGTCATCCCGGACGCGTGCTCAGCCGTGACGAGATATCCCTCGCGCTGCGCGGTCAGGCCTGGTCACCGCTCGACCGGACGATCGATGGTCATGTCGCTCGCCTGCGCCGCAAGATCGACCCGGGCCACGACGAACCGTTGCTGATCCGCTCGGTGCGCGGCGTGGGCTATGTCTTCACCGGCGAGGTCTGTCCCGAGACGGATCCCGACGATCCAGTGCCCGGCGCAATGCCCGCGCAAGATCGCTGATCGCGTGGGGCTTGGGCAGGATCTCCACGGTCTCGCGCGTCTCGTCGACACCCTTGCGCAGGATCTGCGCGCCATCCGCCGTCGTCAGCAGCACCGCCATACCGGGGTAATCGCGCCTCACCCTTTGAACCAGGGACAGCCCGCTGTCCGCACCGGGCATCGCAAAATCCGAAAACACCAGATCCACCGGCTCGCCGCGCGCCAGCACCGCCAGCGCCTCGGTCGCGTCGCGGGCCTCGATTGCCACATACCCGAGGATTTCCAACCGTTTGAGACCCGCCTCGCGGACATCGCGGTTGTCCTCGACCAGCAAGACGACCTCGCCATGACCATGCACCGGCTCGGTGTCTGCGTCCCTGGCTGGCTCCTCGCCTTGCGCCGCGCCTGTGTCGCGCGGCAGATAAAGCGCCACCTGTGTCCCATTGCCAAGGTCGCTGTCGAGCGTCATGAACCCGTCCAGCCGGCTGACAAAGGATGCCGTGCTGGTCAGGCCAAGCCCGGTGCCGCGGCCCTTGGGCTTGGTGGTGAAGAAAGGCTCCATCGCCTGCGCCACCACCTCGTCGGACATGCCGGTGCCGCTGTCGCGCATCTTGATGCAGACGAAATCGCCCTCCCGCGCCTGCGGACCCATGCGCGCCGCGTGCCGTGCATCGAGCGCGACATTCCTCGCCGTGACGCTCAGTGCGCCGCCGTCCTGCATCGCGTCGCGCGCATTCAGCGCGAGGTTCAACAACGCACTGTCCAGATCGCCGGGATCGGCGCGCACCGGCCATAGCCCGTCCTCGGGCGCTATCGTCAAGCTGATCCGATCGCCGATCGCATGGCTCAAAAGCGGCTGCGTCGCGTCCAGATGCGCCCCGATCAGCAGCACGGCGGCCGTATCGCCTCGCGTGCAGGTGAGCGACAAGAGCCGCCGGTTGAACCCTGCATTGACTTCTGCCGCGTTCACCGCCGTGCCGATCATCCGCCGTGCCTCGGGGTCGTCCGTCCGCGCCAGCGCCAGTTCGAGATTTGACAGGATCACCGTCAGCAGATTGTTTGAATCATGCGCGATCCCACTGGCCAGACGCCCCACCGTCTCCAGCCGCTCAGACCGTGACAGGCGTTGCTCCATCCGGCGCGTGTCGCTGATGTCAAGCACCATGCCCCGAATGCGCTTCGCCTTGCGGTGCGCGCCCTTGCCGGCAAAGGTGACCTGCCCGTGAAATTGCAGCCACCGGTCCTCGCCGCCGCCACCCGGCAGGCGCAGCTGGCGCACCAGCCGCCCGGCCGATCCGGGCCTCAGCGCGTCGCGCAACACCGCGCGCAACCCCTTCAGGCTGTCCGGATCAAGGATCGGCTTGAGGTCTTCCAGAGTGTCCGGCCGCGCATCCTCGGGCAGTCCCAGAAGCGCCAGCGCCTCTTTCGACCAATGCCCCGTGCCCGCCGCCAGATCGATGTCGAACATCCCGAACTGTGCCGCCTGCGCTGCCAGCCTCAGGCGCGCTTCGCTTTCGCGCAGCCAGTGTTCGGTCTGCTTGCTGTCGGTGATATCCTGCGTGCAGATCATCACACCGCCCGGCAATCCCGGCCCGTGATACCAGGGCTGAACCTCCCAGCCGAGCCATTGCACCCGGCCATCGGGATGCACGATCCGGTCCTCGGCCCGGGCGACGCTCTCTCCGCTCAGGGCCAGTTCATGCGCATGATGCCAGCGCTCCGGCAAGGCGCCGAACAGCTCGTAATGGCACCGCCCGCGCAAATCCCCGTCCCCCAGACCGTGGCTCTCGGCCCAGCGTCGGCTATAGGCAAGATAGCGCATCTGCCGATCCAGAACCGCCATCGCGACAGGCGCCTCTTCGATGAAATCAAAGGCCTGCGGCCCGCTCTCAAGCCGGGGCAGGTGGCCGCTGGCCGGGGGTTTGCCCCCGTGGCCGGGGTCAGGATTATCATCCATGCTGTCTCACCTTCGCCTTCGGGATCGCGCGGGCCAGCCTTTTTCTCCCAGCCCTTTTCTCATGGTAAGGCCCGGATCGTGCACAATTCTACACATTTCTTTTTTTGAATTCTTCATGATTCGAGCGTTCACTGATTGGCGGCACATTGGGTGAACGTGCCATCTGCAAAACAGGGAGGGTGGAACATACCGGCTGGAAACCGGATTCCTTATGATCACTGGCGTCACATGCGCTCCATCGGATCGTCCGGTCCATAGCCGGGCTTCATCCGCTGGACACATCCGCGCCGATTTTAGTCAGGGGGGTGACATGACCGTTGTATCGCTTCAGAACACCAGTCAATCGATCTGTAATGAGTGCCCCGTTAAAGACATTGCCTTATGCCATTACGCCGATTCAGCCACTCGCTCCGAACTGTGCCGGTTGTTGCACAATGGCAGCTTTTCACGTGGCCAATCCATCATCATGCAAGGGGATACCGCGAAAACCCTCGGGATTGTGACCTCGGGCGTGGTCAAGACCGTCTTCATGACCGAGGACGGGGACACCCAGGTGCTCGGCCTGCTGTTTCCCGGAGATTTCGTGGGCCGGGCTTTTGAGCCCGAAATGCGCTTTTCCTACGAGGCGGCGACCGATGTGACCATGTGCTCGGTCAATCGCCGGTCCTTCGAAAGCCTTCTGTCGCGCTCGCCCACGCTCGAGCATGGCTATCTCGTGACCACGCTGGCGCAGATGGACGCGATGCGCAGTTGGACCTGTCTTCTGCGCGGGCGCACCGCGCGGCAGCGGGTGGCGGCCTATCTGCTCTATCGCTCCGCCACCGAAGACACCGCCGATGCCTATGTCGAAACCATCGGTGACAGGCTGGTGCTCAACCTTCGGCTCAGCCGGATCGACTTGGCCAGCCTGCTGGACATGACGCCGGAAACCTTTTGCCGTTGCCTTCACGCTCTGGCCGATCAGGGGGCGGTGCATGTCTGTGCGCCGCATCTGATCGAGGTTCTGGACAGCGCCCGGCTCGAGGACTTGGCCGGGCCGTCGCTCGAAGGGCTGGTCGAATACCCGCAGCGCGCCGCGGGATGACCGGCCTCTCCCGGTGCGTCGCCGCCAGCGGCGCACCGGACCATCTCCGCCAGCGGCGCACCGGACCATCTCCGCCAGCGGCGCACCGGACCACCTCCACAAATGCGGTCAGCTGGGCCTCAGCCGGGCCAGAGCCTGCGAATATCGGCGGGCAGGGATTGGCGGATATCGGCCACCTCTCCCTCCGAGATACGGACGCTCAGCAGGTGGAACACCTCGGTGATGTCCTCCTCGCCGCGATATTCCGCATCCATCTCCAGCCGTTCGCTCACCCGCGCGACAAACGCCGCCGCCGTGCGTTCCGCCCGGCTTGCGGGTGCCCAGTTTTCATAGAACAGCCCCCGGATCAGCAGGGGCAGTTGCGCCGACATCTGCGCCGCCTCGTTCACGCTCAGCAGATCGCGCAGCGCCGTCAGCGTGGATCGCAACAGCATCAGAACCTGCCGTTTGTCGGCCCAATCCAGCCGCTCGGCCAGATCGTTGATCCATTCATGGGTCAATTGAACCGTGTGGTCGATCACTTCCAAACCCTGCGTGCTCATGAGATGCGTCCTTTTCGTGATGCCCCGGCAGCATCGCATCACCGGTGCGCAGATGCGTTGACAGCCGTCAAACCGCAGACGGCCCGCCGCGCCATTGCGGCTCGTCAATGCCGGCACCTTGCCGCCTTGGCATCCTTGCGCCGGGCAGCCGGATGATGCTCGCGCCGTCCGGTCCATGCTTCGCGGGCCGGTCGTTGCGGGCCGCGGGGCCGCCTGCGCGCCAAGCTCAAGTCAAAGGATCATCGCCCCATGCAAACACCGCTCGAACTCACCTTTCGCCACATGGACCAAGACGACGCCCTGCGCGCTTTGATCGAGACGCGCGTGACCCAGCTCGATGCGCTGTTCGATGGGATCACCAGCTGCCATGTCACCCTGCAACCGGGCCATAACCGGCACCGGCAGGGCAATCTCTACGAGGTGACCATCGAGCTGCGCGTGCCCGGCACCGAACTTGTCGTGCATCCCACCAAGGGCGACGTGCCCGCCCATGAACACCCCCAGGTGGCGATCCGCGATGCCTTCACCGCGATCGAGCGTCAGCTGCGCGCCCACAAGCAGCGGATCTCCGGCGAGGTGAAACAGCATGAGGGCATGTTGCAGGGCCGCATCGCCCAGATCGACCATGCTGCCGATTTCGGCCAGATCGCCACCACCGACAACCGGCTGATCTATTTTCACCGCAACGCGGTGGTGGATGGCGATTTCGACGCGCTCAGCCTGCGCGACCCGGTGGAACTGGTGGTCAACATCCGCGACAGCGCCATCGGCCCGCAAGCCAGCACCGTCCGCCCGATCGGCGCGCAGGAATACGAACCCTGATCCCACGGCACCGGAGCAACACCGGATCAAAGCCGGATCAAAGCCGGGGCAGGGCGCCCCTATTCGCTCCAGTCATGCACATGCACGTCCCGCCCCGAATGCCCCTTGAGAATGCTCACCGCCTTTTCCTTTCGCTCGTCATCCTTGACGCGCACCCACAATAGGATGCCGCCATGGCGGATCTGGTTCTCGTAATACTCCTTGTGATGCCGGCCTGCGCGCCGCGCGAGCAGCGTGCCGATCACCGCCGCAGGCCCGCCACCAATCGCAATCGCCGCGATCGAGGCCGCCAGCGTGCTCACCGGCGTCAGCAAAGCGGCCATCGCGATATAGGAGCCAAGGAAAAAGAACCCGCCCGCGATCGCCCCCTCCAGCTCGCCCATCGCCTCTTCCGAGACGAAATGCGCCCTTGGCGCATGCGGGTCATCCTCAAGATCCTCGGCCCGCCAAAAGGCGCGGCCCAGCTTGGCCTCCAGCGCCTTTTGTGACCCCAAAAGGCTCATGTCATAGCGGCTGAACCCCACCAGATGCAGGTCATAGACCGCCTGTTGCAGATCCTCGAACCTGTCGAACACGCCCACCGCCTCGGGGATGCGGATGACTGTGACATGATCCTCGTCATGATCTTTCGCGGTCGCGCTTGTGGTCTGGGTCATTCATTCGCTCCTGTCTTCGGGAATAATCTTTCTACGCAAATCGTCGATTTCCGTGCCCGCCCGTGCCGCCAGATCCGGCAGGCTCGGCACATCGAGCCCCGGCAGGAAAGTCCCGCCGATCAGACCCTCGGCACACAGCGCCTGCAGCGTCCGGCACACATGCACCGCCGACAGCCCCGCCATCTCGCCCAGCTGCGCCTGTGTCAGCGGCAGGCTCAGATGCCGCACCGGGCTGCTGGCCAGCCCGGCCGCTTCGGCGCGCAGCGCCAGTTCCACCAGCAGATAAGCAATGCGCCTGTCCGCCGCCGCCCAGCCCAGCCTTGGCATCCGCTCCGCCCATCTTGCCCTTGCCGCGTGCTCGCTCGCCTTCAGCCTCTCGGTCAGACCGGGCAGGCGCGCGGCGATGTCATGCGGCTCGGGAATGCAGATCACATGGCTTTGCGTGAGACTTCGCAGATCGCACAGCGCCCGCTCGGCCCCCGCCATCCTCAGCCGCGCCGCATCTCCCGGCATCAGCAGATCCACGATCAGCGTCTTGCCATCCTTCATCGTCTTGGACAGGCCGAGCCACCCGCTTTCCACGCAGATCGCATGACAGGACGGCCCGCCCTCGACCGCGATCTGCGCGCCTGTGGCGAAACTGCGGCGCATCGGGTCGCCGGTCACGGGCTCATCGCCCGTGCCGCTGCGCTGCGTCAAACCGATGGCCGTCATCGGCCCCTCCCTCACGGACTGCCTGTCGCTTCCGTGTCAGTCTTAACCGGCAGCGCCGCCGGGGTGTTGACGCCCGTCAATGTGGTCGCGCCTGTGCCCGGCCACCATGGCGCAACGGGGCGGCTGGCCTGATCCGGTGCAGCCCTCCATCAGCCGATGCAAAAGGAGCCATCCGATGTTCAGACCTGCTTGCGTGACCGCCCTGTGTTCGGTCCTGATCCTGACCGCCTGCGAGGACATGACCCGTGAGGAAACCATGGTTGTCGGCGGTCTGACCGGGGCAGCCCTTGGCGTGGTGACCGCCAAGGCGCTCGATGCCGACGACGACTGGAAGATCATCGGCGGGCTGGCCGGTGCGGCGGCCGGGGTTTTGGTTGCGCGCAACGCGGCGCGCGACGAATGCGCCTATTCGCGCGGCGACGGAACCTATGTGATCCGGCCTTGCCCGTGATCGCGCACAGACTGTGATCGCGCACAGACCGGCGCTTGCTCAGTAATCGCGCTCGAAGAAAATCCCGATCCCGGTATCGCCATCGGTGCCGACACTGCCGCGCACGGTGACGCTGCGGCTCAGATCGAGGTTCAGGTCGACCTTCTGATTGCCGTCACTGTCGGCGGTCACCTCGGAATAGACATTCTCCGAGATATAGGCCCCGGCGGTAAAGGCGGTGGCACCTTCCGCCGTGCTGGTGACATCCAGATTGCTCAGGCCAAGCGCATTGCGCACCCCCCCGAACAGCCCGCCATCCAGCCCGCCGGTCAGCGTGGCCACCGCTGCGGCCAGCTGTGCCGCCTGAAACGGCGAGATGTCGTCTATGCCGCGCCCGAAGATCAGCCGCGAGACCACTTCTTCCTGTGGCAACTCCGGGCTCGAGGCGAAGATGATCTCGGGCGCGCTCGCAAGGCCGCGGATGATGACCTGCACGGTCATGTCCTCCACATCGGTCTCGGCGACGAATTCCAGATAAGGGTCGAAGGCACCGCGCAGATCGATCACACCCGAGGTCAGCGTCAGCCTCTGGCCCAGGATATCAAGCCGCCCGCGTTGCAGCTGGAACGTGCCGCTTGGGACCACGTTGGTTGTCGTGCCCTGTATCCGCAAGCTGCCGCCCAGTTCCGCATCCAGCCCGCGACCGCGCACGAAAATGCGGTTCGGCGCGCTGATGGTGATGTCCAGGTTGCGGCCCGGTCCCGGCGGGCTGTCCTCTTCCGCGATCAGCCCTGCGTTGCGGCGGGTCCGCGTCACATAATCCGGCGGGTTGATATGCCGGATCTGCGGCAAAAGCCCAACATTCGCCGTTGTGCTGGTTGGCACCCGGATTTCTGTCTGCCCCAGCACCAGATCGCCCCTCATCAATGCCGCACCCGCGACCGGCCCGGTCAGGTTGATCGTGCCACTGACTTCGGTGCGGTAGAGATCGGGATCGCTGTGCCCCACCGAGGTCAGTGTCGCGACAACATCCGCAGGGTAGGGCGCGGCAAGCCCGATTGTCCCCGCCGCGCGGATCGTGCCGCCTTCGCGGCCCTGCGCGCTCATGTCCAACGCGGCGCTTGCACCGCTCAGCGTGATCCGTCCCGTCAGATCGTCCAACGCGGCGTTCAGCGTCGGAAAGGACACTTGCCCCCCCGACAGATCGACCCGCCCCGACACCGACGACAGCGCCGGTGCCCCGTCAATGGACAGATCATAGCGTGCCGTTCCCGACACCGATCTCGGCGCGATGAAGGCATTGGCCAGCCCCAGCGGTAGCGTGCCGCTCGCCTTCAGCGCCAGCCTCTGGCCCAGATCGGCGATGCTCCCGGTCAGGTTCGCAGTAGTGCCGCCGGGACCGGTCAGCCCCAGATCGACGCCGATATCGCGCCCCGTCTCGTCGCGCAGGATGATCTGCCCCGCCGCCTCGACCGGGCCGGAAAAGCCCGGTGCCAGCAGCGCCAGATCGTCGAGCCGCCCATTCACGGCGATCGGCGCTCCCGGCTGGCTGCCGCGTGCCGACAGCGACACGCGCCCGCTTTCAACGCTCAGCATGTCCAACACGATCCGCGCGTCCTGCCGCCTGACCTTCAGGGCCGCCGACATGCGTCCCTCGATCAGCCGGTCCAACTCGGCGATGCCGCTGCGCAGATCGCGCCCCTCAAGGCTCAGATCGAAGCGCCCCGTCTCGCCCCTGATCTGCCCCTCGCCATCGGCGCTCAGCTCGATCCTGCCCGCGATAGGCCGGCCCACCAGCCGCGCGAACCGGCTCAGATCGGGCGCAGTCAGCGACACGCGCCCATCCACCGGCAGGCTGGCATCCTCTGGCGATATGCGCCCCGTGGCCTGAAACGCCGCCCCCGCCACCGATCCGCGCAGATCCTCCAGCACCAGTGCGCCGCCGCTGGTCCATCCCAGACCGCCCTCGATCCGCGCCGGGCCCTCAAGCCGCGGCTCCACAAGACCCACCTCGCTCAGCGCCACCGCCAGATCAAGCGCCCCCGATTGCGCATCGAGCCGGCCCGACAGATCCGCCTCCAGCGCCGAATTCCAGATCTGCAGCCGGTCCAGAACCGTGCCCGTCTCGTTGCGCCGCGCCGTCGCGCGCAGCCGCGTTTGCGGCGCCAGCACCGGGTCAAGCCGCGCCACGTCAAGCGCCAGCCCTTCGGTCTCGGCCTCCAGCGCCAGATCGAACGCTCCGCCCAGAAGCGTGCCTTGCCCCTGAACCGTCGTGTCGATCCGCCCCGCCAGATCGCGCCCCGCAAGCCCCGCGAACCGGCCCAGATCCGCCGCCCTCAGCGTCGCGCGCCCGCGCAGCGGAAAACCCTCGCCAAGCCCGTCAAGCTCGCCCACCGCGCGCAGCTCGGCATTGCCGCTGCTCACATCGAGCCGTGTGATCTCCAGCGCGGCACCCTCCTGCCAGCGCATCTCGAGCCGCCCTTCGGGTGTCGCGCCCACCGCCTCGCTGAGTGCGGCATCGCTCTGGTCCACAAAGCCGCGCAGCCCGAAATCCAGCTCCGCCACAAGACGGCGCACCTCTCCGCGCAGGATCTGCCCGCGCCCGTCAAGCCGCGCTTGGCCGATCCGCAGCCCCTCGCGTTGCAGCTCATCCACCACCGCGCGCGCCTGCCAGCCCTGACCCTCGGCGGCATCATAGCGCGCGCTCAGATCGGCCCGCCGCAGCCGCGTCGGCGGGCCTGCCACCGGCAACCGCAGCAGCGCGCCGCCCGCATCCAGACCCCCGTCCAGCGTCACCCGCACCGGCCAGCCCGCGGCGTCAAGCTCCAGCGCACCCTTCAGCTGCAGCCGCTCGGTCGCAAGCGTCACATCCTCGATCACCGTGCCGCCCTCGGGCCGGGTCTGTCCGATCAGCCGAAGTTGCGACCTGTCCCCGAAAAACCCCTGCAGTTCGGGCGTGAAGAAGGGCCGTACATCCCCGCCAAGCCGCGCCTCGAACCGCCGCGCGCCGGTTTCGGGATCGCCCTGCAGGCGCAGCGTGCCGGTCAGCCGTGGCACCTCGTTGCGCGAAAGAGTCAGCCGTGCCTCGTAATCGTCCAGCGGCGCCTCGCCCGCAAGCGTCAGCCCAAGCGCGGGCCGACCGGGCAGGTTCATAAGCCCCGCCACGATGCCTCCGGGGCCTTCAGTTACATCAAGATCAACCGCCAAGATACGGGTTTCATTTGAATAACCGGCATTCAGGCTCAAGCCCCCATCACCGTCCAGCCGCGTGACCTCCAGATCGGCGGCCCCGGCACCGGCGTCCAGCGATACCGCGCCCTGCATCGACAGCGCCACCGCCTCGCCCAGAACCGGGGCGCCCAGTTCCACCCGCTCGATGCTGATCTGCCCGATAGTCACCGCCACCGGCAATTCCGGCAGCGCAAAGGGCCGGGCCACGGCATCTTCCGGCTCCAGCCCGCCCTCGGGCACCGGCTGGCGTGGCATGATGATCTCGGCCGCCGTCAGCCGGTTCACCTCCAGCCGCCCGCGCAGCAGCGCGCTGCGCGTCCAGTCGAGCGTCACATCCCGCAGGGTCAGCCAGACGCCCTCGCCATCGGCGATGGTCAGTTCGTCAAGACTGGCCTGCGACGACAGCGCGCCGCGAAATCCCGTGATCCGCACGTCGCGGCTCACATCCGACAGGTTGTCCTCGATGAAGCCCTGCAACAGACCGCGCTCCCGGTCGTCCTCTTGGGCAAAGGCACCGGGGGCCGCGACGACCGCCCAGAGGATCAGCGCCAATATGGTCCAGAAACTGCGCATCAAAAGGCCTGCCCGATCCCGATATAAACCTCGACCCCGCCACTGTCCTTGTTGTCCAGCGCCGTTGCCACATCCAGCCGGATCGGCCCGATCCCCGTGTCATAACGAAGGCCAAGCCCCGCGCCGCTATGCCAATCGCCATTCTCGGTGCCCCAGCTGTCCGCGCCGACAAAGCCCAGATCGTAAAACCCCACCAGCGACACGCCATAGCGCATCTCGGCGCGCAGCTCTCCCGACAGCGCCAGAAACGAGCGCCCGCCGATGCTGCGCCCGGCCCCCAGATCGACCGACAGCGATTGATAGGGCTGGCCGCGGACCGTTCCGGCCCCGCCCGAATAGAACAGCATCCCCGGCGGTACCTCGGTCGCCGCCGCGCCCGAAACCGAGCCGATCTGCGCGCGCCCCGCCAGAACGAAGCGGTCATTCTCGCCAAAGCCCAGAAAGCCCCGCGCATCGGCGTAAAGCCTTGTGCCGCTCGCGCTGCCGTTCACCCCCGCAAAGGGCGTGGCCTGCACATCCACAAAAGCGCCATCCTTGGCGTTCAGCGGATCGTCCCTTGTGTCCCATGTCGCGCGCAGCGGGAACAGCACATGTTCAAGTGTGCGCGATCCCAGATCGTCATCCACCTCCGAATAGCGATAGGCGATCCCGGCTTCGCCGCTCAGCTCGTCGGAAAAGCGATGCGTCAGACCGGCGCCGATCTCGGCGCTGCGCTCGCGGTAATCCGGCTCATCTTCCTCGGCCAGCGCAAAGCTCAGAAACAGGCCCGTATCGCGCGTGAATGTCGCGGGCCGGTCCAGCCGCGCCGACAGGCTGTAATCCATCCCGCCTGAGTCGCCGCCGATACCGCCCAGTTCGGCATCCACCCGAAAGCGCTCGGCCCCGCCGAACAGGTTGCGATGTAACCAGAACCCCGACAGCGTGATCCCCTCCAGCGAGGATAGCTCGGCGCCAAACCCGATGCGCCGGGGGCGTTCATCGGCGACCTGCGCCTCGATATCGAGCGTGTTGCCCGGTCCGATCTCCTCGGCCTCCTGCAGCGCCACCGAGCGGAACGCGCCTGTCCGGCGCAGCCGGTCGGCGGCCTCGCTGACCTCGTCCGGCGTATAGACCTCTCCCGTCGGCAGGCCCGCGATTTCACGGATGCGATCGGGGCGCACGCGGCCTGTCTCGGTCACCAGCAGATCCCCGAAGCGCAGCCTTGGTCCGGGGCGCAGCCGGATATGGGCGGCCAGCATGGCGATATCGTGATTGGCATAGATGGTCTGGCTTTCCAGATCGGCCTTGGCATGGCCCGCCGCGCGCCAGCCATTGATCCCGGCGGTGGTCGCCGCCTCGATCATCCCGACCTCGGCGGTCTTTCCCGCCGCAAAACCCTCGGGCAGGGCGGTGCCCGGCGCCAGCGGCGTGACCGAGGCTTGCGAAAAGGTGAATTTCGGACCGGCAAGCACCGTGATCGTGATGCGCTCGATCCGGTCGATCCGGCTCAGCGGGTCGATCTCGGCGGCCTCGCGACCATCCACGCTGATCCGCACGTCGCCGCCATAAAGCCCCGCGCCATACAGAACGCCGACCATCCGCGCATAATCCGCGCGCGCGGCGGCCACAAGATCCTGTGGGGTAGGGGCCTCGTCACGCCGCGCCGCCGCCAGAACAAGCGACGCCGCCGTCAGTTGCTCGGTCAGCTTTTCCGGTGCGCCCGGCGCTTGCAATGTCAATTCCGTGGCCCGAACCGCCTGCGCCGACAGCATGAGCGCCACCAGCATCGGCACAAATCGCCGGGCCCTTATAAATGATTCGAACAAAAGTCAGCTCCGTTACCACGTCGCAGTCTACCTGAACTTCACCGCGCTGCGAGCCGATAGCCGGGGCAGGGGCTGAAATGCGCTCAGATCGCTTTGCCGGACTTGGCCAGCTCGGACTCCAGCGCCTTTTCAACCGCGCCGCGCGGCTTGGTGAACCGTGCCAGCAGGTCATACAGCACCGGCGTCACCAGCAGCATCATCGCCGTGGCAAAAAGCAGCCCTGCGATGATGACCGTGCCGATGGCGTTACGGCTTTCCGCGCCCGCACCCGTCGCCAGAACCAGCGGCAGCGCGCCCAGCACCGTCGACACGACCGTCATCACGATTGGCCTGAGCCGCAGCACCGAGGCCTGCAGCACCGCCTCGCGGACATCCTTGCCCTCGTCGCGCAGCTGGTTGGCGAATTCCACGATCAGGATGCCGTTCTTGGCCACCAGCCCGATCAGCAGGATGATCCCGATCTGACTGTAGACATTGATGGACAGTCCCGTGAGCGCCATCGCATAGATCGCCCCAGCCACGCCGGCTGGCACGGTCAGCATGATCGTCACCGGATGCACGAAGCTTTCGAATTGCGCCGCCAGCACCAGGAACACGATCAGGATCGACAGCGCAAAGACCAGACCCACACCCGCCGAGGTGTCCTTGAACGTGCGCGATTGCCCCTGATAACCCAGCGCCGCCTCCGCAGGCAGAATCTCGGCCGCCGCCTCCTCGATCCGGGTCAGCACCGTACCAAGATCGGCCCCCGGCGCCAACGCGCCCGACAGCTGGATCGACGGCAGCCGGTCGAACCGGCGCAGCGACGGCGCCGCCGCATTCTCGGTCACCGTCACCAGCGCGCCCAGCGGCACCAGCGTCTCGCCATCGCCCGAGCGCACGAAGATGTTGTTGATATCCGACGGCGTGCGCCGGTCCTCTTCCTCGGCCTGCGCGATCACTGGATATTCGCGCCCTCGGCTCACAAAGGTGGTCACCTCGCGCGAGGCGAGCATCGTCTGCAGCGTATTGGCCACCGTCTCGACCGAGATGCCAAGGTCATCGGCGCGTTCGCGGTCGATGGTTACATCGAGCTGCGGCAGGTTTTCCTCGAAATTGATCTCCGGGTTCACCAGCCCCTCGATCTCTTCCGCACGGCTCAAAAGCGCCTGTGCCCATTCCTTCACATCGCCGAATTCCGGCCCGCCGATCACCACCTGCACCGGGGTCGAATTGCCCCGCAGGCCCAAGCCCGCTGGCGTCACCGGAAAGCCGCGTGCGACGGTCACCTGGGCCATCTGCGGGATCAGCCGTGTCACCACATCCGAGACCGGCACGCTCCGCTCGTCCCAGGGCGCCAGCCGGAACACCACGAAACTGCGCCATGCCCGGTTGCCCCAGCCGGTGAAGGTGAACACCGTCTCGACGATGCCCTCCTCGCGCAGCGGTGCAAGGATCTCCTCGACCTGCCGTGCGGCCTGATCGGTATAGGCCAGCGTGCTGCCCTGCGGCGCGGTCAGCGGCACGAAACCCACGCCCCGGTCCTCGCGCGGCGCAAGCTCGCGCGGCAGCCCGTCATAGAACAGGTAGGAGCCCGCCGTCGCCCCGAAGGCCAGCACCAGCACCACCAGCGGCATTCGCAGCGCCCGGCTCAGGATCGCGCTATAGCCCTTCTGCATCCAGCCGCGCGCGGCGTATTCATCGCTCACCGGCGCTCCCTTGCCGGCCTTGAGCACCTTCGAGGCCAGCGCCGGACAGGCGGTCAGCGCCACGAAGGTCGAGATCGCGACCGTCCCCGCCATCACCCAGCCGAATTCCACGAACAGCTTGCCCACCTGTCCCGGCATGAACGACAGCGGCACGAACACCGCGATCAGCGTGACCGACGTGGCCAGCACCGCGAAGGTCACCTGCCGCGCGCCCTTCATGCTCGCCACCAGCGGGGTTTCTCCATTCTCGATCCGGCGCTGGATGTTCTCCAGCACCACGATCGCGTCATCCACCACCAGACCGATCGCCAGCAGCAGCGCCAGCAAGGTCAGCGTGTTGATCGAAAACCCCCACATCCCGATCAGGATGAAACAGCCCAGCAGCGACACCGGAATGGTGATCGCCGGAATCAACGTGGCGCGGATGCTGCGCAGGAACAGCAGGATCACCAGCACCACCAGCGCCAATGAGATCGACAGCGCCACCACCACCTCGCGAATCGAGGCGCCGACGAACAGCGCGTCATCCGATCCGATGATGATCTCCATGCCCTCGGGCAGGGTCGGGGTCAGCCGCGCCACCTCGGCCCGCACCGCGTTCGAGATCTGCAGCGTGTTCGACTGGCTCTGGCGTTGGATCGCCATGCCCACCGCATCGCGCCCGTCGCTGCGCGCGATGGTGGTGTCGCTGGCCACCCCCGGCTCCACGCGCGCCACGTCGCGCAGCCGCACGGGGTAGCCCGCCACCCGGTCCAGCACCACGTCGCGGAAATCCTCCACGCTGGCCAATCGGCTGTTCAACCGCACCGAAAGCTGCCGGTCGATCGAGGTGACCTCTCCGGCGGGCAATTCCACGTTGTTGCGCCTGAGCGCGCTTTCCACATCCGCAATCGTCAGCTTGCGCGCCGCCAAGGCCCGCCGGTCCAGCCAGATGCGCACCGCAAAGGCCCGGTCGCCATAGACCCGCACATTGGCCACCCCGTCCAGCGTCGCCAGACGGTCCACGATGAACCGGTCCATGTAATCTGTGATCTCGGCGGTGGTCATCCGGTCCGAGGTGACGGCCAGCCGCATCACCGGATCGGCATCCGCATCGGCCTTTTCGACCTGTGGCTGGTCGGCATCTTCGGGCAGGGTGTCCAGAATCCGGCCCACCGCGTCGCGCACGTCATTGGCCGCGATGTCGATATCGCGCCCCGGATCGAACTCGATGGTGACCTGCGACCGGCCCTGCCGGCTTTCCGAACTGATCGTCCGGATGCCCGCGATCGACGCGACAGCGCCCTCGATCGTCTCGGTGATATCGGTGTCGATCACCTCGGGCGCCGCCCCGCGATAGGTGGTGGTGATGCTCACCACCGCATTGTCCACATCGGGCAATTCGCGCACCGGCACATCCCGCAGGGCGCTGACCCCGAACACGATCAGCAAAAGACTCGCCACCGCAGCCAGAACCGGGCGGCGGACGGAAATATCCGACAGCGTCATGTCTTGTCGCCTTCCGGCTTGGCGGAAGTGCCGCGCAGCTCGCTGCTGGTCTTGTCCTCGCCATCCGTGCCTGTCTCGCCCAGCACCTGTACCGCCGCGCCGTCGCGCAAGCGTTGCAGCCCGCGCACGATCACGGTCTGGCCTTCCTCGATGCCGTTGCGCACGGCAACCATGCCGTCGCGCCGCTGCCCGGTCTCGACCACAACGCGCCGCGCGGTGTTGTCCTCGACGACGAACACATAGGTTTCCGCCGCCTGAAAGATCAGCGCCTCCTCGGGGATGACCACGAAGTCGGATTGCGACAGCAGCAGCTCCAGCGACATGAACATACCCGCGGGCAGGGTGCCTTCGGGGTTGGGCAGAATGGCGCGGGTGCGGAACGACCGGCTGACCGGGTCGATCCTGTTATCCACCGCGTCGATCTCGCCCTCGAAGACCTGACCGGGAAAAGCCGCGCTGGTCGCGAGGGCCTTCTGACCCTTTGTCACCTGTGCGAACAGGGTTTCCGGCAGCGCGAATTCCACTTCGATCTGGCTCAGATCGTCCAGCCGCGTGATGATCGTCTGCTGATCGACGCGCGCGCCCGCATCCACACTGGACAGCCCCAGAACACCGTCGAACGGTGCGGTGATGGTGCGCTCTTCCAATCTGCGCGCCGTGCGGTCCAACTGCGCCAGCGCCTCGGCCAGCCGCGCCTGCGCCTCTTCCACCGTTGCCTCGGCTACGGCATTGGTGCGGCGCAACGACGTGGCGCGCTCCACCGCCTGCCGCCGCTCGATCAGCCGCGCCTCGGCCTCGGCCAGATCGGCGCGGGCTATCTCGTCATCCAGCCGCACCAGAACGTCGCCTTTCCTGACCTGTTCGCCCGGTGTGATGTTCAACTCCACGATCCGTCCGTCGGCTTCGGGCACGATCTCGACCGATTGCAAGGCGCGGGTGGTGCCCACGGCCTCTACCGTGGTCGACAGGGTCCGCGTCTCGGCCTGCTTCACCTCGACCGGCGAGGGGCGGCTGCTGCGCGAGCGGTCCGGTGCGGCGGCACTCTCGCCGCCCGAGGCGGCGATATAGCTATGGTAGCCCTCATAGCCGCCATAGCCGCCCGCCACGAGAAGGCACAGGATGAACAACTGTTTCCAGATTGACAAAGGAGCAGTCCCTTTCAAACGAGCATGGGCCACCGTCAGCCGCTCTGAGGTTGCATCGAATCTATATTGGCTAGGGGGAATAACAACTCCCTAAATACGCGCGCCACGGCCCTGCCGGGCCCGGATGTGTACGGAAGGGACACAAATCACGCAGTTTTGACCAAACTTCGTCCTGAACGCGCGTAGGTTTCGTACGAACCCTACACAACTGGCGGTGCCCTGTCTTTCAGCCCTGTGGACCATGGATCACGGGTGCGACCGTGTCAGGCGGCTTCATCCTGCGCGTTCAGATGCCTGAGCGTTTTCTCCCAAGTCTTTGAAAAGGCGTGCAGTTCTTTTTCAAGCTCTGCGATGTCTCCGGTTTTTGCCGCTGTCTCCGCCCGGCACAGAATATCCCTGACCGCAATCGCCCCGACCGTCGCAGCGATCCCCGCAAACTTGTGCAACTGCCTAGCCATCGATTCAGGATCGATTCTGTCAAGGTTTTCCAGGGCCTTGAGAATGTCTGAGGATTCCTGTGTAAGCCCTTGAACAAGATTGTAAAAACGGTCTTCCGTTAGGGCGGATTTCAGCTGTTTCGTGACCGCCGGATCAAGCGTTTCGTGGAAATCAGCCTTCGGTTGTCTGGGGCCTTTTCCAGTAAGCACCCTCTCCAGATCAGCCATGCGCAGCGGTTTGATATGAACATCGTCGACACCGGATTTCATCAATGTTTCCCGTGTGTTGAAGTCTATATATGCCGAAAGCGCCACGATCCTCGTCCGGGCGCTCGCCCCGTTTCCACTCCGTATCCGCCGCGTCGCTTCCCCCCCGTCGATCCCCGGCATGTTCACATCCACCACAACAAGGTCGAACGACCTGACCCTCGACAGCGCCACGCCGGTTTCTCCATCGACGGCAAGACTTACCCTATGCCCTTGTTTTTCCAGCATGACTTTCAGAACGAAGCGGTTCGTCGGGTTGTCTTCGATGATGAGAATATCCTTCGGCGCGATGCTTTGAGCAACGGTTTTGGACGTATCTTTCAACGCGGCCTCTTGGTCGATCCCCGCCGCCCGCAGCGGCAGCCGCACCCAAAACACGCTGCCTTCCCCCAACAGGCTCTCCACCCCGATATCCCCGCCCATCTGCAACACCAGGTTTCGCGCGATCCCGAGGCCCAGACCTGTCCCTTCGGTGCGCTCCCCATCGGATGAGATCACGCGCACAAAGTCGTCGAAGATGCGCTCCACATCATCTTCTGCAATCCCGATGCCGGTGTCAGATACTTGAATTTCAAAGATATTATCGTGCTTTCCATGCAGTCCGACCCGTGCTGCCTCAATGGATATGCGCCCATTGCGGGTGAATTTTATCGCGTTCGACACGAGGTTCAGCAGAACCTGCTGCACACGGTCTCGGTCGCCCAAGACCGCGCCGACAGGGGCATTCTGAACATGCAGGTCAATGGTATTTCCGTGGGCTTCGGCCACCGCGCCCTGGCTTGTCGCGATGTCCTCGATCAACTGTTCGACATCGAACACCGTCTCCACCAGCGGCAACGGCTCTGCGCTCGACCGGGTTATATCAAGCGCATCATTGATCTGATTGAGCAAAACCTGCCCGGAAGACTTCATGATATCGCTATATCTCGTCTGTTCCGGCGACAAAGGCGTGCTATCCATCAGATCGAGCGTTCCCAATATCCCATGCAGCGGCGTGCGCATTTCATGGCTGATCCGTCCCAGAAAATGCGCCTTGGCCTTTTCGTTGGACAACGCCTTGTCCCGCGCCGCCTGCACTTCAGCCTCCGCCGCCAACCTGTCCGAGATATCGCGGATGAAACACACCCAGACTTCGTCCACCGATCGCGCGGCGACGTTGGCCGAAAGCTCGACCGCGGCCAAACTCCCGTCTTGCCGACGAGCCACGAGAGGCGTGGAATCAGCTTCGCCTTCGCGGACATCTCCGAGAGGCTCATCGCTGATTGCAGTCAGTGTCCTGTCCTCTTCCTGACGGTATAAGACGCCGTAAATGTTGCTCTTTCCGGTTTCTGTATTGTCCGGCCCGAACATGCTCCGGGCCGCGGTGTTAGTCTCGATGATCGTGCCATCCGGACGCACCACCAGAATGGCGTCTTCCGAGGTGTCCAAAATCGTCGAGAGCCGGTTCAGCGTGATCCGGTTCTGAAACGCCCGGTGTCTGTAGAGCGTGTAAAGCCGCCACAAAAGCCACATGAGCGACAGCATCGCCGTTACCATGAGAAGACTCATCAATGCCATTTTCTGCAATGTGCTGGTCAGCGAGGTGCGCTCGGCCTGCGCTGCCTTTGCGCCTATAGAGATTGCTTCGCTGGAGAGCCGCCGGATGGCCGGTGTCAGGGCGTTCGTCGCATCCAGAAGCGTGGCCCGCTCTGCGATCAACGCGGCGTCGGACGTGTCGAAAACCGCAAGCATATCGGTCAGTTCGGAAAAAATGATGTCAAGCTGATGGTCCGCCGCCGAGCCATCCAGAGCCGCGCGGTAACCCGATCCGTTTTTCATCGCGTTCGCGCGGCTGTAGAGGATATCGAACCGCTGCCGCGCATGCGTGATCGTGTCTTCGGTAGGGTCCTCCAGCCGCTCGAGGGCCGTGGCCAGCTTGATCTGCTCGACCTCAAGTTGCGACATCGTCCACTGGATATTGTCGATCGGTGTGCTGCCGTAATGATCCAGTTTGACGAAAACCTGCACCGCCAGAAACGCAGTCACGATCATGCAAACCAAGGACATCGACCCGAAAATGGTGATCTGAACCTTGCGCCGTGAAAGCCGTTTCTGGGTGGTTGAGAAAATCTTCAATGATAAGGTCCGTCTGTGGCCAAGTCTGCAAACTATCGTTTCACGATGATCCGGTCCAGTTGCCATATGCTACGGGAATAATGGATTTCGTTCCTGTAGGCGGGGTTGTCGTCCCAATCAAAAACCAACCACAATGGCCCCTTGTCGCGCAGCAACATCTCTTCTCCGTTGCGTTCATAGGCGAGCAGCGCGCCACCGGGGTAAATATCGTTTACCGGAATTTCCACCCGGTAATCATTGATGGCAACAAGTTCCAAGGTGCCTGTCGTGATGCCGTGGTGAGCCAGCAAGGTGGCCAGCCAGACCCCGGAAAAGACTTGAGGTTCCATCGTCCATATCGTCGTCGTCTCGAAGGAGGCAACGGGCAGGGCGCGCAAGTCCGACAATGTCATTCGAACGGGTAAGATGCTGTTTTCGGGCGATGATTGCTGCTGCTCGGTGTGGATCGATAAGATGACCGGTGTCTGCTCTGCCATGGCGGCAGGGGCACATGGGACCGATAAAGAGAGACACATCAAACCTATGAACGAGACCGCCTTCACGCGCCTGAAACCTCATGTCTTCGGCAAACTCCTGAGGACAGGATACGGTTGTTTGGCGACATCTCGCCAGCATTTTTCTATGCTTGCGGGTAATATGCGCATACACTTTCGCGCAGGAGGCCTGTATTAAACCGGCGTTAACCCTAACAGATGCATGGTTGCGTCTCGACAATGCCGACAGAAACCGGGTGCTTGCAGGAGGGCTCATGCATAAGCTGTTGCTGGCTGATGATCACGGGCTTGTGCGTGAAACGATCGCCGATTACCTGCGATCGCAGGGCGGATTTGAGGTCTCGGCTGCCGGATCGCTGGATGAGGCCATGGCCATCGAAACCGAGCAGGGACCGCATGACCTTGTTTTACTGGATTATTCGATGCCGGGCATGGACACGCTGGCCGGTTTGGCGCGGATGAAAGAGCATGCCGGGTGCCCTGTGGCGATCCTGTCGGGGACGGCGTCGGCGGATGTGGCGCGGCGGGCGTTGCGGGCCGGTGCCGCAGGTTTTTTGCCGAAAACCCTTGGTCCGGATATGCTGATCGCGGCGGTCCATGAGATGCTGGGCGGCGGTATCTACCGGCCGATCGAGTTTCTGGCCGAGGCCGAGGCGAGCCCGCTGGATGTGGCTCTGACGCCAAGGGAACTCGATGTTCTCAAAGGGTTGACCGAAGGCAAGGCCAACAAGGAAATCGCCCGCGAGCTGGACATCCAGGAGGTCACGGTCAAGCTGCATGTCAAGACATTGTCGCGCAAATTGCAGGCTCGGAACCGGACACATGCGGCGATGCTGGGGCGGGACCTGGGGCTTGTCTGAACCGGGTTCGCGGGCTTCGGTATAACGTCGGTATAACGTCGGTATCGCGTCGGTGCGGACATCGGTGTTACCAACCGGCGAAAAACGCCCGCTTGGCACGAAAAAACCCCGCGCCATGTCGGCACGGGGCTTTGGTCCGGTAACACCGCCTTGTAACAGGGTCAGGCCCGGCGGCGACGTCCGCCCGTGCGCCCGCCACGCGCGCCGGCTTCTTTTTCGCCCTCTTTCAGGATGGGCTTGTTGAACCTGATCCACTCGCCGCCATGCGGGTCGTTGTTGGTCAGGAAGTTGGCCGCGCGGATCGCCTCCATCTCCTTGCCGGGGCGTGGCTTGGTGGAGCCGAGGCCGAACAGCTGGCAGAAGGTTTCGTCGTCCATATCCTCGGGCAGCACGATCCCGGCGGCGGTGGCGGCGATCTTGCGCGCCTCGATCTCGGCCTGTTTGACGGGCAAGGCCACCGGGTTCATGATCGCACTGGTCATGCCTGCGCCCATGGCCATCGGCAGGAAGGCATTGTTGATGCCGTGACGGTTGGGCAGCCCGAAGGAGATGTTCGAGGCGCCACAGGTGGTGTTGACCCCCAGCTCCTCGCGCAGGCGGCGCACAAGGGTGAAGACCTGAATGCCCGCCGTGCCCATGGCTCCGATCGGCATCACAAGCGGGTCCACGACGATGTCATGTGCTGGAATGCCGTAATCGGCGGCGCGTTCCACGATCTTCTTGGCGACGGCAAAGCGCACGTCGGGATCTTCGGAGATGCCGGTGTCGTCGTTGGAGATCGCCACCACGGGCACGTTGTATTTCTTGACCAGCGGCAGAACGAGTTCCAGACGGTCTTCTTCGCCGGTGACCGAGTTCAGCAACGGGCGGCCTTCACAGGCGGCCAGACCGGCCTCGAGCGCGCCGGGCACCGAGCTGTCGATGCAGAGCGGCACATCGACAAGCCCCTGCACCAGTTCGATCATCTTGCGCATCAGGGGCGGCTCGGTCTCGTTCGGATCGGGGTTCGAGTTGTAGACGACGCCCGCGTTGATATCGAGCACGGTGGCGCCGGCGGCGACCTGTGCGATGGCATCCGACTCGACGGTCGAAAAGTCACCGGCCTCGAGTTCGGCGGCCAGTTTCTTGCGGCCGGTGGGGTTGATCCTCTCACCGATCACGCAAAACGGCTGATCGAAGCCGATAATCGCGGTCTTGGTTTTGCTTTCGACGACTGTTCGGGTCATGTATCCATGTGTCCTTCGGTCAGGTGGCGTTTGCGGGTACGGCGGACGCGCCGCCGTTTTCGATCGCCCAGGTGGCGTTGGTCTTGATGCCGCCCAGTGGGAAGAAATGAACCGCCTCGATGTTGAAATCGGGGTTGGCAGCCTTGTGGGCCGCCAGGTCCGCCAGAACATCGGTCGGCTCGTAGGGGAGCAGCAACTTGGAGACATCCATAGCGCGTTTCTGCAGCACCTTCAAAGACGGACCGACACCACAAGCGATGGCGAATTTGATGAGGGTCTGCAGCTTGGCGGGACCGGCGATGCCGATATGCACCGGCAGCGTGATGCCTGCCGCGCGCAGACCATCGGCCCAAGCGATGATTGGCTTCGCGTCAAAGGCGAATTGCGTGGCAAGGGCCATCTGAGCATCGGTGCGTTCGGACAATTTCTGTTTCCACTGAAGGGCGTCTTCGACGTTCTTCATCCCGCCCGAGGGGTCGATATCGCGGTTGCCTTCAGGGTGACCGGCGACATGCAGGCGCTTGAAGCCCGCACGGTCGAAAGCGCCGGATTCCATCAGCTGCATCGAGCTGTCGAACTCACCATGCGGCGTGGTCACGCCACCGGCCAGCAACAGCGCCTGATCGACGCCCGCCTCGCCCTGATAGCGGGCGATCCAGTCTTCAAGCATCGCCTTGTCGCGGATGATGCGCGCCGGGAAATGCGGCATGACCGGATAGCCGTCACGCGCCAGACGCGCGGCGGTGGCGACCATGTCCTCGATCGGGGTGCCTTCGATATGGGCGATATAGACCCGCGTGCCTTCGGGCAGAAGATCGCGGAAATTCTCGACCTTTTCGGCCGTGCGCGGCATGACCTCGATCGAGTAGCCTTGCAGGAAGGCTTCGACCTGCGGGTTTACGGGGGTGGGCGCTTGCGCGCCGGCATCACGTTTTCTGAAGTTCAACAAAGCCATTGCGGCCTCCCATAGGGATGCTGGCGTCATGCCCAGCCATCATTGGCGATCAGGGCTTTGATGCGGTCCTGATCGTACTCCGCTTCGAGCCGGGTCGCTTCGGCTTCGGCCACGTCGGCCGGGTCGCCTTCGACCTGATAAGGGGCCGCCTTGCGCCATTCGGCGAGGTAGGCGTCGGTTTCGGCCGCACCGGTTTTCATCGCTGCGCGGTCGATCGCCTGTTCAAACCGTTCGGCGAGTTGCTTTTTGGCGCCGCGACGGCCTTTTCCGACAATCACTTGTGCGGGTATGTCCCGCCAGTAGACGATAGTGACGTCAACCATGGCTGATTCCTCTTACTCGGTGGACCCTCTCTAATGCAGGGAGGACGTGTCGCTTGGTCGGTTTTCGACAGAACGCGCGCGCCATGCGACGTGCAGACATTAGTGCGAACCGCGCGGCGCCGCCACAGGGCGGATGGCGAAAAGCTTTCATGATGTTTATGCATGCCGGCAAAGCTTGCGCAGGGCGCCGCAAGGCACTACCTTTGGGATAACTCGAAATGGAGGGCGTATGACATGGCGCCCAAGCGTCCCGAAAGTGCGGGCGCTATCCCGAAAACGGTAGAGAGCCCCGCACTGAGCTCCCTTGGTCCGGCCGACTTTTATGCGGC
The DNA here is from genome assembly GCF_000170875.1 of Roseobacter sp. AzwK-3b. Lineage (NCBI taxonomy): Bacteria > Pseudomonadati > Pseudomonadota > Alphaproteobacteria > Rhodobacterales > Roseobacteraceae > Roseobacter > Roseobacter sp. AzwK-3b. The sequence goes on from NZ_ABCR01000007.1 coordinate 113,421, forward strand.
GCTGGACCTTGGCACAAACAGCTGCCGGATGCTGATTGCCCGTCCTGACGGGGATCAGTTCAAGGTGGTGGACAGTTTCTCGAAGTCGGTCCAGCTTGGGTCCGGCTTGGAGAAATATGGCCGATTATCGCGTTCTGCGATCATGCGGACGCTGCAGGCGCTGCGCGTGTGCCAGCAGAAGATTACCCGACACAAGGTCAAGAGGATGCGCCTTGTCGCGACCGAAGCCTGCCGGCGCGCTGCCAATGGAGAGGCGTTCCTGAGCCGGGTGCAACGCGAGATCGGTCTGCAGCTGGACATGATCCAGCCGCAGGAAGAGGCGCAACTTGCGGTGGTGTCCTGTGCGCCGCTGGTCAATCCGGGCACCGAGCAGCTGCTGGTGGTGGATATCGGCGGCGGATCGACCGAGCTGGTGTGGATAGATCTGCGCGACGTGCCGCCGGTCGAGCGCGCGCAGGCGATCATGCGGATGCATGGCGGCTTTCATTGCAGCGAGACGGGTCGGGCTTCGGCGCGGGTGGTGGACTGGATCAGTGTGCCGCTTGGTGTGGCCACGCTCCGCGATCAGTTCCGAGACGTCGAGGATGACAGCGCGCGCTTTGCCTTGATGAGCTGGTTTTTCGAGGAGAACCTTGCGGAATTCGCGCCCTACAAGAACGAACAGACCCGCGAGGGGTTTCAGATCATCGGCACCTCGGGGACGGTCACGACCGTTGCGGCCAGCCATCTGGGTTTGAAGCGCTATGACCGCAACAAGGTGGATGGGTTGTGCATGACCAGCGACGAGATCGATCTGGTGATCCGCAAGTATCTGGCGCTCGGGCCGTCGGGCCGGCGCAAGGATCCGCGGATCGGGTTGGACCGGCAGGCGCTCATCATGTCGGGGGCGGCGATCCTGCAGGCGCTTCTGCGGTGCTGGCCGACGGACCGGCTGTCGGTGGCGGATCGGGGTCTGCGCGAGGGTATGCTCTATGCGCTGATGTCACGCGATGGCGTGCTTGAAGATAGGACGAAGTGATGGCCAAGGGACCGGATGGAAAGAACACCTCGGGGCGCGGGCTGCGCGACCTGACGGTCAAGGTCAAGACGGCACGGGGGCGCAAGGCCTCGTCGACGCGCTGGCTGCAGCGGCAGCTGAACGATCCTTATGTGCAGCGTGCGCAGGCCGAAGGGTATCGGGGGCGCGCGGCCTACAAGATCATGGAGCTGGATGACAAGTTCCGGTTTCTGGTGCCAGGGGCAAGGGTGGTCGATCTGGGTTGTGCGCCGGGCGGCTGGTGCCAGGTGGCGGTGCCGCGCATCAATGCGCTTGGCGACAAGAGCGGCAAGGCGCAGGGCTTCATTCTGGGCATCGATCTGCAAGAGGTCGAGCCGATCGCGGGATGCGTTCTCAAACAGCTGGATTTCATGGCCGATGATGCCGATGTGCTGGTCAAGGAATGGCTGGGCGGCAAGGCCGACGTGGTGATGAGCGATATGGCGGCGGCCAGTTCGGGCCACAAACAGACCGACCATTTGCGCATCATCGCGCTGTGCGAGGCGGCGGCTTATCTGGCGTTTGACGTTCTGGACGAGGGCGGCACCTTCGTGTCGAAGGTTCTGGCCGGGGGCGCGGAGGGCGAGCTGCAGAAACTGCTCAAGCAGCGCTTCACCAAGGTGGCCAATGTCAAGCCACCCGCATCGCGCGCCGACAGTTCCGAGAAATTCGTCGTGGCCACCGGTTTCAAGGGCTGAGCACGAGGCCTGATCCTTTGGTCGGGCGAAGGCGGCGCGAAAGAGCGTTCGGCGGCCGCGAGAAAGGCCAGGGCGTGGTCTGGATCAAGGGCTGTCGGTTGCGGCACAGCAGGGCGCGCACCTCCCGGCGGTTTTGCTGGCGCATCAGTTCGAACAACCGCGCGCGCGCGGTGTGCGGATAGCTTTGGGCGGCGGCGGGCACGGGTTCGATCTCCATGAAACGCAGTTTGAACGTGAAAGATTGCCATGCGATTAAGGCAATTCCGGTGCCAAGATGCAGCGAGACCATGGAGAATTCGGCGCAAAGGGCTTTGGCCAGCCAAGGCGTTGCATGGCTGCGAAGATATGCGCGGCGTTCACCGCGCCCATGTCGGGCAATAGGCAGACGGCTCAGTGAAATCCCAGATTGGCGGGAAAGCGCATGGCTTCCACTTCGGCTTGTGAGGCGTGTCGGCTTGAGGGGCAAAGCCTGTTGGGCTGGACGCAGGGCCGAGACCGGGTAGGGGTCGCTTGCGTGCCCAAGTGCTACAGTCGCACGTCTGATTTGAGGGAGGGTCGCCAAGCGGTTCCGGCTTTTCACACCAGCGTTTCGTCTGGAATGAATGGCGGAGAGACAGGGATTCGAACCCTGGGATCCCGTGAAGGATCAACGGTTTTCGAGACCGCCCCGTTCGACCACTCCGGCACCTCTCCGCGGGGTATGGAGGCTGCGTGTAATTGCCTTTGGCGGGCATGACAAGGGGGTTTTCCGTTGTTTGTGATGAGAAAATGCCTAGGTTCTCGAAAGTCAGCAGGCATCGGAGGACACGGCATGGCAAGGACGCGTCAAATACCCTCGATTTTGTTCAAGATGGTGGGGCTTGCGGTGCTGTTGGCCCTGCTGTCCGGCTTGCCTGTGAAAGCGGCGGATCGGGACCGGCTCAAGGCGTTCTTGAACGTGACCGGCTTTGATGTCGCGCTGGACAGTATCGCGCTGTCGGCGGCGGATGCGCCAGAGATGCTTGGCATGTCGGCCAGCGATTTCGGGGAGAGCTGGACGCGGATTGCCGAAAAGGTGTTCGACACCGACATCATGCGGGGCATGGCGCTCGATATTCTGGAGCAGACGCTGAGCGATGACGATCTGGCACATGCGGCGGCCTTCTATGCCTCGCCCCTTGGGATGCGCCTTGTGGAGGTCGAGAACGCCTCGCATATGGATGCGGATGACGCGCGAAAACAGGCTGAGGGCGAAGATCTGGTCGCGGCGATGGTTGCCGGCAGCGATGAGCGGCTGGATGTGCTGGTGCAGATGAACGCGGCGGTCGACAGTGGAGATGTCGCCGTGCGCGCGGTGCAGGAGATCCAGCTGCGCTTTTTGCTGGCGGCCAGCACGGCCGGGGTGTTGGAACAGGAGTTCGACGAAGAGATGTTGCGGGCCTTGATGAAGGAAACCGAGGGGGAATTGCGCCTGAGCATGCGACGGTCGGCGCTTGCGTCGGCGGCTTATACCTATCGCGATATCAACGACGAGGATCTGCGCGCGTATCTTGCGGCTTTGGAAGATCCGCAAATGCAACGCGTTTATGAATTGATGAACGCGGTGCAATGGGAGATCATGGGCAACCGTTACGAGGCGTTGGCCATGCGGATGGCCGAAATTTCCGGAGGTCAGGATCTGTGATCGTGGAGATGGTGAAAGGCGGCCTTGTGGCCTTGGCGATCAGTCTGGGCTCTGCCGGAGTGGCAGTGGCGCAGGATGCGGAGATTGAAGACCTTTCAAAGGCGCTGCGCCTGTCCGACACGGTCGCCATCATGCGCGATGAGGGGCTGGTCTATGGCCGCGATCTTGGGCTCGAGATGCTGCCCGAGGGGGATAGCAAAGGCTGGCAGGACGTCGTGTCGCGGATCCATGATGCCGACAAGATGCAAGCCTTGGTCGAGGCCGGTTTTGCCGCAGCGCTCGAGGGCGAGGATGTCGCGCAGATGTTGGCGTTTTTCACGTCGGAGCGCGGGCAAGAGATCGTCGGTCTGGAACTGGCCGCGCGGCGGGCGTTCATGGATGATGCCGTGGAAGAGGCGGCGATGGACCGGAGCGAGCGTCTGCGCGACCGGGATGCGCCGATCCTGGAGCGGATCGGGAGGCTGATCGCGGACAGTGACCTGATCGAGCGCAACGTGATGGGGGCGCTGAACACGCAACTTGCGTTTTATCAGGGGCTGATCGATGGCGGGGCGTTCGAGATGTCGCAGGATGATGTGCTCGCGGATGTCTGGGGGCAGGAGGACACGCTGCGCCGCGAATCGCGCGACTGGCTCAACGGGTTCCTGCTGATGGCCTATGAGCCGCTGGCGCCCGAGGATCTTGACGCCTATGCCGAGTTCTATCGCAGCCCGGCGGGGGCAGCGCTGAACTCTGCGGTTTTCGCGGCCTTCGACCGGATGTACGAAGAGCTGTCTTATCTGTTGGGACGCTCCATCGCGCAAAGACTGCAAAGCGAGAAGCTTTGAACGGGAAAACCGCGCCACCCCCTTGACTTTGGGCGGCATCTTTTGAATAAGCGCCCATCTCGGCAGGGTGGACCTGCACGGGAGATGTAACTATCGCTCGCACTGGGCGCGCTGCTCGAGGTGGCTTTTGGCCGGAAACTCCCGACATGGGGACCACAGAGCGCGGCAATCGAAAAGGAAACGAAGATGTTCGCGGTTATGAAAACCGGTGGCAAGCAGTACAAGGTGCAGTCCGGCGACGTTCTGCGCGTTGAAAAGCTGGCAGCCGATGCCGGTGAGAAAGTTCAGTTCAACGATATCCTGATGCTGGGTGGCGATACGCCTGTCATCGGTGCGCCCTTTGTGGCGGGGGCTGCTGTGCAGGCCGAGGTCGTTGACCAGATCAAGGGTGACAAGGTCATCCACTTCGTCAAGCGCCGCCGTAAGCACGGCTCGAAGCGCACGAAGGGGCACCGCCAGCAACTGACGCTGCTGCGGGTGACCGAGATCCTCGAGAAGGGCGCCGACAAGTCCGGCGTCAAGGCCGCCGTGGGTGCGGGTTCTGTCGCAGCGGTCGCCGCTGGCGCAGCCGAAGCGAAAGCCCCGTCCAAGAAGGCCGAAAAGAAAGACGCAGCACCGGCAAAGAAGGCCGATGTGACCGGCGATGACCTGAAATTGCTGTCGGGCGTCGGTCCCGCGCTGGAAAAGAAACTGCACGAGGCGGGTGTCACCACCTTCGCGCAGATCGCGGCGTGGACGGATGCGGATATTGCTGATATGGACGAGAAATTGTCGTTCAAAGGCCGGATCGAGCGTGAAGGCTGGGTCGAACAGGCCAAAGAACTGGCCAAGGGCTAAAGGAGCAACACGATATGGCACATAAAAAAGCAGGCGGTTCCTCCCGTAACGGTCGCGACTCCGCGGGTCGCCGCCTTGGCGTTAAGAAATATGGCGGCGAAGCCGTTATCCCGGGCAACATCATCGTGCGTCAGCGCGGGAACAAGTTCTGGCCGGGCGCCGGCGTAGGGCAGGGCAAGGATCACACCTTGTTCGCCTTGGAAGGGGGCGCCGTGAAGTTCCACAAGGGGCTGAAGGGTCGGAAATTTATTTCGGTGCTGCCAGTCGCGGAGGCGGCCGAGTAAGCCAATCCTGACAGGGTTCAGAAATTGGGGGATCGGCGGAACCGCCGGTCCCTTTTCTTTTTCCGTCGGTCCGGATTTGAGGAGGTCGGGACCACACCGTGGACGGCGGGCGCTGCGGTGATGACGGATACCAGCAGGTGGAGGAGAAAGAGTATGAAACACGATCTGATCGTGAGCCAGCCGATGATCGAGACCGAGCGTTTCGATCTGCGGCCGCTGCGGCTGTCGGATAGCGGCTTGATCGATCTGCACGCGGGCGATGCGCGTGTGGCCAAGGCAACCACCTCGATCCCGCATCCGTTGCCGCCGGGCACGACCGAGGCGTTCATCACGCGGGCGCAGTCCGCAAACCGGACAGAAGATGTCTGGACGATGGATGGCACGAAATCGGGCGGTCCCGAGGTGATGGGCGTCATCAGTCTTGACCGGCTGGAGCGGGGGCAATGCGAGATTTCGTTCTGGGTGGCACCCGCCTATTGGAATACAGGGGTGGCGTCTGCGGCTGTTGCGGCCCTGATCGGGGCCAATCCGCTGGAGTGCCGCACGATCTTTGCCACGGTTTTCCAGGACAATCCGGCCTCGGCGCGGGTTCTGACGAATTCAGGGTTCGAATATCTGGGGGATGCCGAGACATTCTCGGTTGCAAGAAACGCAAAGGTTCCGACATGGACCTACAGCCTCAAAATGGATTGAGGCCGACCACGCCTTTGCATAAGGAGAAGACATGAAATTTCTCGATCTGGCAAAGGTTCACATTCGCTCGGGCGCGGGCGGCGGCGGGTGCATCAGCTTCCGCCGTGAAAAGTTCATTGAATACGGTGGCCCGGATGGCGGCGATGGCGGCAACGGCGGTTCGGTCTGGGCCGAGGCGGTGGATGGGCTGAACACGCTGATCGACTTCCGCTATCAGCAGCATTTCTTTTCCAAGAACGGTCAGCCCGGCATGGGCCAGCAGCGCACTGGCAAGACGGGCGACGACATCGTGTTGCGGGTGCCGGTCGGGACCGAGATCCTCGATGAGGATCAGGAAACGGTGATTGCCGATCTGACCGAGATTGGACAGCGCGTCTTGCTGGCCAAGGGCGGCAATGGCGGTTGGGGCAACCTGCATTTCAAGAGCGCGACCAATCAGGCGCCGCGCCGCGCGAATCCCGGCCAGCCGGGCGTCGAACGGACGCTTTGGCTGCGGCTGAAGCTTATCGCGGATGTGGGCCTCTTGGGGCTTCCCAATGCCGGAAAATCAACCTTTCTGGCCGCAACCTCGAACGCGCGGCCCAAGATCGCGGATTACCCGTTCACCACGTTGCATCCCAATCTGGGTGTTGTGGGGATCGATGAGGTGGAATTCGTGGTGGCCGATATTCCGGGCCTCATCGGGGGGGCACATGAGGGGCGGGGGCTGGGAGACCTGTTTCTGGGCCATGTGGAACGCTGCGCGGTGCTTCTGCATCTGGTGGATGGCACGTCGCAGAGCATCGCCGAGGATTACCAAACGATCATCCACGAGCTTGAAGCCTATGGCGGGCATTTGGCCGACAAGCCACGGGTCACTGTCCTGAACAAGATCGACGCGCTGGATGATGAGGAACGCGCGGCGGCGCGCGCCGAGTTGGAAGAGGCCTGCGGCTGCGAGGTGCTGGAGATGTCCGGCGTCGCCCGGCAGGGCGTGACCGAGGTGCTGCGGCGCCTGCGCCTTGAGATTGACGACGATCGCCTGCGCACGCGCATTTCAGAGGATGAGCCGGAACCGTGGCAGCCGTAGAAGATGCAAAGCGCCTTGTCGTCAAGATCGGCTCGGCGCTTCTGGTGGATCGACAGACGGGACGCTTGCGCGCTGAATGGCTGCGCGCACTGACCGAGGACGTGGCCCGCATTCGCGCCCGTGGCACGGATGTGATCCTCGTGTCTTCGGGATCGATCGCCCTTGGGCGGGGAGCGCTTGGACTGCCGGCCAGCGAATTGTCGCTTGAGCAAAGTCAGGCCGCAGCCGCGGTCGGGCAGATCGAACTGGCGCGCGCTTATGCCGAGGCGCTCAATCAGCATGACATCCGCGCCGCCCAGGTTCTGGTGACGCTGGAGGACAGCGCTGATCGGCGCCGCTATCTCAATTCCCGCGCCACGCTGGAGCAACTCCTGATGCTGGGTGCCGTGCCCATCGTCAATGAAAACGACACCGTGGCCACCGATGAGATCCGCTATGGCGATAATGACCGGATGGCGGCGCAAATCGCGGTCACGGCGGGCGCGGATCAGCTGATCCTGCTGTCGGATGTGGATGGGTTCTATTCGGCCAATCCCGCGCTTGATCCGAGTGCCAAGCGCTTCGACGTGATTGCCCAGATCACGCCCGAGATCGAGGCGATGGCGGGCGATGCCGGGTCCGGGCTGTCCAAGGGCGGCATGAAGACCAAGCTGATGGCGGCCAAGACGGCGACAGCGGCGGGCTGTGACATGGCGATCACCGAAGGTTCGGTGCTCTATCCGATCCGCGCGCTGGAAGAGGGTGCTCCGGCCACCTGGTTCACGGCGCAGGGCGATCCGCAGCAAAAGCGCAAAGCCTGGATCGGCGCGATGAAACCCAAGGGGCGCGTTTTCGTCGACAAGGGGGCTGCCGGGGCCTTGCAGCGGGGCAGCAGCCTGCTGGTGGCGGGCGTGGTGCGGATCGAGGGCGCGTTCGGGCGCGGTGATCCGCTGGAAATCGCCGACGAGGCGGGCCACAGGCTGGGTCAGGGGCTGACGCGCTATGATGCGCAGGATGCTGCGAAAATTCGCGGCCTGCGCTCGGATCAGGTGGAACAGGTGCTGGGTTATCCTGCGCGCGGGCCGCTGATCCATCGCGACGATATGGCGTTCTGAGGCGCACCAATGGTAGTCTTTGCGCAAACCGAAAGGACATTCAGATGAAAGATCATGGTGACATTCCCCAGTTGATGGCCGATATCGGACAGCGCGCCAAGGCGGCGGCGGTCGAGCTGTCGGTTGCCAGCGCCGAGGCCAAGCGCCATGCGCTCGAGGCGGCGGCGGATGCCGTCTGGGCGCAGCGCAGCGAGATCATTGCGGCCAACGGCAAGGACTTGGACTATGGCCGGGACAAGGGGCTGTCCGAGGCGATGATGGACAGGCTGCTTTTGTCGGAGGATCGGATCGCGGGCATCGTCGAGGGGCTTCGCGCGGTGGCGGCACAGGATGATCCGGTGGGCGAAGTGCTGGCGGAATGGGACATGGCATCGGGTATTCACATTCGCCGGGTGCGCACCCCCCTTGGCGTAATCGGCGTGATCTATGAAAGCCGGCCCAACGTGACGGCGGATGCGGGGGCGCTGTGCCTGAAATCCGGCAATGCCGTCATCCTGCGGGGCGGGTCGGAAAGCTTCCACTCATCAGGCGTGATCCACGCCTGCCTCGTGGAGGGGCTGAGGTCGGCAGGATTGCCCGAGGATGCGATCCAGCTGGTTCCCACCCGTGATCGCGCCGCCGTTCAGGAAATGCTGACCATGGTTGACACGATAGACGTGATCGTTCCGCGCGGCGGCAAGGGGCTTGTGGGGCTGGTGCAGCGCGAAGCGCGGGTGCCGGTCTTTGCCCATCTCGAAGGGATCGTGCATATCTATATCGATCGTGACGCGGACCCGGAAAAGGCGCTCAAGGTCGTTCTCAATGCCAAAACCCGCCGCACGGGGATTTGCGGTGCCGCCGAATGCCTGCTCATTCACCGCGATGTGGTGGACACGATCGGCCAAGGCGTGATCCGCGCGCTGTTGGATGCCGGTGTGGAGGTGCGCGCCGATGCGACGCTCAAGGCCATCGCAGGCACGCAGGCGGCAACCGAAGAGGACTGGGGCCGCGAATATCTTGATTCGACCATCGCCGCGAAAGTGTTGGAGGACGAAGAGGCCGCGATTGCCCATATCCGGCGCTACGGCTCACAGCATACCGATTGCATCATCACCGAGAACGACGAGGCGGCGGAGATGTTCTTTCGTCGTCTGGACAGTGCCATCCTCATGCGCAACACCTCGACCCAATTCGCCGATGGTGGGGAGTTCGGCATGGGCGCCGAGATCGGTATCGCGACCGGCAAGCTTCATGCGCGAGGGCCTGTTGGGGCGGCGCAACTGACCAGTTTCAAATATCTGGTCGAAGGAGACGGGGTTGTTCGGCGTTAAACCGTGATCCGCGCGCTGTCTTCAGTCAGGCTGCAGGCGCAGGTCCTGCCCAGATCCGTCAGGATCAGCGGGAGAAGCAAGAACTGCACCGCCGCCGGGGGGATGTCTTGCGGTACGGGTTGCCCGGTCAGGCTTCCCCACAATCCGGGATCGGCGCGCAGGCGTGGGCTACGGGCTTCGATCTGCCAATGCTCACCGACCTCATGAACCCGCAGCTGCCCCCCGACACCCAGCCCGTGCTCGGCGCACAGAACAGCAAGCAGAACGGCTTGGGCCATGGCGCGCGGCAGGCTTCTATCAAGGGTGGTCTCGATCTCGATCCGGGTGCCGCCGTAGATCGCGTTGAGGATCTCGTTCACCTCTTCGGCGGCGACCATCTGACTGTCGGAGGCGATGCCGAATGTCAGCCGAAAAAAGCGGATGCGGGCCTTGGCATGCGCGGCGCTTTCGCTGACCAAAGCCATTTCAGGACCGTCCGACGCGCCGGCAAACTGCATCAGCTCCATCCCGTTCGCCACGGCGCCGATCGGACTGATGAGATCATGGCAGATGCGCGAGGCTGTCAGGGCGGCTATGTTATGGCTATGGTAGGGCATGAGGCTCACTCCGGAAGGCGGGTGCATAGATGACGGAACTCAATTCGCTGCTCGAACCCGGGATGCTGGTGACGCATCCACAACAACCCGATTGGGGCGTGGGGCAAGTGCAGTCCAATATCGGCGGGCGCATCACTGTGAACTTTCGCGAGGTCGGCAAGATGGTGATCGACGGGAGTCGCATCTCTCTTGTCATGGTTATTGAAGACTGAAGGCGGTTACCAAATCATTAATGGAAAGCTGGCCGCCGCGACCTGACTGCAGAACGTTGCCATCACGCCATGGCTTGACTAAAACCCCGGAAATGACCGATGGGATCCGAGGCAGATGGAGTCGGAAAACGGCCCGCAGTTTCGCGTAAAGCTGGCGAGTACCGACGCGGAACTGCGCGCGGCGCAGCGCCTGAGATATCGCGTTTTTGTCGAGGAACTGGGCGGTGACGGACCGATGGTGGATCACGATTCCGGTCTCGAACGGGACAGGTTCGATCCGTTTTTCGAGCATCTCATCCTTCTGGACGAGGCAAAAAATGGCTCTGTTGTAGGGGTTTACCGGCTGTTGCGCGATGATCGGGCACAGCGGGCCGGGCAATTCTATTCCGAGGATGAGTATGATCTTGGCGTGTTGAAGCGATCCGGGCGCCGATTGATGGAGTTGGGTCGCTCCTGCCTTGATCCGGAGTATCGCGGTGGGGCCGCGATGCTGCATCTGTGGAACGGGCTTGGACAATATATCGCCGCCCACGACATCGAGATCCTGTTCGGTGTTGCCAGTTTCCATGGCACCGATCCGCAGTCTTTGGCCCAGCCCCTGTCCTTGCTGCATCATCGCTACCTCGCCCCGTCCGAGTTGCGGGTCAGGGCGCGTGAGGATCATTTTCAGGCGATGGACATCATCCCGGAAGCGGAACTCGATCGCCGGGCTGCGATGTTGCAAGTGCCGGCGTTGATCAAGGCCTATCTGCGATTGGGCGGCCATGTCGGCGAAGGCGCCTTTGTCGACCATAGCTTCAACACCACGGATATCTGTCTGGTGATGGATACAAGCCGTATGAGTGACCGAAACAAAAGCATTTATAATAATAGGGTTACGCCGTGACGTTCACGTGGAATGGTCACGGTGAAGAGCCGCCTCCAAGCGCCGCTCCGGGTCTGGGTGGCTGGCTGCGCGTTATCCGGCGCGGAGGGGCGCTGGCCATGGTGTTGGTCATGGGTGTCGCGCTGATGCTGCTGGTGCGCGGCGTGGAGCGTCCGCTGTTCGGATTGGGCCGGCCCTGGACGCCATATATCACGCAATGGGTCTGCCGGGCGGCGTTCGTGATCCTCGGAATGCGCCACGACACGCGCGGACAGCCCATGCAAGCGCATGGCGCTGTGGTGGCTAACCATTCGTCTTGGCTTGATATTTTCGCCCTCAATGCGCGCAAGCGGATCTATTTCGTCTCGAAATCCGAGGTCGCGGGCTGGCCCGGGATCGGCACGCTGGCAAGGATCACCGGGACGGTGTTCATCAATCGCACCCCGTCAGAGGCGAGGTCGCAACGCGATATGTTCGAGGCGCGCCTGCAGGCCGGGCATAAGCTGCTGTTCTTCCCCGAGGGGACCTCGACCGACGGGATGCGAGTTTTGCCTTTCAAATCAACGCTTTTTCAGGCGTTCTTCAGCTCGAACATCATCCATGACCTGCATATCCAGCCCGTGACCGTGATCTATCGGGCGCCACAGACCGAAGACCCGCGCTTTTACGGCTGGTGGGGTGATATGGAGTTCGGGGGGCATCTGCTGAAAACCCTTGCAGCAAAGCGTCAGGGCGGGGTCACGGTGGTCTATCACCCCCCCGTCAGGGTCGAGGCCTTCGCCGATCGCAAGGCGCTCGCGGCGCATGTCGAAGAGGTGGTGCGCAGCGCCATGCCCGAGGATCGGCGCGCGCCCGGATGAGGTGTGTGCGATTTGTACGAAACCGACACGTGTTTAGGACCAACCTCGTGTCTTTTACCGAAATTTGTGTCCATCCCGTACACAAACAGGCGCAAAACCCGGCCCCGGATCACCCCATGGCCGCGATCAGCTTGCCCAGGGCGCCGGCGGGATCCTCGGTGCTCCAGATCTCGTCGCCGATGCCGAAGAAATCCGTGACCGGCGCCAGGGCGGCGATCAGCTGCGCATCGAGCGCGCCTTCGGCCACCACCGGCAGTTCGATCATATGCGACCACCAGTCGAAGAGCTCATGTTCGGCCATCGACCCGTCACCAAGCGCCGAGGCACCGACGGGGCCGAAGCTGATGTAATCGGCGCCCGCCTCGCCGGCTGAGATGCCTTCGTGGCGCGATGTGCCGCAAAACGCGCCGATGATGGCGTCGGCACCCAGCTCCTTGCGGGCCTTGCGCACCGAGCGCGCCCCGTCGGTCAGATGCACGCCATCGAGCCCCAGCCGCTCGACCAGCATGATGTGGCTGTCGATCACCAGCGCCACGTCCCGCGCATGGGTCACCTCGCGGCAGGCATCCGCGGCGCGCGCCAGCCGGTCCTCGTCGCGGGTGGCCATGGCCAGACGCACACAGGCGATGTCCTGTGCGTCCAGAACCGCCGCCAGCCGGTCGGGAAAGTCCGACAGCTCGAAATCGGGCGGTGTGATGAGATAGATCTGCGGCTGCTCGGTTTCGGCCATGGTCTTGTCCTGACGTTTCTTTGCGCCCCTATAGCCCGGATCAAGGGGGCAGGCCAAGCGCAGGTTGCGCCGGGGCTTCTTCTGGCCGGAAATATCCCGGGGGAGGCGTTGAAATCCCCCTTCAGGGATTTCAACGTCGGGGGCTGGCCCCCCTGCGCGGCTGATTATCCCGCGGACCGGCGGGCATGGAAGACGAAGCCCAGCAGGTTCAGCAGCACTTGCGCCGCCAGAATCGCGGTTGATCCCGTCGGGTCATAGTCCGGCGCCACCTCGACCAGATCGATGCCCACGATCTCGTGGTCGCGCGCCACCTGCTGCAGAAGTTCCAGCACCTCGTAATAGAGAAACCCGCCATGGCTGGGTGTGCCGGTGCCGGGCGCAATCGAGGGGCAGAAGGCGTCGATGTCGAGCGTGACATAGACCCGCGCGCCCTTGGGGATGCGGGCGGCGGTCGCCTGCGTCCCCAGACGGCGCATCTGGCGCACCGACAGGATATCCGAGCCGCGCGCGCGGGCGTCGTCATAGCCCTCTTTCGAGGTCGAGCTGACATTGCGGATGCCCAGTTGCGTGAGACCCGTCACATAAGGCTGTTCGGCGGCACGGCGCATCGGGTTGCCGTGGCCGTGGCGCACGCCGTGGCGTTCATCGACGAAATCGAGATGGGCGTCGATCTGCAGCACATGGATATCGCCCTGATCGTCGAAGGCCCGGATGCAGGGAATGTTGATCGAATGATCGCCGCCGATCACCACCGGAAGCGCCCCGGCCTTAAGGATCGCACGCACGCCGGTTTCGATATTGGCGTGGCTTTTCTCGGTATCGGTATGGACGATATCGGCATCGCCGATATCGACGATACGCACATCGCCGGGCAGATAGGTGGCGTCGTCCTCGTGATCGTAGGCGCCGGCATGGCCGAAGCTGAAGAGCGTCGAGGCCTCGCGCACGGCGCGAGGGCCGAAGCGCGCGCCGGGGCGCCATTGCGTGCCGAAGTCGAAAGGCGCGCCGAGAATGGCGGCATCGGCCTCGATGCCGCCCCAGTCGGCCACATAGGGGCGTTTGCCGAAGGTCGAGATTCCGACGAAGGGCAGGTCGAGCCGTCCGCCCTCGTATCCGTGTGTGGCCATGGGAAATCCTCGTGTGATGGGTCGTGGCGCAGGCTGGCCCGAAACGTCGCGCCCGGCAAGGCGAGAATGGCCTTTCGCCTGCCTTTGATCCATGCGATAGGGAAGCGCCAAACGATCTGCCCATGGAGAGACGCAATGGAGATTCGTGAGGCGCTGACCTTCGATGATGTTCTGCTTGTTCCCGCAAAGTCGAGCGTGCTGCCCAGCACCGCCGATACACGCACGCGGGTAACGGGGTCGATCGACCTCAATATTCCCCTTCTCAGCTCCGCCATGGACACCGTGACCGAAAGCGGCATGGCGATCTGCATGGCGCAGACCGGCGGTATGGGTGTGATCCACCGCAACCTGACCGTCGAGGAGCAGGCGCGAGAAGTGCGCCGCGTCAAGCGCTTCGAATCGGGGATCGTGTACAACCCGATCACCCTGACCCCCGACCAGACGCTGGCCGATGCCAAGGCGCTGCAGGAGCGCTACAATGTCACCGGCTTCCCGGTGGTCGATGACAAGGGCCGGGTCGTGGGGATCGTGACCAACCGCGACATGCGCTTTGCGGATCGCGATGACACGCCGGTGCGGGTGATGATGACCTCGGATAACCTCGCGATCCTGCAGGAGCCTGCGGATCGCGAAGAGGCGAAATCGCTGATGAAGGCGCGGCGGATCGAGAAATTGCTGGTGACCGATGGCGATGGCAAGTTGACCGGTCTTCTGACGCTGCGCGACACCGAACAGGCGGTGCTGAACCCGACGGCCTGCAAGGACGATCTGGGCCGGTTGCGGGTGGCGGCGGCCTCGACCGTGGGGGATGCCGGGTTCGAGCGGTCGGCGGCTCTGATCGATGCGGGGGTCGATCTGATCGTGATCGACACCGCGCATGGCCATTCCGAGGGTGTGGCGATCGCTGTGGAGCGGGTCAAGGCGCTGTCCAATCGGGTGCAGGTGATGGCCGGCAATGTCGCCACGGCGGAAGCCACACGTGCGCTGATCGATGCGGGGGCCGATGCGGTCAAGGTGGGCATCGGCCCCGGCAGCATCTGCACCACGCGGATGGTGGCGGGTGTGGGCGTGCCGCAATTAACCGCGATCATGGATTGTGCGCAGGCGGCGGGCGATGTGCCGGTGATCGCCGATGGCGGCATCAAGTTTTCAGGGGATTTCGCCAAGGCGATCGCGGCGGGCGCGTCCTGTGCGATGGTCGGCTCGATGCTGGCGGGCACGGACGAATCGCCGGGCGAGGTGATTCTGTATCAGGGGCGTACCTTCAAGGCCTATCGCGGGATGGGCAGCCTTGGCGCCATGGCGCGCGGCTCGGCGGATCGGTATTTCCAGAAGGATGCCGCCAGCGACAAGCTGGTGCCCGAAGGGATCGAGGGGCAGGTGCCCTACAAGGGCGGTGCGGGCAACGTGCTGCACCAGCTGGTGGGCGGGCTGCGCGCCGCGATGGGCTATACCGGCTGCGCCACGGTCGAGGAGATGCGCCGTGATTGCAAATTCGTGCGGATCACCGGCGCGGGCCTCAAGGAAAGCCATGTGCATGACGTGCAGATCACCCGCGAGAGCCCCAATTACCGGATCGGCTGAGGCGCGTTTACCGGGCGGTGAGCCATGACCCCCGAGGCGCGCATTCAGGCCGCGATCGAGGTGCTAGACGGGGTTCTGGCAGGCGATGCGGCCGAAAAGGCGCTGACCTCCTGGGGGCGGCGGTCGCGCTTTGCGGGCTCGAAGGACCGCGCGGCGGTGCGCGATCACGTGTTTCAGGCGCTGCGCTGTCGGCGCTCTTATGCCTGTCTGGGCGGGGCCGAGACCGGGCGCGGGCTGATGCTGGGCGCGCTGCGTGCGGGCGGAGTGGCGCCTGAGACGGTGTTCACGGGGCAGGGCCATGCCCCCGAGGTGCTGAGCCAGCACGAGGCGGCGGCAGGTGCTGCGCCGGTGACGGTGGGCGACAGGCTTGATCTGCCGGACTGGATGGTGCCGCTTTTCGAGGCGGCGCTCGGGGATGGGGCCGAGGCGGCGGCGGTGATGCTGCGCGAGCGGGCGCCTGTGTGCTTGCGGGTCAATATTCGCATGAACTCCGTCTCAGAAGTTATTGAATACATGATGGAAAGCGGGATTTCGGTTCGGCGGACCGAGGTCGCCGAAGAGGCACTCATTGTCACTGAGGGCGCGCGCAAGGTGGCGCAATCGGAGCTCTATGCGAGGGGTGGCATCGAGCTGCAGGACGGCGCAAGCCAGGCGGCGATGGCGGCGTTGGAGATCACGCCGGGCGCGCGCGTGCTCGATTACTGCGCAGGCGGCGGTGGCAAGGTGCTGGCGCTGGCGGCGCGGCATGATGCGATGTGGTTCGCCCATGACGCCGATCCGCGGCGAATGGCGGATCTTCCGGCGCGCGGGGCGCGCGCTGGTGTCGAGGTGACACAGCTGGAGGTGGGGGATTTGGCTGCGGCGGGGCCGTTCGATCTGGTGCTGTGCGATGTACCCTGTTCGGGCAGCGGAACTTGGCGGCGCGCGCCGGATGCCAAATGGCGGCTGACGCCGGAGCGGCTTGATGCGCTTTGCGCGATCCAGAGGGAGATTCTGGAGAGTGCCGCGGCGCTGGTGGCCCCCGGCGGGCAGTTGGTGCTGACGACATGCTCGGTGTTTCGCTGTGAGAACGAGGATCAGAGCGCGGCATTTTTGCAGAGCTATCCCGCATGGGGCGAAACCCTGCGCCGCCGCTGGCCGGTATCGGCCGAAGGCGACGGGTTTTTCCTGTCGGTTTTCAAGAGGATATGAGGCGGGCCTGCGTGCTCCCGAAAGCTGGCCCTAAAAAAGCTCCCGCGTTAACCCCTGTTTAAGTCGTTTCGGGCAAACTGCTGTGGCAGCGAGGTGCGAGACGAGTGTGACAAGGTGGCCGAGACGACGCAATTCATTCTGCCGGTGCGGCGGGCGGTAACGGACCTGCAGCCGCGTGCGGGGCTTCTTGTCCTGTCGGCGGCTCTTTTTGCGGCAACGGGGTGGCTGCTCGGGCCGGGGCCGGGGCAAGCGGTGCTGTTTCTGGTGGCCGGAACGCTGGCGATGTGCGCAGGCTGGAGCCATGTGATCGCCCGTGCCGGGCAAAGATCGCGCGACAGCGCGCGCGGTGCTTTTTCCAGCATATTGGATCATGACAGCGCGCCCAGCCTTGTGGCGGATGTCGATGGGCGTCTGGTCTATGTCAACCCTGCAGCCGCGGAGCAGCTTCTTATCGACCGCGCGACAACGCTGGTCGCGGCCTTGCGGTCCTGCCTCGCCGATCCGGGGCTGATTCTCTTTCGTCTTGAAAGTCGGGCGCAGGCCACCGGAGCCGCACAGGAGGATGTGGTGACGCGCAGCGGTCATCTGCGGATCAGCGCGCATCGAGTGGGCGATGATCTGCTGCTCTGGCGGGTCGAGAAATCCGCCGACCGGCCGCAATCCCAAGGCGACGCCTCCCCTTTGCCGATGTTGACGGTGGGGCGCAATGACACGATCCTGTTCATGAACGCGGCGGCCCGTCATCTTGTGGGCGACCGGCTGCGATCGCTCGACCAGCTGTGTCCAAAGCTTCCGCTGCGCTCTGGTGCGATGAATGCAATCACCACGCGCGACGGTGCGCAATCCTGTCTGATGGTCGAACTGGAAGGTGTGGCGGGGCGCCGTGAAGTGTTCCTTTTGCCGGGGATCGCCGCGCCGGAATACCAGCCAGACGGGTGGGCGTTTTTCGATGAATTGCCGGTGCCCTTGCTGAAACTTGCGGCGACGGGCGAGGTGCAGCTGTCCAACCGGCCCGCGCGCGACCTGCTTGGCGTGGATCGGTGTCAAAATGTGCGGCTCGGGGATCTGATGGAAGGGTTGGGCCGGCCGATCACGGATTGGCTGGGCGATGCGGCTGCGGGACGCGGCACGGTGCATTCGGAATTCATGCGTGTGCGGCGCGACGATAAGGAAGTCTTTGCGCAAGTGTCGCTCAATCGTGTTGTTGAAGACGGGCAAGCGGTGCTGATCGCGGTGCTCAGCGATGCGACCAAGCTCAAATCGCTGGAAGCGCAATTCGTCCAGTCTCAGAAAATGCAGGCCATTGGTCAGCTTGCCGGTGGCGTGGCGCATGATTTCAACAATCTTCTGACGGCGATTTCAGGGCATTGCGACCTGCTTTTGTTGCGGCACGATCAGGGGGATGGCGATTATGCCGATCTCGTGCAGATCAGTCAGAATGCCAATCGAGCGGCGGCGCTGGTCAGCCAGCTGCTGGCCTATTCCCGAAAGCAGACGCTGCGCCCGGAAATCATGGACCTGCGCGATATGCTGGCGGATCTGACCCATCTTCTCAATCGGTTGGTCGGCGAGAAGGTGAGCCTGCTTCTGCGGCATGATCCGGTTCTGGCGCGGATTCGCGCGGACAAGCGGCAGTTGGAGCAGGTGTTGATGAACCTTGTGGTGAATGCGCGCGATGCCATGCCACAGGGTGGGGAGATCCGCATCGTGACCGAGAACCTGCTGCTGGACGAACCGTTGCGCCGGGGGCGTGCGGTTGTTGCGCCGGGGCGGTATGTCTCGGTGGTGGTGAGCGACGAGGGCGTCGGGATCGCGCCAGACAAACTGCAGAAGGTGTTCGAGCCATTTTATTCCACCAAACGCGTGGGCGAGGGGACGGGCCTTGGTCTGTCGACGGCTTACGGAATCGTGAAGCAGACGGGCGGGTTCATTTTCGTCGAAAGCGCACCGGGGCAGGGCGCGCGTTTTCAGGTGCTGTTGCCGGCCCATCAGGACGAGGCCCCGCCCCGTTCCGCTCCCGAGGCGCCGCCGCGGATCGCGGGGGGGCGATCGGACGGGGTTGTTCTGCTGGTCGAGGACGAGGCGCCGGTGCGGGCCTTTGCCAGCCGGGCCCTGCAGATGCGGGGCTTTACCGTCCTCGAGGCCGAGTCGGCCGAGGATGCGCTCGAGCTTCTGGCGCAGAAGGACCTTGTGGTGGATGTCTTCGTGACCGACGTGGTGATGCCCGGTCTGGACGGGCCGTCATGGGTGCGGCAAGCGTTGCGCGACCGGCCCGGTGTGCATGTGGTGTTCATGTCGGGCTACGCCGAGGAGACCTTCAGCGACAGTCAGGCACAGATCCCGAATTCCGTTTTCCTGCCCAAACCGTTTTCGCTGACCGAACTGACCGATATCGTTCAGCGCCAGATGGCATGACCGATGGTCTGTGCCCGTCAGCCGCGCGGAAGGGGGGTATAGGCGCCGCCGGGGCGGATGCTGTCGTAAAGCGCGAACTCCTGCGGGCATTTGCGGCGCAGCTTGGCAAGCGTGGCGTCGCTCAGCTCGAGCGGCATGGGGGGCGAGACGTTCTGACGGCCGATATCGACCTCGAGACCCAGACGCTCTTGCAGGAAGCTTTGAAGCCCGGCCTGATCCTCGTAGCGGAAGAGATGGGTGGCCGCCGTGCCGTTTTTCTGCGGCTCGAGGAACTTGGCCTGCGAGCCGACATTGGCGAAGGGCGGTTTTTCGCCTTGGGTATAGGCATCGACGAACGCGTCGAAGCTCATGTCATGGGCGGATTTGGGCTGCCCCTGAAGGAAGGGCCGGCGCCGGTAGCGATACCAGCTGCCCAGCCAGTCCACCGGTTCGCGCATGACCGCCAGGACATCGAGCGGAGCGCCGATGAATTTCTCGAGAGCGGGGCGGAAAAACCGATTGTAGCGGAACACCGGCGCATGCTTGAGTTCAGGCGGATCGCCGACGATCATCGCGGCATGGGGCGCCAGCGCCGCCTGATAGGCCGTGGAGCCGGTCTTCGGCACTGACAAGAACACCAGCCCGGCCTTTGAAAACACGAGCATTTTTGCCCAATCCCCCACGCGACAACAGATTTCGGCGCCTGTTTACGGCTTTTTAATCACTGCATGAAAAACTGGAGCTTGTGAACAAAATTCTTGAAATGTTCTCCTTTTGTCTCCATACCTTTTGGAACAAGAGGTGAACACAGGCAGCGATTGCCGCTCGATACAGGGTGTGAAATAAGGGACCGGAACAATGGCAACGGCAGATCTTTTGACAATGGACAGCAAGAAGAACGCGGACAAGCAAAAGGCGCTGGAAAGCGCGCTGGCGCAGATCGAACGGCAGTTCGGCAAAGGCTCGATCATGAAGATGGGATCGGACAATCCCGTTGCCGATATCGAGGCAACCTCGACCGGGTCGCTGGGGCTGGATATCGCGCTTGGAATCGGCGGTCTGCCGAAGGGCCGGATCGTCGAGATCTACGGTCCGGAAAGCTCGGGCAAGACGACGCTGACGCTGCATTGCGTGGCCGAGGAACAGAAAAAGGGCGGGGTCTGCGCATTCGTGGATGCCGAACATGCGCTCGACCCGATCTATGCGCAAAAACTGGGCGTGGATATCAACGAATTGCTGATATCGCAGCCCGATACCGGCGAGCAGTCGCTGGAGATCGTGGATACGCTGGTGCGGTCTGGCGCGGTCAGCATGATCGTCGTTGATTCGGTGGCGGCGCTGACACCCAAATCCGAGCTTGAAGGCGATATGGGCGACAGCAATGTGGGCGTGCAGGCCCGCCTGATGAGCCAGGCGATGCGCAAGTTGACCGGATCGATCAGCCGCAGCAAATGCACGGTGATCTTCATCAACCAGATCCGCATGAAGATTGGCGTGATGTTCGGCAGCCCGGAAACCACGACGGGCGGCAACGCGTTGAAATTCTACAGTTCCGTGCGTCTGGATATCCGCCGCATCGGCTCGATCAAGGACCGCGACGAGGTGGTCGGTAACGCGACACGCGTGAAGGTGGTGAAGAACAAGGTGGCCCCGCCGTTCAAGCAGGTGGAATTCGACATCATGTATGGCGAAGGCATCTCGAAAACCGGAGAGCTTCTGGACCTTGGCGTCAAGGCTGGCGTGGTGGAGAAATCGGGCAGCTGGTTCAGCTATGGCGACGAACGCATCGGTCAGGGCCGCGAGAATGCCAAGCAATTCCTCAAGGACAATCCCAAGACCGCTTACAGCATCGAGGACAAGATCCGTGCGTCGCATGGGTTGGAATTCGACATGGCCGAGCCTGATGGGGGAGATCGTGGCGGCCCGGAGGGCGACGATATCCTCGAGGCGTGACGGTCCTTCGGGACCCGAGTGAAGGTTGAAGGCCCGCGCGCATGCTTGCGCCGGGTCTTTTCCCTGGATGCGCTGGCGCTTTCTTGCGGTGGACACCGGCAACGGTGCTGGATAAACCTGCACGAACGCAAGCCCAGACCGCTCCGGATAAAGAGACACAGATGCCCACGCTCAACGACATCCGCTCGACCTTTCTGAATTTTTTCGAAAAGAACGATCATCAGATCGTCGACAGCTCGCCGCTTGTCCCGCGCAACGATCCGACCCTGATGTTCACCAATTCGGGGATGGTCCAGTTCAAGAACCTTTTCACCGGGGTCGAACATCGCGATTACAGCCGGGCGGCGACCAGTCAGAAATGCGTGCGCGCCGGCGGCAAGCACAACGATCTGGACAATGTGGGTTATACCGCGCGGCACCACACGTTTTTCGAGATGCTGGGCAATTTCAGCTTCGGAGATTACTTCAAGGAACAGGCGATCCCCTATGCCTGGGATCTGCTGACCAAGGATTTCGGCATCGACAAATCCAAGCTGCTGGTCACGGTCTATCACACCGATGACGAGGCGGCGGATATCTGGAAGAAATACGCGGGCCTGCCGGAAGAGCGGATCATCCGGATCGCCACGGATGACAATTTCTGGTCGATGGGCGCGACCGGCCCTTGCGGCCCCTGCACCGAGATTTTCTATGATCATGGCCCGCATATCTGGGGTGGCCCGCCGGGCAGCCCTGAAGAGGATGGCGACCGGTTCATCGAGATCTGGAACCTCGTTTTCATGCAGAACGAGCGGTTCGAGGATGGCACGCAGCGCGATCTGGACATGCAGTCGATCGACACCGGTATGGGGCTGGAGCGGATCGGTGCGCTGTTGCAAGGCAAGCATGACAATTACGATACCGACCTGCTGCGCGCGTTGATCGAGGCCAGCGCCAATATCACCGATGGCGCACCGGACGGCCCGGGCAACGTGCATCACCGGGTGATCGCGGATCACCTGCGGTCGACCTCGTTCCTGATTGCGGATGGGGTGATGCCGTCGAATGAGGGGCGGGGCTATGTGCTGCGGCGGATCATGCGCCGGGCGATGCGCCACGCGCATCAGCTGGGTGCGGCCGATCCGGTGATGCACCGCCTTGTGCCCAGTCTTGTGACACAGATGGGGCAGGCCTATCCGGAACTGGGGCGCGCGCAGGCGCTGATCGAGGAGACGCTGAAACTGGAGGAGACGCGGTTTCGGCAAACGCTGGATCGCGGGTTGCGGCTTCTGGATGACGAGTTGGACAAGCTGGCCAGCGATGCGCCGCTGCCGGGAGAGGCCGCGTTCAAGCTATACGATACGTTCGGTTTCCCGCTCGACCTGACGCAGGATGCGTTGCGGGAAAAGGGCCGGTCGGTGGATGTGGCAGGTTTCGATGAGGCGATGTCCGAGCAGAAGGCCAAGGCGCGCGCGGCATGGTCCGGCTCGGGCGAGGCGGCGGATGCGACGATCTGGTACGATATTGCCGAGGACAAGGGCACCACGGATTTCCTGGGCTATGACACGGAACGCGCCGAGGGGCAGATCATGGCGCTTGTGCGCGACGGTCAGCGGATCGAGGCCGCGTCACAGGGCGAAGAGGTGCAGATCGTTCTGAACCAGACGCCGTTTTATGCCGAATCCGGTGGCCAGGTGGGCGATACGGGGGTGGTGCGCACCGAAGGTGGGGCGGCACGGATCACCGACACGCGCAAGGTGGCGGGCGTCTTCCTGCATGTGGCCGAGGTGACCGAGGGGCGGATTGTGGCCGGTGAGGCCGCGCAGCTGGAGGTCGATCACACGCGGCGCACAGCGATCCGGGCCAACCATTCGGCGATGCATCTGTTGCATGAGGCGCTGCGCGAGGCGCTTGGCGATCACGTGGCACAGCGCGGATCGTTGAATGCGCCGGACCGGCTGCGGTTTGATTTTAGCCATGCCAAGGCCTTGAGCGCGGAGGAATTGGAGCGTGTGGAGGCGGATGTGAATGGGTTCATCCGCCAGAACGCATCTGTTGATACGCGGATCATGACGCCGGATGACGCGCGCGCGCTTGGGGCGCAGGCGCTGTTCGGTGAGAAATACGGCGACGAGGTGCGCGTCGTGTCGATGGGCAAGCTGGACGGGTCGGGCAAGGGCTCGGACGGGCGGACCTATTCGATCGAGCTATGTGGCGGCACGCATGTGCGCCAGACCGGGGATATCGGGGTGTTCGTGGTGACCGGCGATCAGGCGTCGAGTGCGGGTGTGCGCCGGATCGAGGCGCTGACCGGTGAGGCGGCGCGGCAGTATCTGAGTGCGCAGGCGCATCGGGTGGATGCGCTGGCCGCCGAGTTGAAGGCGCGGCCCGACGACGTGGTGACACGGGTCAAGGCGCTGATGGATGAGCGCAAGCAGTTGGCCAATGAAGTGGCGCAGCTGCGCCGCGAGCTGGCGATGGCGGGCGGCGCGGGGCAGGGCGATGGCCCTGAGATGCGCGAGATCGGCGGTGTGCCGTTCCTTGCGCAGGTGCTGCGCGGCGTGTCGGGCAAGGATCTGCCGGCGATCATCGACGAGCACAAGGCGCGGATGGGATCGGGTGCTGTGCTGCTGATTGCGGACGCCGATGGCAAGGCCGCGGTGGCGGCGGGCGTCACGCAGGATCTGACTGGCCGGGTGTCGGCGGTGGATCTGGTGCGGGCGGCCGTGCCGGTTCTGGGTGGCAAGGGCGGCGGTGGGCGGCCCGACATGGCGCAGGGCGGTGGCCCGGATGCGGGCAATGCCGAGGCGGCGATCAAGGCCGCAGAACAGATATTGGAGGGATAAGCGATGCCAGCACTCTGGATTGCGCATGTGACGGTGACAGATGCGGAGGCCTATGGCCGATATGCCGAGCTGGCGGGGCCTGCGATTGCGCAGCATGGCGGGCAGTTCATCGCCCGTGGCGGGCGCTATGTGCAGCTTGAGGGCAAGGAGCGCGCGCGCAATGTCGTGGCGCGCTTTCCGTCGATCGAGGCGGCGGAGGCGTGCTATCACAGCCCCGAATATCAAGAGGCGCTGAGCCATGCGCGCGGCGCGTCCGAGCGCGAATTGCTGATCGTCGAGACCACCGAATAGGGGCTGGCCGGCTGCGGGCTGCGCGCTATCTGCTTTCAGCGGATAAAGGAGGCGCGCGATGCGGTTTTTGCTTTTAGTTGCGATGCTTTGCCTGCCCTTGGGGGCGGTGGCGCAGGATATGTCGATGCTCAAGCAGCCCGGAGTCGTGGCGCTGATGCGGCATGCGCTGGCGGCGGGCACGGGGGATCCGGCCAATTTCGAGATCGGCGATTGCAGCACGCAGCGCAATCTGGATGCACGGGGGCGCGATCAGGCCCGGCGTGCAGGCGAGGCGATGCGGGCGGCGGGGGTGAGTTTCGATCACATCTGGACAAGCCAGTGGTGCCGGGCGCGCGAGACCGCGGAGTTGCTGGAGATCGGGGAGGTGGCCGAGCAACCGTCGCTCAATTCGTTCTTTCAGGGGCGCGGTGATCGGGCGGCGCAAACGGCCCGCACGCAAGAGATGATCGACGCGCTGCCGCAGGGGGCGCGCGTGCTGCTGGTGGGGCATTTCGTGAATATCAGCGCGCTGACCGGGGTCGGCCCCGGTTCGGGCGAGATCATCGTCGCCCGCCGCGACGGGCGCGGCGGGCTGGAGGTGGTTGGCCGGATCGAGACCGCGCCCTGAGGGCTATGCGCCTCAGGAGGATTTCGACGCGCGCTTGCGCTCATGCGGATCGAGATGCCGCTTGCGCAGGCGGATGGCGTTGGGGGTCACCTCGACCAGTTCATCGTCATCGATATAGGCGATGGCCTCTTCGAGGCTCATGGTGATGGGCGTGGTGAGGCGCACGGCCTCGTCGGTGCCTGACGCGCGCACGTTGGTGAGTTTCTTGCCCTTGAGGGGGTTCACCTCGAGATCGTTTTCGCGGCTGTGTTCGCCGATGATCATGCCCTGATAGACCTTGGCCTGAGCGCCTATGAACATGCGGCCGCGATCTTCGAGGTTCCAGAGCGCATAGGCGACCGACTCGCCGTCTTCCATGGAGATCAGCACACCGGCACGGCGGCCGGGGATCGGGCCTTTGTGGGGCGCCCAGCTGTGGAAGACCCGGTTGAGCACGCCGGTGCCGCGCGTATCGGTCAGAAACTCGCCCTGATAGCCGATGAGCCCGCGCGAGGGGACATGGGCGATGATGCGGGTCTTGCCGGCGCCGCCGGGGCGCATTTCGGCCAGTTCGCCCTTGCGCGGTCCGGTGATCTTTTCAATCACGGCACCCGAGTAATCGTCATCCACGTCGATGGTGACTTCTTCGATGGGTTCGAGCGTGTTGCCGTCGGCATCCTTGCGCAGCAGCACTTGCGGGCGCGAGATCGACAGCTCGAAGCCTTCGCGGCGCATGTTCTCGATCAAGACGCCCATCTGCAATTCGCCACGGCCCGCAACCTCGAAGGCTTCGCCGCCGGGGGTGTCGGTGACCTTGATGGCGACATTCGATTCGGCTTCTTTCATCAGGCGTTCGCGGATCACGCGCGATTGCACCTTCTTGCCGTCACGGCCCGCAAGGGGGCTGTCGTTGATCCCGAAGGTGACCGAGATGGTCGGCGGATCGATCGGCTGTGCTTCGAGCGGTTCGTCCACGGCAAGCGCGCAGATCGTGTCGGCGACGGTGGCTTTCTGCATGCCTGCGAGGCTGACGATATCGCCGGCTGCCGCTTCGTCGATGTCCTGCTGGCCAAGGCCGCGGAACGCCTGAATGCGGGTGACGCGGAATTGTTCGATCTTCTGGCCCACGCGGCTGATGGCCTGCACTGTCTGGCCCACCTTGAGGCGGCCGGTTTCGACCCGGCCCGTCAGGATGCGGCCCACGAAGGGGTCGGCGCTGAGGGTGGTGGCGAGCATGCGGAAATCGTCGTTCACGTGCTTGATCTGGCGCGGGGCGGGGACGTGATTCACGATCAGATCGAACAGCGCCGAGAGATCCTTGCGCGGTCCGGTCAATTCGGTATCGGCCCAGCCTGCGCGGCCCGAGGCGTAGAGATGCGGGAAATCCAGCTGATCTTCGTTCGCGTCGAGATTGGCGAAGAGATCGAAGCATTCATCGAGCGCACGGTCGGGTTCGGCATCGGGCTTGTCGACCTTGTTGAGCACCACGATCGGGCGCAGGCCAAGGGCAAGCGCCTTGGAGGTGACGAATTTGGTCTGCGGCATCGGGCCTTCGGCGGCATCGACCAGCAGAACGACGCCATCAACCATGCTGAGGATACGCTCGACCTCGCCGCCGAAATCGGCGTGGCCGGGGGTGTCGACGATGTTGATGCGCGTGGTCTTCCATTCGACGCTGGTGGCCTTGGCGAGGATGGTGATGCCCCGCTCACGCTCGAGGTCGTTGGAGTCCATGGCGCGTTCGTCCACGGCCTGATTGGCGCGGAAGGCGCCGGATTGTTTGAGAAGTTCGTCGACAAGCGTGGTCTTGCCATGGTCGACGTGAGCGATGATTGCGATGTTGCGCAGGTCCATTTTGGTCCGATCCCGGGGAAGTTTCCCTGCGCCCTATAGGCTGTGGGGCAGAAAAGAAAGAGGCAAAAGCGCCGCGCGGCAGGGTTGTGAGTGTGCATAAGCAAAAGGGCCACCCCGGAAGGTGGCCCTGAAATGCTGCGATGCGGCAAGATCAGAACGGGATTTCGTCGTCGATATCGCGCGAGGGGCCACGGGCCGGTTCGCCCTGCGGGCCGCCGCGGCCCGGATCGTTGTCATAGCCGCCGTAATCGCCGCTGTCCTGACCGCCGCCGTAAGAGCCGCCACCGCCGCCACCGCCGCCCGCATCGCTGCGGCCATCGAGGAAGGTCATTTCACCGGCATAGGGGCGCAGCACAACTTCGGTGCTGTAGCGATCCTGTCCGGATTGGTCCTGCCATTTGCGGGTTTCGAGCTTGCCCTCGATATAGACCTTGGAGCCTTTGCGAAGATATTGTTCGGCCAGACGCACGAGGGCTTCGTTGAAGATCGCCACGGTGTGCCATTCCGTGCGCTCGCGGCGTTCGCCGGTGGTGCGGTCTTTCCAGTTTTCGGAGGTGGCGATGCGCAGGTTGCAGACCTTGCCCCCGTTCTGGAAGGTGCGCACCTCGGGATCGCGGCCCAGATTGCCGATGAGAATTACCTTGTTGACTGAGCCGGCCATGGCGGACCTCCTTGGAACTGTCGCTTGCGTCTATGCGCAGCGTTACACCATCGCATGGGGATGAAGGAAAGGTAAATTTTGCTGAAAATTCGCATGGCTGGTCGGGAAAAACGACGCAGGCGGCTGCAGGCAACTGGAATTCATGAAGGATTCGCGTATAGTGCGCCGGAGCGAAACAGGCCGGGGGGCAGAGCGCGCATGCGGTATCTTATGGTTGCGGTGATGTCGTGCGGCATACTTATGCCGCTCATTGGCCATGCGGATGTGTTGTCGAGCAAGAACCGGGCCATGGTGTTCAAGTCGCAGACCAAGGTTCTGGATACCCGCGCCAAACAGCAATACAACAATTCGGTGCGCTTGCAGCCCCAGACGTTTCACACGCCGACCAAATGGGGAATCGAGCCGGGACCGGCTTTCGGCGGGGCCTATCGCGGGCCATATCTGGATATGGCCAAGAATGCGGCCAGGCGGCACGATGTGCCGGTTGATCTGTTCTTGCGGCTTGTGCAGCAGGAATCGGGGTGGAACCCCAAGGCGCTGTCGCACAAGGGGGCGATCGGGCTGGCGCAGTTGATGCCGGGGACGGCGCGTCTTTTGCGGGTCAATCCGCATGATCCTTACGAGAACCTCGATGGGGGTGCGCGGTATCTGGCCGAGCAGTATCGCACCTTCCGGTCATGGCCGCTGGCGCTGGCGGCGTATAATGCGGGTCCGGGGGCGGTGCAGAAATACGGCGGCGTTCCCCCGTTCAAGGAAACGCGCAACTACGTGCGGATCATCTGGGGCAACGGCTGAGCCGCGGCGGCCCCTATGGGTTAAGCCGAAAAGCCGATCTTGTAGAGATGGATTTCGTTGGCCGGGTGTTTCTCGGCGTTCACCAGCGTGCCGTTGTGGTGATTATAAAGCGCGCGCCAATAGGGCTGAATAATCACACCGTCGTCGCGCATCATGGTCTGAATGTCGCGCATCACGTCGCGGCGGGCGTCGGCATCGGTGAGCGACATGGCCTGATCCAGAAGCGCGTCGAAGGCGGGGTTGGCATAGCCGCTTTCATTCCAGGCGGCGTCCGAGCGATAGGCGAGGTTCAGGATCTGGATCGCGAGGGGCCGGTGATTCCATAAGGTGAGCGAGAAGGGAAATTCCTTCCAGTTGTCCCAGAACTCGGCGCCGGGAAGGATCACGCGGCGCGCGGAAATCCCGGCATCATTGAGCTGTGCTGCCACTGCATCGCCGGTATTGCGCTGCCATTCGTCATCCAGCGTGACCAGCGTATGCTCGAAATCGCCAAGCCCCGCCGCGCGGATATCGGCCAGCGCCTGATCGGGATCATAGGGGGCGGGGCCGAGATCGGCATGGGCGGGATGCAGGGGGCTGACATGGTCATTGGCGGCGACGGTGCCGCGCCCGGCATGGCCCAGCTCGAGGCAGATCTCGTTGTTGACGGCCAGCGCCATGGCCCGGCGCAGGGCGGCGTCGGCATAGGGGGTGGCACCGTCGATCTCGGCGCGGGCATTGGCCCGGATCACGGCGGTGGAGGCACTTTCGGTGCGGGTGCGGGTCCAGCCTATGGCGTCCATGACGTCGATGAAATCGCCCACGCTTTCATAGAGCAGGTCGATGTCCCCGTTGCGCGCGGCGTCGACCCATTTCGAGGGGTCGGTGCCGTAATCGATGAATTCGACCCGGTCCAGATAGGGTCCGCCGAAGACCTCGGTGCCCCACCACTGATGCGCGGGATCGCGTTCGAGCACGCAGCTTTTGCCGACTTCGAGGCTGACAGGCCGGAAGGGTCCTGTGCCGATGCCATGCATGAAGGGATCGCCGCCATCATAGGAGGAATGCACGAGGGCGGCGGGATAATCCGACATATTGGCGATCACGGTGATGTCAGGGGCCGACAGCTGCAAGGTCACGGTCAGATCGTCGGGCGTGCCCACCGCGCCGTCGCGCAGCTGGCCGGTCGCGGGGTCGATCAGGCCGGGAAAGCGGCTGGCCATGCCGTTGCGCGGCGCGGTGCTGTCGCACCAGCGCGCCAGATTATGCGCGACATCCGCCGAGGTGAAACGATCGCCATTGTTCCATGCGATGCCGGGGCGCAGGTTGAGCACGTAGCGGGTGGCGTCTTCGTTGACCTGCCATGTCTCGAGCAGAAGGCCGCGAAACGTGCCATCTCCATTGTATTCCACCAGATATTCCAGAAAGCCCCGGGTCTGGTTGCCCATCTCGCTCCAGTCATAGCTGCGCGGATCGCGCAGGGCCTTGACGTTTTGCTGGATGCGCAGCGTGCCGCCCTGAGCGATCGCGGTCTGGGCCGGGGCCGGGGTGGGCAAGCCGCCAAGTGCGAAAGCCGCCGCCGCCCCGACGCCAAGGCCGGTGGCACGGGTCAGAAACTCGCGCCGGTCGATGCGTCCTTCCTGTAGCGCGCGGGCGAGGGGCCGGGCGGCGGGATGGAAAGAGGCGGGGCGGCGGGGGCGTGAAGGCATGTGCTGAAATTCGCTTTCGGTTGGCGTGGGGAGACAGGCAATCAGGTGCGAGCGCGTTTATGCGTGCAAATCAGGACTCGCAGTTCCATTACACATCCCGGGCGCTGCGAGTTCAACCAAAACCGCGCTCGCCGGCTTGCGGCATCGTCGCGCCATGCGCCTCACGGCGCAGTTGGGTGGGCGTCTGTCCGGTGTGGTGCAGCATGAAACGCGAGAAATAGGCAGCACTGCGAAAGCCCAGCATGGCGGCGATGCGGTTGAACGGATGATCCGAGTGGTCCAGCAGACTGCGCGCGGCATGAAGGATGCGTTGCGTGAGAAGCTGTGACGCGCTCATGCCGGCGCATTGCCGACAGGTGCGGGTCAGATGGGTGGGTGTGACGCCAAGCGCGCGGGCGAAATCGGCCATCGGCTTGCCGGTCGCGTGGTCCCGTTCGATCAGGGCGGCATAGGCACGCACCAACCGCTCGGCAGCAGGAGGCCGGGTCGGATCGGGGTCTTGCTCGATCATGCTGCGCCGGAGCCAGACCCCGAGCAGAACGGCATGGGCGCGCATCGCCTCGTCCGAGAAGGGGCGTTGTGCCTTGTCCTCGCGCTGCATGGTTTCAAGGATCGTCGTCAATTCCGACTGTGCATGGACATCGCGCAGCCGCAAAAGCTGTGCGCTGTCGGGCATCGGCACGGCCTCGCTCGGGGGGATCGCGCAGACAAGTCCGAAGCCCAGCCGGGCCAGATCGGTGGAAAAGAGCGTGCCTGCGGGAATGATGACGGCGTTATGCACCCCGACGCCGCGGCGGATGCCATCGAGCAGGCAGCGGCCCTGACCACGGGTGATCCACAGGATGCTATGGGTGTCGTGGCTATGGGGGAGTTCGGCTTTCCAGCGGGCGGGACCGGCCCATTGGGCCAGCGTCATGATGTGCGGTTGACGTTGCATGGCCGGACAGCCCCGATTGACGAAATTTCGTCACTATATGCCCATTATTCTGATCTTGTTAATAAAAATTGTTGATAATTCACAAGTCCTGCGCGGCAATCCTGTGCCAGCCGGACATCCGGGCGCGAAACCATGTGCGTTGTCGCTTGGCGAATTGGCGGGTTGCGATGGTCGCGGCCTCGCGGGCGGTGTCAAGGCTGATGTCTCCGCGCAGATGGGCGATCAGTTCGGGGGCGCCGATTGCGCGCGACGAGGGCAGATCGGGTTGCCAGCCCGCAAGATTGGCGCGCGCCTCGTCCAGAGCGCCGGCGCGCAGCATGGCGTCGAAGCGCCGTTCGATCCGGGGCGTGAGCCAGTCCTTGTCGGCCTCGACCAGAAGGGCGGCGCAGTGATCGAGCGGCAGGAGCGGCGGGGGCGTGTCGTCCTGCCAGTCCGCAAGGCCGCGACCCGTGGCGCGCTGCACCTCCCAGGCGCGTTGCACCCGCATCGGGTTGCGCGTGTCGATCCGGTCGCGTGTGGCGGTGTCGAGATCGGCCAGAAGGGCGGCGCAGCCCTCGCGGGCCATAAGGTCATTGGCCAGCGCGCGGATCGCGGGCGGGGTCGGTGGGATCTGCGCCAGACCTTCGGTGAGGGCCGTGAAATAGAGCCCGGTGCCGCCGATGATGATCGGGCGGGGGCCATTGCGCAGCAGTGGTTCCAGATCGCGCAGCCAGTGGCCCACGGAATAGTCCCCGTCCCGCGGCACATGGCCATAGAGCCGGTGGGGGGCTGCGGCCTCGTCCTCGGGCGAGGGGCGCGCGGTGAGCACGCGCCAGTTGTCATAGACCTGAATGGCGTCGGCATTGACGATCACGCCGCCCTGATTTCGCGCGATGCGCAGGGCCAGCGCCGACTTGCCGCTGGCGGTGGGGCCGGCGATCAGCACGGGGCGATCGGGCGATATGTGGGGCAGCTGCGTCATCGGGGCGTCAGATATGCGAAATCGGGGCCCATTTCGAGAGCCATCGGCGTTTATCCTGCCGGGAACGGGTTTCGGTCATTGAACACCGGCGGGTTTTCCGACATTTTGCGCGCAATCAGAAGGCCGCACGGAGATCCGCCCATGTCAGACACTGCCCCGCCCGAAACCAGATTCCAGCGCGTTCTTCTGAAAATATCCGGCGAGGCGCTGATGGGCGATCAGGGCTATGGGCTGCATCCTCCGACGGTCGAGAGGATCGCCCGCGAGGTCAAGTCGGTGCACGATCTGGGCGTCGAGATCTGCATGGTGATCGGCGGCGGCAACATCTTTCGCGGGCTGCAAGGCTCGGCGCAGGGCATGGAGCGCACAACCGCGGATTACATGGGGATGCTGGCCACGGTGATGAACGCGCTGGCGATGCAAAGCTCGCTCGAAAAGATGGGGGTTTATTGCCGGGTGATCTCGGCCATTCGGATGGACGAGGTGGCAGAGCCGTATATCCGCCGCCGTGCTGTCCGCCATCTGGAGAAAAAGCGTGTCTGCATATTTGCGGCGGGTACGGGCAATCCTTATTTCACGACCGATACCGCGGCCACGCTGCGCGCCAACGAGATGGCCTGTGAGGCGATTTTCAAGGGCACCAAGGTGGATGGCGTTTACGACAGGGATCCGATGACCAATCCGGATGCCAAGCGCTATGACCGGATCAGCTATGACGATGTGCTGGCCCAGCATCTGCAGGTGATGGACGCCAGCGCGATTGCGCTGGCGCGCGACAACAACCTGCCGATCATCGTCTTCAGTCTGGACGAGCCGGGCGGCTTCAAGGGCATCCTTGCGGGCCACGGCACCTATACAACCGTGCATGGCTGAGGCAAAAGAGACCAACAAAGACGCGAATGCCGCAAGAAGGAACCGATGAACATGGCGGAAGAGTTCGAACTGGACACGGGTGATTTGCAACGGCGCATGGAGGGCGCCATGGGGGCGTTGAAGACGGAATTCGCCTCGTTGCGCACGGGGCGCGCGTCGGCGTCGATCCTCGAGCCGGTGATGGTAGATGCCTATGGGCAGCGGACCCCGATCAACCAAGTCGGCACGGTCAACGTGCCCGAGTCGCGCATGGTGACGATCAATGTCTGGGACAAGGGACTGGTCGGCAAGGTGGAAAAGGCGATCCGCGAAAGCGGGCTGGGGATCAACCCGCAGCTCAACGGAACGATCATCATGCTGCCGATCCCCGAATTGAACGAGGAGCGCCGCAAGGAGCTGACCAAGGTCGCGGCCCAATATGCCGAACACGCGCGCGTGGCCGTGCGCAACGTGCGCCGCGACGGCATGGACCAGATCAAGAAGGCCAAGGCAGACGGCATGTCCGAGGATGACCAGAAGTTCTGGGAATCCGAAGTGCAGGACCTGACCAACAAGTTTATCGCCCAGGTCGACGAGGCGCTTGAGACCAAGCAAGCCGAGATCATGCAGGTGTGACGATGAAGGATTGCGACATGGCGAGGAACAGCCCCCCGACCGGTGGACCGCGCCATGTGGCGATCATCATGGATGGCAATGGCAGATGGGCGCAGGCGCGCGGACGGCCGCGCCTTTTCGGGCATCACGCAGGCGCCCGGCGCGTGCGCGACATCGTCAGCGCCTGCCCGGAACTGGGCGTGGATTACCTGACGATCTTTGCCTTCTCGACCGAGAACTGGAAGCGCACCCAGACCGAGGTGTCGGGGCTGATGGCGCTGTTCCGGCGGTATATCATCAAGGAAATGCAGGAATTCGTGAAGGAAAACGTGCGGGTGCGCTTCATCGGGGATCGTCGGCGGCTGGATCGGTCCTTGCAGGACCTGATGGATGAGGCCGAGACGATGACGAGCCATTGCACCCGTCTCAACCTGACCATCGCATTGAATTACGGCGGGCGCGACGAGGTGGCACGGGCCACCAAGCGGCTGGCGCAGGATGTGGCGCTTGGGCGGCTCGATCCGGAGGCCGTGGATGAGGAAACCCTGCCCAAGTATCTGGATACCTGCGTTCTGCCGGATCCCGAGCTGGTCATCCGCACCAGCGGCGAGGCGCGGATCTCCAACTTCCTGCTGTGGCAATCGGCCTATTCGGAATATGAATTCATCGATACGCTCTGGCCGGATTTCACCAAGGACATCTTTACCGACGTGCTCCGGAGTTATGGCGCGCGCGAGCGGCGTTTCGGCGCCGTCATCGGATGAGTTCATCGGCCCGCTGGTCCGACCTTGCGCCGCGGCTTTTGTCGGGGCTGGCGATGGCTGTGGCGGGTGCGGTGGCGCTGTGGTCGGGGGGCTGGATCTTCAAGGGCATGATCTGTGCGCTGGCCGGTCTGATGACGTGGGAGGCCGCGCGCATGCTCGGCGCCAAGGGGGTTGTCGGGCTTGGGCTTTTGTCGGCTGTGGCGCTGGCGCTTGCGTTGCTGCTGCCGGGGATGGTCGTGCTGCCGGCGCTGGCGGCGGCGGCGCTGGTGGGGGCCACGCAAGCGGGGCGCGAGGGCGGGGTCTATGCCGTGTTCGTGCTGTGGGTTCTGCTGGGCTGCTATGGTTTCGGCGTTTTGCTGGACGCGGCTGGCCTTGGCTGGATCGCGTGGCTGGTGCTGGTGGTGGTGGTGTCGGATGTGGCGGGCTATTTCGCGGGCCGCATTTTGGGCGGGCCGAAATTCTGGCCGCGCTTCAGCCCCAAGAAAACCTGGTCCGGCACGCTGGCGGGTTGGGCCGGGGCGGGGATCGTCGGCTTGGTCTTTGCCGAGCCGCTCGGGGCAGGGGCGGGGCTTGTCGTGATCTCGATGCTGGTGGGCTTCGCCGGGCAGATGGGCGACATCGCGGAAAGTGCTGTGAAGCGGCGCACCGGGGTGAAGGACAGCTCCGCTCTCATTCCGGGGCATGGGGGCGTGCTTGACAGGTTCGATGCGATGCTGGGCGCTGCGATGATGGTGATGATCTTGTGGATGGCCGGCGTGATGCCGGGGCTGACATGAAGCGGGTGACGATTCTTGGGGCCACCGGGTCCATCGGGCAGAACACGCTGGACCTGATCCGTCGTGCGCCACAGGAGTTCGAGGTGGTGGCGCTGACCGGCGGGCGCAATATCGCGCAGTTGGCGGCCGATGCGAGGGAGTTCCGCGCAAACCTTGCGGTCACGGCGCATGACGACTTGCTGGACGATCTGCGCGCGGCGCTCGCGGGATCGGGGATCGAGGCCACATCGGGCGCACAGGCGCTGATCGAGGCAGCGGCCCGGCCTGCGGATTGGGTGATGTCGGCGATCGTGGGGGCGGCAGGGCTGCCACCGGGGCTGACAGCGCTTGAGCAGGGCGCGACACTGGCGCTGGCCAACAAGGAATCGCTGGTGGCGGCAGGCCCGCTTCTGATGGCGACGGCGGCACGGAACGGCGCGCGCATCCTGCCGGTGGACAGCGAGCATTCGGCGATTTTTCAGGCGCTGGTGGGCGAGGATATGGAGGCCGTGCGCCGGGTCATCATCACCGCGAGCGGCGGCGCGTTCCGCGACTGGCCGATGGAGCGGCTGGCGGGGGCCACGATCGAAGAGGCCTCGACCCATCCCAATTGGGATATGGGGCAGCGGATCACGATCGACTCGGCGTCGATGTTCAACAAGGCGCTCGAGATGATCGAGGCGCGGGAATTCTTCGCGCTGGACCCGGACAAGATCGAGGTGCTTGTGCATCCCGAATCCCTTGTCCACGCGCTTGTCGGCTTTTGCGATGGCGGGCTCATGGCCCATGTCGGCCCACCCGATATGCGACACGCCATCGGCTATGCGCTGAACTGGCCCGAGCGACGCGAGCTGCCCGTAGAGGCGCTGGATCTGGCCGCCACGGGACAGTTGACGTTCCGCGCGCCCGATATGGCGCGCTATCCCGCCTTGCGACTGGCCCGCGAGGTGATGCGGGCGCGCGGGTTGAGCGGGGCGGTGTTCAACGGCGCCAAAGAACGCGCGCTGGATCATTTCATCGCGGGCCGCATCGGATTTCTGGCGATGAGCGCCATCGTGGAAGAGGTTTTGACCCGTCTGTCGGCGGATAAAGGCCTTATTGATGCCGAGATCACCCTTGATACCGTGATGCATCTGGACCACCTCTCACGGATATGCGCCGACGAGGTGGCGCAAAAGCAGAGCAGATAGGACAGCGATCTTGGACAGCGTAGCGTTTTTGCCGCAATTCGGCGGTCTCTTCATGACAATTCTGGCTTTCGTGGTCGCCCTGTCGGCGATCGTCGCGGTGCATGAATACGGCCACTACATCGTCGGTCGCTGGTCGGGCATCAAGGCGGATGTGTTCTCGATCGGGTTCGGGCCGGTCATCTGGTCGCGGAT
The DNA here is from genome assembly GCF_000170875.1 of Roseobacter sp. AzwK-3b. Taxonomy (NCBI): domain Bacteria; kingdom Pseudomonadati; phylum Pseudomonadota; class Alphaproteobacteria; order Rhodobacterales; family Roseobacteraceae; genus Roseobacter; species Roseobacter sp. AzwK-3b. The sequence goes on from NZ_ABCR01000007.1 coordinate 149,410, forward strand.
GGACAAGCACGGCACCCGCTGGCAGGTGGCGCTGCTGCCGTTTGGGGGCTTCGTGAAGTTTCGGGGCGATGCGGATGCCGCGAGCGCCACGGCCGAGGGCGCGCTTTATCAGATGAGCCCGGAAGAACGGCGGCAGACCATGCATGGCGCGCCATTATGGGCGCGCACGGCGACGGTGGCTGCGGGTCCGGTGTTCAATTTCGTGCTGTCCATTCTGGTTTTTGCCACGATCATGATGACCCAAGGCAAGGTGGCCGAGCCTTTGGCGGTGGGAGAGTTGAAGCCGCTGCCGGTCGAGGGCATCACCCTGCAGCCGGGAGACGCGCTGCTGAACGTGGCTGGGATCGATGTGCCCGATTTCGGCAACCCGGATGTGTTCGATCCGTTCATGGATCAATTGCCGACCGAGCCGCTGCTGGATTACGTGGTGCTGCGCGATGGTCAGGAGGTGACCGTTCAAGGCCCCTATCCGCTGCCGCCGCTGGTGGCGCAGCTTGCCCCGCAATCCGCCGCCTTCGAGATCAACATGCGCCCGGGCGATGTGATCACCGCCGTGGACGGCACGCCGATTCATGCGTTTTCCGAACTCAAGGAGGTGGTCGAAAGTTCGGACGGGAGGCCCCTTGCGCTGAAGGTCTGGCGCGAGGGTGAGACACTGGATTTCGTGCTCGAGCCGCGGCGCGTGGACGAGCCGCAACCCGATGGCGGGTTCGAGACGCAATGGCGCATCGGGATCGCGGGGGCACTGGCCTTTGATCCCGCGACCGAGCGGCTTGGCCCCGTGGAGGCGGTGCAGCGCGGTGCGGTGCAGGTCTGGGACATCATCGAGGGGTCGATGTCGGGCCTGTATCACATGATCACCGGGGCGATCAGCAGTTGTAACATGTCGGGGCCCATCGGGATTGCCGAAGTGTCTGGCGCGATGGCCAGTCAGGGCGCGCAGAGCTTCATCTGGTTCATCGCCGTGTTGTCCACCGCGGTCGGATTGCTGAACCTGTTCCCGATCCCGGTTCTGGATGGCGGGCATCTGGCGTTTTACGCCTATGAGGCCGTGTCGGGCAAACCGCCGAGTGACCGGGCGCTGCGCATCCTGATGACCTTGGGCCTGACGCTCATTCTGAGCCTGATGGCCTTTGCGCTCTATAACGATATCTTCTGCTGATCGTCGGCGCGGTCATCAGGGTCACGATCACGACCAGGGGCGTCGCGGCACGGTCCGCGGCGCCTTGAAAATGCCGAAATCCTGTCCTGGCCGTCGCCATAATGGGTCTGCATCCATGGAGGACAAGATCTGGCAGGACCAAGACCATGCAACACATCAAACGCGGATATCGGGGGCTCAGCCTTCTGGTCAATCTGAACTGGGACCGGATTCTGTATCTGGCGACCATCACGGTGGCGTTGCTGGCAGGTGGGTTCATCGGCTCGCTGTGACGCCTGCGCCGCATCGGGACAGCGGCGCATCAATTTTGTCAGGCAAACTTGCTCTCCCAGTTTTGACAAGCCTTTCCAGACCGGATACTGACATCTGTGATAGGGATGTTGGACCGGATATTACGACATGGAAATAAAGCACCAGCGCCGCGTCTTCAGCGGGGGGATTTCGCCAAGCCTCGTTAAGACCCTCCGGGCCTTTGGCCTTGTCATGGTGACATTCGCCGTTCTGGCGTTTGCCGGTGTGGCCTCGGCGCAGTCCTATCGGTTCAGCACCGTCGAGATCGAAGGCAACCAGCGGGTCGAGGCCGGCACGATTCTCAGCTATGCGGGGATCGAGCGGGGGCAGACGGTGTCCGCAGCCGAATTGAACGATGCCTACCAGAAAATCCTTGCGTCCGGGTTGTTCGAAAGCGTGACGATCGAGCCGCGCGGCAATCGGCTTTTCATCAGTGTCGTTGAATACCCGACCATCAACCGCATCGCCTTCGAGGGGAACCGACGGCTGAAGGATGAGGATCTCGAGGGCTTTGTCCAAAGCCGGGTGCGACAGGTCTTCAGCCCGACACAGGCCGAGCGGGACGCAGCAACCCTCACCGAAGCCTATGCGCAGAACGGGCGCTTGTCGGCGCGGGTGTCGCCCAAGGTGATCCGCCGCAGCGATAATCGTGTCGACCTCGTGTTCGAGATTTTCGAAGGCGGCAAGATCGAAGTGCAGCGCATCGGTTTTGTCGGCAACAAGGCGTTTTCCGATCGCCGCCTGCGGCGCGTGATCGACAGCAAGCAAGCCGGTCTGCTGCGCGCGCTGATCGAACGGGACACCTTTGTCGAGGACCGGATCGAGTTCGACAGGCAGGTTCTGACGGATTTCTACCAGTCGCGCGGTTATGTGGATTTTCGGGTCACGGGCACGAATGCGGAATTGGCGCGGGAGCGTGACGCCTATTTCGTGACGTTCAACATCCAGGAAGGCCAGCAATTCACCTTCGGTGAGATCACCACAATCAGCGATTTGCCGGAAGTCGATCCCGACGTCTATCAGGCCGTGCTCAAGCTCAGACCCGGCATGGTCTATTCGCCCACCCGCGTGGAAAACGCGATCTCGCGGATGGAGCGTCTGGCGATCAAGGAGGGTGTGGATTTCCTGCGGGTGGAGCCGCGGATCTCGCGCAATGACAGGGATCTGACGCTGGACGTCGAATTCGCGCTGGTGCGCGGTCCGAGAGTCTTTGTGGAGCGGATCGACATCGAGGGCAACACGACAACGGTGGATCAGGTGATCCGGCGTCAGTTCGACGTGGTCGAGGGCGATCCGTTCAACCCGCGCCAGATCCGCGAAGCCGCGGAGCGGATCCGCGCGCTGCGGTATTTCTCGGATGTTGAAGTGGATGCGCGCGAAGGCTCGCGGCCCGATCAGGTGGTTGTGGATGTCAATGTCGAGGAAACCACGACAGGCTCGCTCAGCTTCGGCGGCAGCTATTCGACCAATAGCGGTCTTGGCATCAGCGTGGGCTTCAGCGAACGCAACTTCATGGGGCGCGGTCAGGAGCTGACCGCTCAGATCGCCGCGGCTGAAAACAACGCCAATTACAATATCAGCTTTGTCGAGCCTGCTTTCCTTGGCCGCGATGTGGCGTTCGGGCTGGACTTTGCACTGATCGAATCCGACAGTGATTTCAGCCTGTTCAACACGACGACGGGCATTTTCCGGCCCAGCCTGACCTTCCCGGTGAGTGAAAACGGCCGTCTGTCGCTGTTCTATGACGCGAGCTATGACGAGATGACCGATTACCGTGGTTTCTCGAGCGTCCTGCGGTCGGAGGTGGCACGGAAAGGCCTGTGGTCAAGCGGCATCGGCTATGAATACACCTATGACACGCGCCGGGGCGGGCTTGATCCGAACTCGGGCGTGCTGTTGTCCTTCGGGCAGGAATTCGCCGGGCTTGGTGGGGATACGGAATTCATCAAGACCAATGCCCGTGTCATCGCGCAGACCATGGTTCTGAACGAGGAGGTCACCCTGCGGGCGACGCTGGAAGGTGGCGCGCTCGATTTCCAGAAGGAGACCAGCCGTGCGGTGGATCGCTTCAGCTCGCAAGTGATGCGCGGCTTCGAGCCGAACGGGATGGGGCCGATAGAAGGGACAGAGCATCTGGGTGGCGACTTCTACGCGGTGGCCAAGTTCGAGGCCGAATTCCCCTTGGGCCTGCCGGAAGAATACGGGATTTCCGGGGGGGCCTTCTATGATGTGGGGAGCATCTGGGGTCTGGATACGCGCAATGCCACGGGCCTGATCCGCTCCAAGGGCTTCAAGGCGCGTCATGTGGTCGGCGTGTCGATGTTCTGGGCATCACCCTTCGGTCCGCTGCGGCTGAACTGGTCGACGGCGCTTGAAAAAGAGCCGGGAGATATCGAGCAGACATTCGATCTGACTGTCAGGACGGAGTTCTGAGCCCTCGGATGACGGGTCTGGCATTTCTCAGGAGAGTGGCGGTTTCTGTCGGGTTGGGGATCACGATGCTGGCCGGGGTGCAGGCTTCGGCGCAATCCATCGGCGTGGTGCAAAGCGATGTGCTGGTGGTCAACCCCGATCTGCTCTTTGCCGAGACCCGGCTGGGTCAGCGTATGACCGATGAATTGCAGGCCGAAAGAGACGCGCTGATCGCGCTGAACCGGGATCTCGAACAGCAGCTTGAAAGCGAAGAGAAGGCGCTGACAGAATTGCGCGCCGAGACCAGCCCGGAAGAGTTTCGCCGTATGGCGGATAGTTTCGACCGGAAAGTGCAGCAAATCCGCGAGGATAGCGAACGCCGCGTGCGCGACCTAGAGCGCAGCCGGTCTCAGGCGCCTGTGGCCTTCATGCGCATTGTCGAGCCGATCCTGATCGAGATCATGCGCGATGCAGATGCCGCCGTGATCCTTGACAGCCGTGCCACGCTGCTCGGTGTAGATGCGGTGGATATCACCGCCCTTGCGATTTCGAGGGTGGATGAGACGATCGGCGACACAATGCCACCCGAGCTGATGAGAGGACCGCAAGCTGCGCCGGATGACACATCTTCTGGCGCCGAGTGACCTTGCCGCCCTCTGGCCGCTTGCCCATGACAGGTTGACTTGCTAGGGACATGGCAAGCCTGCACATCGAAGGAATGCATCATGACCGAGCCGCTGAAATCCGCGGATATCCAGCTGATCCAAGCGCTTATCCCGCACCGCTATCCGTTTCTGCTGATCGACAAGGTGGTCGATATCGATGGCTGCACATCGGCGCGCGGGATCAAGAACGTCACGATCAACGAGCCGCATTTTCAGGGGCATTTCCCCGGCAAGCCGATCATGCCGGGGGTCACCATCGTCGAGGCGATGGCCCAGACCGCCGCTGTCATGGTCGGGACTGCCATGGGCATGGAAGGCCGCGACCTGCTGGTCTATTTCATGGCGATCGACAATTGCAAATTCCGCCGCATGGTCGTGCCGGGAGATGTGCTCGAATTGAAGCTGACAACGTTGCGTGGCAAGCCCGGCGGCAAAGTGTGGAAATTCGCCGGCGTGGCCGAGGTCGAGGGTGAGATCGTCACCGAGGCCGAATTCACCGCCATGATGGATTTGCCCAAGGAGTGACGCCGATGCCGCAACTGGCGGAAACCTTCATTCACCCGACCGCGCTTGTCGAAGAGGGCGCGGTTTTGGGGACCGGCTGTCATGTAGGCCCGTTTTGCCATGTCGGCCCGGATGTCCGGCTTGGTGATCGCGTCGTGCTGAAATCGCATGTCGTGGTGGCCGGTGACACGGTGATCGGCGAGGATACGGTGATTTTCCCCTTCGCCTGCATCGGGGAGGTGCCGCAAGACCTGAAATTCAAGGGCGAACGGACACGGTTGGTGATCGGCGCGCGCAACCGCATTCGCGAGCATGTGACGATGAATACCGGCACCGAAGGCGGCGGCGGGGAAACCCGCGTGGGCGATGACGGACTGTTCATGGCAGGCTGTCACGTTGCGCATGACGTTAATTTGGGCAACCGGGTCATCATCGTGAACAACGCGGCGCTTGCCGGGCATTGCGTGTTGGAGGACGATGTCATCATCGGCGGCCTGTCGGGTGTGCATCAATTCGTGCGCATCGGTCAGGGCGCGATCATCGGGGCGGTCACGATGGTGACCAATGACGTGATCCCTTACGGTCTGGTGCAGGCGCCGCGCGGTGAATTGGACGGGCTGAACCTTGTGGGGCTCAAGCGGCGCGGTGTGCCACGCGCGGATATCACCGCGCTGAGGGCGGCGTTTCAGATGCTGGCACAGGGCGAAGGCGCGTTTCAGGATCGCGCCCGGCGCCTTGGGGACGAGACCGAAAGCGACTATGTGCGCCAGATCGTCGACTTCGTGACGGGGGCGAGCGACCGGTCGTTCCTGACACCGGGCGCGGGCTGAGCATGGCGGGACGTTTGGCGATCCTGGCCTGTAGCGGCGGCCTTCCGGTGCGGATCGCCGAGGCTCAGCCCGATGCGCTGAAGCTGGGTTTTCAAGGCGTTCCCAACGCGTTGCAGGGCGATGTTCATCTTCACCGCTTCGAGAAGATGGGCGCTGTCTTTGACGGGTTGAGGGCGCAGGGCGTGGACCGTGTGGTCTTTGCCGGATCGCTTTCGCGCCCGCCGCTGAACCCGGCCGAGTTCGATCCGGTGATGTTGGGCCTTGCGCCGCGGCTGATGGTGGCGATGCAGGGCGGCGATGACGCGCTGCTCAGAGAAGTGATCGCGATTTTCGAAGAACAGGGCTTTGCCGTGATGGGCGCGCATGAGCTGGTGCCGGGGCTGACCGCAGAAGAGGGGCTTTGCGTCGGCGCCGAGATGTCCGAGACCGATCTGACGGATGCCGGGCGCGCATGGGATATTCTGATGGCCTTGTCACCGCTGGATGTGGGGCAGGGCTGTGTGGTGGCCGGGGGACAGTGCCTGGGGATCGAGACGGTGCAGGGGACCGATGCCCTGCTGGGATTTGTGGCAGCCACGCCAGAGGCGTTGCGTCGGGGCGTCAGGGGCGTTTACGTCAAGGCGGCCAAGCGGGGGCAGGACCTGCGGGTCGATATGCCGGTGATCGGACCGAAGACCATCGAGGCGGTTGCCGAGGCCGGGTTGGCGGGGCTTGTGGTCGAGGCAAGCAGGGTGATGATCCTTGAGCGGGAAAAGACCGTGCAGGCTGTTGAAAAGGCAGGGCTTTTTCTTTCGTCACGGGTGCTGTGATGCGGGTGTTCCTGATCGCCGGAGAGGCGTCGGGCGACAAGCTGGGTGCCGCGCTGATGGCTGGGCTGAAATCCCTTGAAAGCGTTGAATTCCAAGGGATTGGCGGGCCTCTGATGCAGGCCGAAGGGATGGTTTCCCTGTTTGACATGGATGAGCTGTCGGTCATGGGGTTGGCAGAGATCGTGCCGAAATATCCCCATCTGCGGCGACGGTTGCACCAGACGGCAAAAGCGGTGCTCGAGGCGCGGCCGGATGTGCTGATCACCATCGACAGCCCGGATTTCTGTTTGCGGGTCGCCAAGCTGGTCAAGGCGAAAAGTGACATAAGAACAGTGCATTACGTGGCGCCGTCGGTCTGGGCATGGCGCGCGGGGCGCGCGCGCAAGATGGCACGGGTCGTGGACCAGGTCTTGGCGCTTTTGCCGTTCGAGCCACCCTATATGGAAGCGGCGGGGGTGGCGTGCGATTTTGTGGGGCATCCGGTGGTGAGTGATCGTCAGGCGAATGCCGAGGAAATTCAAGGGTTTAGGGAGCGTCACGGGATCGAGGGGGCGCTGTGGATGATCCTGCCGGGCTCGCGCCGGGGAGAGGTGCAGCGCCTTGGTTCGATATTTAGTGAGGTTGTTCAAAGGGTTATCCGGGAAAAGCCGGATCTTTCGGTGGTCATTCCGACGAGGTCAAACGTGGCGCCGATGGTGCGGGAGATGGTCGAGGGCTGGCCGGTGAGGCCGGTGATCCTGGACCCCTCCGAAACCGATGCCGAAACCGCCAAGGCCGAGAAGCGGGCGGCGTTCGGGGCGGCGGATTGGGCGCTGGCGGCGTCGGGGACGGTGTCGTTGGAACTGGTGGCGGCGGGCACGCCGATGGTCATTGCCTATGACGTCAACCCGTTGAGTCGGTTCATTATTTCCAAGATGCTGACCATCGACACGCTGACGCTTGTCAACCTTGTCTCGGAGACGCGGGCGGTGCCGGAGTTCAACGGCAAGCGCTGCCGGCCCGAGTTGATCGCGCCCGGCATGCTTGAGGTGATGGAGGCGCCGGGCGCGCAACGCGCGGCGATGGAGCTGACCATGCAACGGCTGGGGCGCGATGGTGAGGCGCCGGGGCTGCGGGCGGCAAGGGCGGTTCTGGCGCGGATGGGCCATGCGTAGGGTTCGTACGAAACCGACACGGGTTTGGGACGGAGTCTGCGCAATTTGGCGAAAATTGTGTCCCTTTGGTACGCAAACAGCCTGTCGGACGGCGTTCGCGGCGGTCCTGTGTCTGTCACTGATCCTGTGGTCGGTGATGCCGAGCGTCACGCATGCGCCGGAGGCGTTGGAGACGGCTCAGACTCATCCTGAGGTCATCGCCGAGCAAGGGCACGGTCACGGGCATGCGCACGGACATGTGCATGAGCACGAAAATCAACATGAGCATGACCTTGATCGGCTGCTGCATGGTCACAGCCACGATGCTGCCGATCACGATCACAGTCAGGCGGTTCTGGTGGCGCGTGCGCCGACGGGGGCCCAAGCGGCCAGCCGCGATGGCTGGCGGTTCAGATCGTCGGACCCGGGCGCGTATCGGGTGTTCAGGATAGACCGACCTCCGCGTGCGTGATCGGCGCCGCCGCACGGCGGCTGACCGAAAGAGTTCACGCATAAATGGAGAGTTCCATGATTTCGATATCCCGACATGCTGGCGATACGGCTGTGCGCCGGTCGCTTGTCATGACCCTGATCGCGGTTTGCGCGATTGCCTTTAGCGTCGCTCCGGCGCTGGCCCATAATGTCACGCCGGGTGACGCGGGCTATATCCAGGAGATCTGGGGGGTGCATATCATCCCCTTCATCTATCTCGGTGCCAAGCACATGGTCACCGGCTATGACCACATCCTGTTCCTGCTGGGGGTGGTGTTCTTCCTGTACCGGATGAAGGATGTGGCGATCTATGTCAGCATCTTCGCTTTCGGCCATTCGGTGACGATGCTTCTGGGCGTCTGGTATGGTTGGGGCATCAATGCCTATCTCATCGACGCGATCATCGGCCTGTCGGTCGTCTACAAGGCGCTCGATAACCTTGGCGCCTACAAGCGGTGGTTCGGGGTTCAGCCCGATACCAAGGCCGCGACGCTGATCTTCGGGCTGTTCCATGGCACGGGGCTCGCGACGAAGATCCTTGAATACGAGATTGCCGAGGACGGGCTGCTGGCCAATCTGATCGCCTTCAACGTGGGGGTCGAGATCGGGCAGCTGCTGGCTTTGGCGGTGATCCTGATCGTGATGGGGGTCTGGCGCAGACAACCGAATTTCATGCGGCAGGCGACCATCGCGAATGTGGTGATGATCGGGCTTGGGCTGTGGCTGACCTATGTGCAGGTCCACGGCTTTGTGGCGCATGGCTGAGACAAGGGAGAGACAAGATGCATAATGTGAGAAAACCCACCCTCGAAGAGCTGCCAACATTGGCCAGCCTGAAGCGGTCGGCCCTTTTGGCAGGGGTGGCCGGCGTGGCGATCCTTTTGACCGTGGTTCTGCCTGCCGAGCGCGCGATTGACCCCACGGGGATCGGGCGTGTGCTGGGCCTGACGGAAATGGGCGAGATCAAGCGAGAGCTGGCCGAAGAGGCCGAACGCGACCGGCTTTTGCACGGGAGCGAGACATCATCGAGCCTGTTGCGGGATGTGTTGGGCCTGTTCGCAGGGGCCGCGCAGGCGCAGGAGCAGGCGTGGACGGATGTTGTCAGCTTCACGCTGGAGCCGGACGCGTCGGCGGAGATCAAGCTGGTGATGCAGGCGGGCGATATCGCGACCTATGCTTGGAGTGCGACAGGCGGACGGATCAATTTCGACCTGCACGCGCATGGCGAGGGGCAGTCCGTCGATTATGACCGGGGTCGGGGTGCGACCGAGGGCGAGGGCCGGATCGAGGCGGGTTTTGCCGGAGAGCACGGCTGGTTCTGGCGTAACCGCGATGATGCCGCCATCAAGGTGACCCTGCAGCTTGGCGGGGCCTATTCCGAGATCGTAGAGACGCGGTAATGCCAAAAGACGTTCCTGCACGGGTGCGGAAGTGCCTGTGCAGGGACATGCCTGGACGGGTGCAGGGCGTTTGCGAAACGCGCGCTCAGTATCCGCGCCAGATCCAGCCGCCGCCAAGGATGCGGCTGTCACCGGTTTCATAGAAGACGCAGGCCTGACCCGGGCTGACGCCTTCTTCGGGGCTGAGAAGTTCGACCTCGGCGCCGCCATCCGGCAGGGGGCGAAGGATCGCCTCTTGCGGGGGGCGGGTGGAGCGCAGCTTGACCGAGAGGTGCCATTCCGGGCGGCTGTCGAAAGGGGCGTCGCCCAGCCAGTTGATCTCGCGCACGGGAACGAGGCGGGTGGCGAGCAGTTCCTTGGGGCCGACGATAACGCGCTGCGCGTCGACATCGAGTTTGACCACATAGAGCGGCTCGCTCAGCCCGCCGATGCCAAGGCCGCGGCGCTGGCCGATCGTGTAGTGGATCACCCCCTCATGGGTGCCGAGGATGCGGCCATCGACATGGGCGATTTCGCCGGGTTCGGCGGCGCCGGGTCGCAGTTTTTCGATCACTGCGGCATAATTGCCATCGGGCACGAAGCAGATATCCTGACTGTCGGGCTTGTCGGCCACTTTCAGCCCGTAGCGCGCGGCCAATTCACGGGTGGCGTGCTTGGAGGGCAGGTGGCCTAAGGGAAAGCGCAGGAAATCAAGCTGTTCGGGGGTGGTGGAGAACAGGAAATAGCTTTGATCGCGGGCGGCATCGGCGGCGCAGTGCAATTCAGGACCATGCGCGCCCATCTTGCGCTGGATGTAATGGCCGGTGGCCATGCAATCGGCGTCGAGATCGCGGGCGGTTTCCAGAAGGTCCTTGAATTTCACCCGCTCGTTGCACCGGATGCAGGGCACGGGCGTGGCGCCCGCAAGGTAGCTGTCGGCAAACTCGTCGATCACCGCGTCGCGGAAGATGTTTTCGTAATCGAGCACATAATGGGGAAAGCCCATGTCTTCGGCCACGCGGCGGGCGTCATGGATGTCGATGCCGGCGCAGCAGGCGCCTTTTTTCGCAAGTGCGGCGCCATGATCGTAAAGCTGCAGGGTGACCCCCACCACGTCATAGCCTTCCTCGGCCAGTTGGGCGGCCACGACCGAGCTGTCGACGCCGCCGGACATGGCAACGACGACACGGGTGTCGGCTGGGGCTTTGGCGAAGCCCAGGGAATTGAGGCCGGATTCGAGGGGCATTGGACGGGTCTCCTTGGTGTGACGGAATATAAGAAAATGCGAGACAGTCTCAAGGGGCGGTTTCACCTGCCGTTAAAACCTCAGGGGCAGTCTTGTGCCCGGTTGCTTTTGAGGGTGAGAGAGATGTTTCTGAAAAAGGTGAACGGGCCGCGGATGGTGACCTTGCCGGATGGCAGTATCCTGAGCCGGGGAGATCTGCCGCCGGCGGATACACGGCGCTGGACGGCGCGACGCAAGATGGCGGTGGTGCGCGGCGTGGTGCATGGGCTGATGTCGCAGGACGAGGCGCAGAGCTTTTACGAGCTGAGCGAAGCGGAGCTTGCCGAATGGCTGAGTGCGGCCGAACGAGAGGGCACATCGGGGCTGCGCGCGACGGTCAGAACGAAAGAGGTGTACAACCTAAGGTAGAAAATTGTATTTTTATCGCACTGGTAACTTGTGCTTAACCAATCTTGTCCATGGTTTCGGTCGGATAGTCGAAGACATAGCGGAGTTGAGTGAATGCGTGTGCTGTTGGTAGAAGACGACCCCACGACCGCGAAAAGCATCGATATGATGCTGACCCATGCGAACCTGAACGTCTATACAACCGATCTGGGCGAGGAGGGGATCGACCTTGCCAAGCTCTATGATTACGACCTGATCCTGCTGGATCTGGGCCTGCCGGACATGAACGGTCACGAGGTGTTGCGCCAGTTGCGGCTGGCGCGCATCGATACGCCGATCCTGATCCTGAGCGGTGCGGATGATACCGAGAACAAGATCAAGGGGTTCGGCTTTGGCGCGGATGATTACCTGACCAAACCATTCCACCGCGAAGAGCTTGTGGCGCGGATCCACGCGATCATCCGCCGCTCGAAGGGGCATTCGCAATCGGTGATCCGCACCGGGCGCATCAACGTCAATCTGGATGCCAAGACGGTGGATGTGGAGGGGCGGACGGTGCATCTGACCGGGAAAGAATACCAGATGCTCGAATTGCTGAGCCTGCGCAAGGGCACGACCCTGACCAAGGAGATGTTCCTCAATCATCTCTATGGCGCACGTAAATTATTGATTTTTTTATATATTTGCTCTTACGGATGGGCGCGTTTCAAAGGTGTTTCAAAATTCGTGTTTCATTCTTGTTCTGTTCTTAGTGCCTCTATTCCTTGCGCACGCCAGAAGCCAGAAGCGCAACGGCCCTCAAGTCATCGTAATGAAGTGCGATCATGTCGTCGCCGCCGGCGTGGCCGTATTCCCAAGCAAGCGCCCAGACTAAATTTTGCGCTTTAATAGGAACGCCCTTCATTGGCATTTCCTTTTCCAGCTGTGATCTGATTTCTTGGTACTCTTGGCTCATGCAGCTTAATTTATTCATCCTCGTTCTTCCTGAACCTTCTTGGCCCGCGCCTTTTGCGCTGCCTTGCCTGCGTAAAGCCGCACCATGGCCGCTGAGGTGTGGCCAGTAATGCTCATGATTTCCTCGTCAGTCATGCCGAGCGCGGCCAATTCTGAGGCCGCCGTGTGGCGCAATCCGTGGATGTCGTAATCGGTTGCGCCGATCTGCTTGCGCACGTCCATTACCCATTTCCAGGCGGTGTTGTAAGCCACCCTGTGCCCTTCATGGTTTATGATGTAGAGCGCATTTCGCGGCGTCTTGTTCAGCATGTCCAACAGGCGGCGGGTGAACGGGATCCACACCTCGGCCTTGGTCTTGCTTTGACGCACGACAATGCCGTTGTCCTCGATCTGCCCCCATTGCATGTTCAACACGTCCCCGATCCGCTGCCCTGTGCCGATCAGAAGCTCAAACAGCAGCAGCGTCTGCCCCGTGGCGGCCGTGCGGAATGCCTCGACCATATCGACGGGCCATGCCTCGCGGGTCTTTGTGCCGTCCAGTTGCTTCACGCCCCTGGCCGGGTTCACGTGTTCGACCCAGCCGATGTCTATGGCGTGGTTCATAAGTACGGACAGGGCCGCAACGCGCCGGTTGGCGGTTGTCGGGGTGGCAGACAGCGCATCCCGCATGTCGTTGACGTGGCGGCGGCGGATGGACGCCGGATCGACGAGCCCGATCTTGTCGCGGAAATACAGGAATGACCGCTCGTAACTCTTTCGAGTGTTGTGCGCCTTCTTTGCCCAATCCGGCGACCGCATGTAGTGCTCTATCAGCTTGTTGATCGTGCGCTTGGGCGCGGTCGGTGCGCCGTTCAGAAGCCGGTTGTATTCGGCCCAGAAGGCATTGGACCCCGGCTCTGCGAAAATGCGCTGGCAGGTGTTGCCGCGTATGAAATAAGGGTATCCCTTGCGGCCACGCGCGTAGACATATTTTGGCAGTTGCCGTTTCACCATTTCACCCTGTCTATCTGTTGCGGCGCATCCTTCTGCGCGATTTCCACGTCGATCTTACGACCTTCCACAACGATCCGTACTACGTCGAGACCTTCCTGCCGTAGCTGCCGCACCAGTTCCATCGCTCGATCATGGGCTGTCATGGTCCTGTCCTTTCAGTTCTTCATGCGCCTTCACGATCCGATAGACGCCTGCTTTTTTCTCCATATCAGCCTCGCTCGGCGCGATCATGTAGATAGCTTCATCTAAAGCCTCCACGGCCTTCGCCAGCTTGGCTTCAAGCGCCTCAATGCGGTTGCGCAAAGCAGGCACTACAAGACGGAGATCGTCCACAATATCGCCATCTCTATCTCTCTTGGTCATCGGTCTCTGCTTTCAGTTCTGCGAGTGCAGCAGCAATCATGCGGGCGGGTGCCACCTCTTTTTCTATGCATGTTCTGCATGGGTGGACGTGCACCCGATTTTCCAACACATACGCCCCGCCCATTCCAAATGATGTTGACGCCTTCGGGGCTGGCTTTCCAAGTTGGTCGAAAGCCAAATCGAGATTTTCTCCGCACTCGGTGCAAATGAACGAAGTCACCAAATTGATCCGTCCGGAGTCTTTACGGTTATTACTCATCGGTCTTGTCCTTCTCGGCTTCCAGTTCTGCGAGGGTGGCGCGGGCACGATTACGGCACCAATCCAGTTCTTTTTTTGGGTCGTCTGGCCATTCAGGCTCGCCATCATAAATGTCACCGAGCGCCCCCACCGCCTTCGCCAGTTTGGTCTCTGCCTCTAACCGCGCTTGGTATGCATCATGTGCTTGTCCTAAGTCAGACAGTGATTGCATCCGCGCTTCACGAAGTTCGGCCTCAAGTCCCTCGATGCGGTCGGCGGCTGCGTGCCTTAGATCGTCTCCGCACCCTTCCATCGTGATGCAATCAAAAGCCCGCAGCCGCTTCACCAGATCATCACTCATCGGTCTTGTCCTTCATTCTACGGTGGGCTGTTTTGAGCACATGAACCCAAGCAATCAGCCCTACGATGCCGACAGGTATTGTCAGCCAGTCAACCAGTTCACTCATCATTCTCTCCCTTCACCCGCTCAATTATCCCCGCCACCACATCCGGGCAGTCGGCAAGGGCGCGGATGGCAACGGCGCACGCAGCGGCTTGCTCAGTCGATCCGCAGTCCAGCCCGCGCGTAAAAGCATCGTCACCTTCGCGCCTCCACGTTTCATCAGCACACGCTTCCGCCGCCGCCTCCAGCGCCGCCCGGACCAGCGCGGCGGGGTCTGTTTGGTTAGTCATTCCTTCCCCTCCGCAATGGCCCGGAAGCGGGCGATGGCGGCGCGATCCGCATCAGTGCCGCCGCAGCACAATCTGAGTTTAGCGTCTAAACGATCCGCCAACTCCGCCGCCGCAACAGCCAAGCGGGCGAGGTCAGGGGCGAGGTTGTCAAGTTCGGCATCTGCTGCGTGCTTGTGCCTCGAATATCCGCGAAGTCGTTCTCCGTTGGGAAGGATCACGCTTGTGTCGTGCGATGTGTCCCACTCGGTAAACGGTGTGCCCTTGGCCTCCATGTAGTAATCGCCATGAAACTGGACGCGCCGCCCCGGTGTTGCGCCTTCCAGCGCCGATTTCGCGCGGTCGATCAGGTCAGTCATTGGTCTGGTCCTTCCAAATCGGCCTCGGTGACGCGCTCAGTAGCCGCGTAGGGCGGCGGCACTGGGCGGTGCCAATCATGGCCCGGCCCGCGTCAGTGATCTGGATGTTCTTTATGCTGCCTACGCTGTTGGTTTTCAGGTGGACCCAACCGCAGTTTTCAGCGATCTCGACCAGCTTTTGCGTCTCGCTATGGCTGTGGTCGTCACCCATTTTACGTGCCAGGCGCGGCAAGCGGATTTCGACCAGGGTGTTTTCGGATTCAGCAACCTTCTCCAACATCTTGCGCATAACCGGTGTGTCGGCGCGCTCGTGCAGTGTCGGGATATCAAGCGTCACGGGCATGTTCAGTCATCCCCACATTCAACAGTTTCGCGAGGCACCAGATACTCTACGGACAAGGCCCAGAGCGTTGCGCTGGCTCTCTTTTGGTCGGAAGATTTGAACGCGGCCGCTTTGATCAGCCCGCCTTTGCGATGCATATTCGTCAGATAGCTGGCCATATGGCTACTGCTTCTGTTCATGTGGCCGGAAATTTGTGTTGTCGTGGCGGGGCCTCGGGCTAAGAACTCGGTCACGCGCAATTCGATTTCATCGACAGATATCGACGTGTCTTGTGCGGGTTCGGGTTCGGGCGCGAGTGTGACCTTCTTGCGAAAGATCGCTCTAACAACGGCTTGGAACATTGTAACTCCTCTCAATCTCTCCGAACGACGGTGCCATCCATCTTGCGTTTCCATTTACTGCCTTTCGACCCGGGGATCGTGCTCTTGGGCCGGAACGCGCCGGTGTGCTTGGCGGCAACGCGCTTGGCCTTTGCGATGCGGGGAATATCCTCGGTGTCGGTCTTGTCGCGGTGGCAAGCAGCACACAGCACGACGCAATTTTCTAAGCTGTTATCGCCGCCAAGGCCGCATGGGATGCGGTGATCAAACTCACGGCGATCGCCCACATTGAGTTTGACGCCGCACTCCTCGCATTTGCCTCTTGCGCGCTCCCATGCTTGAAACCTTGTTCGGTTTGAGAATTCACGGCGGGTCATGCGCTGGCCCTTTCGTCTTGCGGCTCGGACCAGACAACGCAGTGCCGGTCCCCGTATTCTGCGATGAAGGTGATCAGGTCAGCCATTTGGCGCACCGTCAGGTGCGAAGATCGAAAGCCGATCGGAAACGGCTCGCCGCTCAAGCCCATTTCAAAGCGGGTTTCGTGGCCCAATGCGTGCATGAATAGCGCCTTCCAGACTTCCGGCGTGTGCGTGCGTCCGTCAGGCTTGGCTCGCGATATGTCAGACAGCATGGCCCATAATTTGGCGTTCTGTTGATTGCTTCGGGTGGCCTCCGAGATCCGAACGACAGCATCCTGCGGCGCGCGATCAATCATTTGACGCGCAAGGCTTCGCTGCTCAGGCCCCCGGAGGATCACGGTCTGGGCCATCAATAGGCAACCTTTTCTGTCCAGACGCGCACGCCGGCAATATCGCGGGTCTTGTGGTGGCGGCGCACGTAGTCCTCGATAAAAGCGGTCACGGCGTCACGGTCCTTCTTTACGATGTCCAACCATGTTTCCTGGTAGTCCTCGATTTTGTGGAACGTCACCGTGCGCAAACCAGGGACCTTATCGCGCTTGGCGGCCTGTGCGGCCTTTTCTGCGTCGATAGCAGCCTGCTTGGCTGCGTCGGCCTCGCGCTGCGCCTCAAGGTCGCTGGCAGCGGCGGCGGCCGCCTTGGCCTCAGCCTCGCGGCGGGCCTTTTCAGCGGCTTCCCATGCCGCGCGTTCCTTGGCGCGCTTTTCCTCGTCCAGCTTGCGCGTGAAGCTGTCCATCGTAGCGACAAGGGCATCCTCGATGCGCTTTGCGTCTTTAATCGTCGGCTTCCAGCGATCCAGTTCAGCCTTGTAGGCTTCGTACAGAGGCGCGGTCGCCGCCTTTTGTCCGCGTTCGAGGTCAAGGCGCCACTGGCGCATAGCCTCGCGCAGCGCGTACATGCTGCGCCCTCCGGCCAAGCGTCGAGCTGCTTTCCAGACACATCCTCCAGAACGACAGTCCCGCGCTTTGCGTTGCGCGCCGTGATCCGGAACATGCGGGCCGCTTCCGAGGGGATGCCCTCGTAAACGACACGCGGCTCGTCCGTTTTGCGACCGGACCAGCGCATGACCGTGTGCGAAACGCCGCGCATCATGTCCAACGCGTCCTGGATCGCCCCGGATTTCATTTCACAAAAATCGGGCGTGTCATCCGGATCGTAAATCTTGCGCGGATTGGCGCTGTCGCCATGGCTACACACCCGACCTGTCGGGCGGTAGTCGTTGAAGATGCACCAGTGACAGTGCACCTTCCCAACCTCGTCTGTGTCAGGGTTCACAATGACCACGGGGCCGAAGGATCTGCTCATGCCTGATCCTCCTGCATGCGCATCAGCGCGTTGTCAGCCGCGTCTTCCTCGGCCTCGACCTTGAGCAGAGCCATGAAGGCGGCAGCCTCGGCGTCGCAACTCTTGCAAGTCGGCTGATCGTCGCTCGCATCATGAATGAACATATCGCACTCAATGCAGCAATCGGCGATCATGCTGCTCAGCGCCCTAATGGCTTCCACAAGGCTCCAAGTGTCCGGGTCGTCAAGTGCGATCAGGCACTTGTCCAAGGCGTGCAGGCGCGTGGCTTGGCTGGCCAGAGGCGCGGTGTGCAGCGCCTTGACCGTCTCGATGTCTGCTTCCAGTGTCGGCATAGTTATCTCCTGCTAGGTGGGTAGCAGGATATT
Organism: Roseobacter sp. AzwK-3b; assembly: GCF_000170875.1. Taxonomy (NCBI): domain Bacteria; kingdom Pseudomonadati; phylum Pseudomonadota; class Alphaproteobacteria; order Rhodobacterales; family Roseobacteraceae; genus Roseobacter; species Roseobacter sp. AzwK-3b. Next base: position 167,069 of record NZ_ABCR01000007.1, read on the forward strand.
GGGAAAATTCCCAAATTCAAGCCCAAATTGGGAAAATGCCCATTACCTCCCAATTATAGGGGGGAGAATCAGTATTTTTCAAACTCCGGGGTCACGCTTGATATCGCATGACTTGACGGTGGAGGCGCCAGTATCCCAGAGTTGGTTAGTCTAGGGGTGGCAGGTAAAAAGGACGGATATAGATGAGATTGATTGTTAATTTTAGGACGTGGCTTCTGGCGCTATTGGCGTTTACGGGTGCTGTGGTGGCCGAAACACCTTTAGATCCGCACCTAATCCAAGCGCTAAAAACTGGACATTTACGGACTTGTTTGCCTAATGTGAGCTTTCAATTAGAAAGCGCCGGACTGGCGTCTAATCCTCAAAAAGTTGCCAACATGTACTGTCATTGCCTTGGCAATTTTTACTTTAATGATCTTTCGAAAGAAGAATTCGAAGAGATGCGGATAAGTGATGGAGCATTGCCCGCTCGCATCGCGCAAAACCGCCGAGCAATTCAAGAACATTGCGCGACAATACATTTGCCTCACTTTAGGTAGTGGGAATGAGCAAAAATTTGACGTTTCGCAGTTTCATTTGTGTCGTTCCGCCGAGGCCTTTATCCCTTTTATATAATCACGCCAGCCATGAATGAGTGCAGGAGTTGCGCGCCCAATTTTAATCCATTCTTCTTCCGCTAGGTTAATGCGGTGCGCAAGGTTCACCGATCTCGGATCCTCCGTCTTAATAAACGTCGCATACGCATTGTACGCCAAAAAAAGTGCCCCCTCTTGGTGGCTGAAACCCTTTCTATAAACTAAGTCTAAGCTATCGAGAATCGCCAAAGGGCCGCCAAGGATATCAGGCGTTAGATCAAACATAGGCAGCAACGCGATAACCTCACCGTTCCAACGCCGTCTTTTTCTAAAAAACATCTTTGATCCCTCTCAATCTTTGGTCGGCCCATAATGTGCGTGGCTCGCTACACTTTCCCTCCGGCCCAGATCACGCGCCCGATTACCTCCATGTCGCTCAGTTTCTTTTCAACGGGATCGTATAGGGCGCGATTGTCGGATATGATTATCACGTGGCCCGGTGTTGGCGCGCGCTGGATGCGCTTGACCAGCAATGCTTCGCCGTTGTCGCGGATCACGAATAGACCATCATATGACAGATCACGCTTAGACCGATCGAGCATCACAACATCATCATCCGCCAGCGTTGGCAGCATGCTGTCGCCTTTCACTGATATAATCGCGAGGTCGCGCCAGTTGGCTTGGGTAAGCTGCCTCAAGTAATTCGCTGGAAACGCCAGGCTCCCAATAGGTTCTTCGTGAATAACGACGGCCCCATCCCCGGCGCTGGCATGCACGTCATAAACAGAGACCATGGCTTGTAAATCGGAAGAAGCTGCCTCTCTGACTTGTTCGGTCTTACTCGTCGCCGGCAAAACGTCTTCTAGGACTATGCCAAGCGCTTGCGCAATCTTCACGGCCCTTTCCCAAGACGTGGACTGAACCTTTCCCCTCTTGATGTCCCTTACGGCATCATACGGAACGCCGGCTTTGCGCGCGATCTCAGCAACGCTGACGTTCTGCCGCTCAAGCTCAGAAATTATTTTGGATCGTAGGGCTGAATTATCCATGGATACTTTATCGTTGAATATTGGATTGCAAAAAATTGGGAAATTTCCCTTGACCGCAGTTGGGTAAATTCCCAATATGCAGCTCATGAAACAGCTGCTTGATGACATTAAAGAATACTGCGCAGAGCGCGAAATGAGCTTGTCTACCTTTGGGTTTCACGCCGCAAAGGACGGAAAGTTTGTAGCTCGTCTGGAAAAAGGTGGTCGCTGCTGGCCTGAAACAGAAGCCGCAGTGCGCGCCTTCATGGCCGAAAACCCGCCAGAGAAGATGGGCAGCAACGCCCATGACTAACGCATTTTCACGCAAATTTATGGAGGTCAGTAATGGCATCTGAGAAAATTAACCCGTCGCTTTTAGCGCAAGATACTCCAAAGAAAACAGGTGGATCGTCCGGAAAATCTTCCGGGCAAATCCCGTGCGACCCGATGGCGTATCGCCGCGCCTTCCGTGATCGCTGGACCGATTTCCTCCGCGCCCATTTCCAAAGCCACATGCACGTCGCGGTGTTTTTCAGCGTCGACGAAAAGACTGCGCGCCTGTGGTGGAACTACGCCAACGAGCCGCGTGGCTGGGCCGTGTCCTATGCCATGGCCACGATCCCCTCGGCGCCTGCGTTCCTGAGCGCAGCGGCATGAGCATAGCGCGGGAGGCGCAGGCCCATTGGGGAGGATGAACAGGGCCGCAAGCTCGACCTGATCGCCCGCCTCAGCGCCCTTGAAATCGAGGGCTGGCTGTTGGGCGTTGCAATCGAAGGCCGCCGGTTCTTCTCCGGCGAGCTTGACGCACTGAAACAAAGAGCCCGCGACCTCAGAGCGGGCAACATATTCAACAGGAGGCCCAAGTGGCGGGATCGCTAATCAAGGTACAAATCATCGGGCACTTGGGCCGGGACCCAGAGGTGCGCACCTTCCAGAACGGTGGAGGTGTCTGCAATCTGTCCATCGCTACAACTGAAACATGGAAGGACAAGAATACAGGCCAGCGCCAAGAGCGCACCGAGTGGCACCGCGTTGCGATCTTCACAGAGCCGCTTGTCCGCCTCGCCGAGCAGTATCTCCGCAAGGGCTCCAAGGTCTATATCGAGGGCAAGCTCGAAACTCGCAAATGGCAGGACCAGTCCGGACAGGATCGTTACAGCACCGAGGTCGTGTTGCGCCCTTACGCTGGCGACCTTGTGTTTCTCGACCCGCGCGGCGGCGGCGGTGATGGCCAGAGCGGCGGCCAGAGCGGTTACGGCGGATCACGTGATGACGGCCGCTATGGTGGTGGCGGGCAGGGCGGCTATGGCGGGGCTCCCGCCGATCAGCGCCAAGGGACGCCCGGCTATGGCGGGGGTACGGCGCAGGGCCAAGGCGGCGGGCAGGTGCGCGACATTGACGATGAAATCCCATTTTGAGGTCATGCAATGAACAAGCGCATCGACCACGAAAGCCCGATCCAGATCGCCATCGTAGACTATCTGCGCAGCGTGCTGCCGGCGGGCTGCATCGTTCATCACTGCCGCGGTGAGATTAACAAGAGCGGCGCGGCCTTCATGCGCGAGCTGGCCAAGGCCAAGCGCAAGGGGGCATTGCCCGGCTTCCCCGACCTGATCGTGCTGCCCTACGCCAACATCGGTGCGCTGTTCTTCGAAGTAAAGGCCGAGGGGAATTACGCGGACAAGAACCAGCGTGACATGCACGAGGCCCTGCGCGCCCTTGGCTACCGGGTGGCCGTGGTGCGGTCGATCGACGACGTGCGCGAGGCATTGGCGGAATGGGGCGTCGGGACGACCGAGCGCAAGCCCGACAACTGGGCTTCGATTGGGGATCTCGCAAAGGACATGATCAAAGGAGCAGTCGAATGATCGAGATTTCGAAAATCCGCACCGACGCGGAAACGCAAGTCAGATTTCCGATATCGGAGGCGTCATTGCACGCCTCTAATTGGCAGGGTTTCGCATTTAATGATGTGGGTGTCGTTATCGCTTCGATCACGAACAGCTATCGTGAGCCGGGAAAATTCATGGTCCGGGTCTGCGGGGCAACCGCATCGCAAAACATCGCCCCCATTGCGGCTAATCGTGTCGGCGCCATGCTCATGGCTCTCGCCGAGCCGCACAATGTGGATATCAGCGAGTTCAAGTGGTCCGAAAGCGATGATGTCGCGCTTGATGAAAGCACTTCGCGCGAGGGCTGCCAATGAACAAGCTGGGACACAATGAACGCTCTTTCCGCCTTGACGCATTGGCCGCCGAGGCCCGCGAAGGTCTGGCCAAGATAGAGCAGGGCGAGGAATTCACGATAAGCGGTTGGTTGACCTACGGGCATGCTCTTAACAAGGGGCGGGCATTGCACGATGGCGACCGCGAGTTTGGTCAATGGGTTGAGGCGAATGTGCTGTCGCAAGTTGCGACAGCAGAAGTTACCCGCGACGACCGCGCCGCCGCCATGTGGGCCGCCGCCAATGCCGATGAGTTCGAGGAGGCCCGTCAGCGGGGAAACCCTCGCACCATTCGCGGCATCCATGCCAAGTGGAAAGAGATAAAGGCGGAGCGTGAAGACGCACTTCGGGCCGAGGAAAAGCGCAAGCGCGAAGAATCCGAAAAGGCCGAGCGTGAAAAGCGTGCCGCCGAGGCGCTGGCGGCCAAGGAAAAGGCCGACGCAGAGGCCGAGGAAGCCCGCAAGGCCGCAGAGGCCGCCAAGGACGATGAAGAGCGCAAGGCAGCCCAAGAGCGTGCGGAAAAGGCGGAAAAAGCCAGGGCAGAAGCCGAGGCGGCCGCTGAAAAGGCCAAAGAGCCTGATCCCGCCCCTCCGGCCCCAGACCCAGAGCCGATCCCGGACCCCTACGGCTACTCGACGCTGACGGACGAGGCGCTGCTTGAAACCGCCAATGGGCTTCGTGCCGAGCTTGATGAAGTAAAGGCCAAGCTCAAGGCAGTAGAGGCGAAGTTGCGCGCTGCAAAAGAGAAGACGGCCGATCTTAGCGCCGACGACAAGAACCTTGTGGTGCGCCGTCTCCAAAAAGAACTCGATAATGCTGAGAACGCCAAGTGGAAGGCGCTTGAGGATCGGGACGCGTATCACCGCCAAGTCTATGCGCTGAAAAAGCGCGTGGCTGAGCTTGAGAACATGGGAATTCCCCTCTGATGTCGATCTTGGCGCGGATACGGGCAAACGGCGGAGACGTGATCCGCGACGAGTGGCGCATGACGCTGCGCCCCGGCCGGCTCAAGCCTGAGGCCATAGCCTGGCTGCAACAGCCCCGCATCCGCGCCGCACTTCATGAGGAAGTCTGGCCGCTTGCCCCTGAGTGGGAAGAACGCGCTGCGATCCGCGAGTATTGCGGCGGTCAGCGCCGGGCGGAGGCCGAGCCCGCAGCTTACAGGGAGGTGATTGCAAGATGCTGAACTTCGCAAAGCCCAAGGAAATATGCCTGCGTGATTATCAAGAAGATGCCATTCAAGCTCTGCGAGATGGCATTCGCGCCGGCAAAATGCGTCAAGTTTTGGCGGCTCCTACCGGGGCGGGCAAGACGGTCATCGCTTCGCATTTGTTGAGGGAAGCAGACCGAAAGGGGAGCTATGCGTTGTTTTTGGTCGATCGCGTGTCCCTCGTTGATCAGACGAGCGCAACCCTCGACAATTATGACATAAGCCACGGCGTCATTCAGGCGGACCATCCACGGTTCGATCCTTATGCGAACATTCAGGTTTGCTCGATCCAGACACTGGAAAACCGTCGGCTTCCACGTATTCCAAACCTCATTTGCTACGACGAAGCTCATGTGCGTTTCGCAAAAATTTTGCGCTACATGGATAGCCTGCCTGATTGTGTGAAAATAGGACTGACGGCCACGCCTTTCTCCAAGGGCATGGCCGATGATTGGGACGCCGCCGTTAATGTGCGCACAACCCGCAGCTTGATTGATGATGGCTATTTAATTCAGCCGAAAATTTATGTGGCCAAGTCCCCGGAAGATGAAAGTCTCGGCCTGAACAAGCGGGGAGAATTTTCAGAGAAGGATGCGTCAAGCGCGGGCATCCAGATCATTGGCGACGTTGTTAAGGAATGGGTGAAAAAGACCAATGAAAACTTTGGTGGCCCCGTCAAAACAATCGTATTCAGCCCGACCGTTGAGCATGGGCGCGAGTTGTGCGCGGCCTTCGCTGCTGTCGGGTATGACTTTCAGCAGATTAGCTATCTCGACAAGGACGATGAAACTCGCCGGTTGAAAATCCAAGAGTTTCGCAAGCCGGACTCCCAAATTCAGGGGCTGGTATCGTGTGGGGTTCTGACGCGCGGGTTTGACGTGACGGATGTTCAATGCGGAATTTCCTGTCGTCCATACCGGAAAAGTTTGTCTAGCCACATGCAGGAGATGGGGCGCGTTATGCGTCCTCATGGCCACGACAAAAAGGCAATCTGGCTCTGCCATTCCGGCAATGTCGAGCGATTTTCGATCGACATGTTTGATGTTTGGGAAAACGGCGTCGGCGAGCTAAGCCACGCGCAAAAACAAGACAGCAAACCGCGGGAGCGTACCGAAAAGACAAAAGAGAAGGTTGTTTGCAAGGAATGTTCTGGCGCCATGCGGGGGCCTACCTGCACCGTATGTGGCTGGGAGCGCCCCGCCCGATCCGGGATCAATGTAATCGACGGGGAGTTGCAGGAGTTTGACCTGTCGAAACAGTCCGGCATGGAGCCAAGGGCTGGCTTACGCGCCGAGTGCCTCAAGGACCCCCGCGCAGTCTGGCAAGCGGCTTTAGCGTTCACATCGGAGCGGACGCGCAAGGGCGAAAATCACGCGCGCCGTTGGGCATACGGCGTCTGGTGCGGGATATATCCGAATAACAAGCTGCCCTTTGGGTGGTTTGACATGCCCGTGCCCCGCAAATTCGATCTCAATGCCTACGCGCTGATCGAGCGGGAGGTGAAGCGCTTCCGTAAGAAGGGGCGTGCAGCATGACCGCACAGACACGGATCACCACGCCACAAAAGGCAGAACAAGAGGCGTCGATGCTGGCCATGCGCCGCGCCCTTATGGCTGCGATCGACGCCGCGGATCGTGTTCCTGGCGGGCAAGCGGCCTTGGGCGAGGCATTGTGCGCGGCACTGGACACCGTGGGTGGTGGGGCCCCTGGCTACGACGCGTTCGGCAACATGCGCGAGGACGCCGCCTTTTGGGCGGACGTGGCCACGCCCATGGAGCTTGAGATATTCGGGGCGGCCGCCTTGAAGCGGATCCAGCGTGCGACCTTCGCACACCGCGCCAGAAAGCGGGTGTTCATGGCCCTTTGGGAGACATTTACCGAGGCCGACCGCAAGGCGTTCATTCAAAAAGTCACGGCCAGCACCAAGCCTCCCTGACGGGATCAGCGCCCGGCGCGTCGTCCGGGCACACTCAGGCCATAAGCGTGTTGTGGCGGCCTGAGCGGCATGGGGATGGCAAGGCCCCGACGCAGCGCCGAAAGCCTGCAACATAGGCTCCCCACAGTAGCCCCCGGACGGTGACGGACGGAAGCGAACGAGCAACACGACGCCAGATGCCTTGCCCACACGAGACCCGAGGCATGCGCCCGCATCGCCGTAAAGAATATCGGACCCATCGGAATGTTGCTGCGCTGGCACCCGATGGCCCCGTGAGATGGAAGCGCCGGCGAAGGGGTAGAAGGCTCACCATGCCCCGCTCAAGAACAGAGCTATCCGGTAGCGCAGTGTGTGTATGTCCCAAGCCCGGCGACGGTCGGCAGGATAGCACGCTTCTCCCAGACGACGGGGGAAGTGTGCTTAGAACCCAGCCCCCAACCATCGGCAGGATGGCGGCAGAGACAACAGCAGAGAGGAAGACAGATGATCGAGGCAATGAAGGGCCCGCGAGGTCAGGAGCTGGCGCGCTGCACATGCGATGACTGCGGTTCGATCAAGGATGTACGCGCTGCGCACGGAAAGACGCCCCACGGCGCTGGCAAGCTGATGTGCCTGGCCAAAGAGGGGCAGGTACTCAAGAAGATCGAGGCGGCTGGCTGGGCGCAGGTGCGCAACGCCCTGCGATGCCCGACGTGTGAAGCAAAACGCAGGCAGAAATGCCGGAAGGAGGCAAACATGACTGGCTTTACCTTTGACGCCAAGGCAGCGCTACATGAAGCGCAGAAATGCAGGAAGGACGCAACGACCATGACCAAGAAGAACGTGACGCATCTTCGCCAGCCCACACCCAAGCAAAAGCGCGAGATCATCGGCCTGCTCGAAGACGTCTATGACGACGAGCGCAAGTGCTACACCGGGGCAGAGACCGATAAGACCGTGGCCGAGGCGATCGGCAATGGCGTCATGTGGGGCTGGGTGGCCGAGATCCGCGAGGAAATGTTCGGGCCCGATGGCAGTAACGACGAGATGGAAGCGTTGCTCACGGAGATGCGTGCATGGCGCAATGCCCAGATGAAGGACGTCGCGAACGCTCGCATCCACCTTGAGAACGCCGAAAAGACGCTCCGGGAAATGGACGAAGCGATCAAGCGTGTGAACGAGTTCGAGACGCGCCAGCAGGCGATCATGAAGTCAGTGGGAGGCCGGGCGGCGAAGGCATAAGCCCCCCGCTACTCCCGGCGCTGGAACAGGTACGCAATGAGCGCCTTCTCGATCACCCAGCTTTCAGACCGCTCGTGTTCCTGACAGTACGCGCGCAGCGCTTCCTTTACCTCTGGTGACAGCCGCGCAGATGTAGGTAGGCCCTTGCTCATGATGTAGTCCTTTGTAGTTAATAGTAGTTGACGCCATGGCGGCGGTAAGTGTATTGATTGACCTACTACACATGACTACGCACAGCAAGGAGTTCATCATGACAACGCGTATCATCACCAAAGCCCAGGCCCGTGACATGGCCGGCCAGCTCAAGAAGCTCGGCGCCCTGGTTGAGAAGTCTGATGCGGGCATCGTCGCAACTGCACCGAATGGTAAGGAGGTGTTCCGCGCCATGCACGGCACCCGTGGCGACATGCTCGCTCGCTGGCCCGATGGGCTGTTCAACGAAGTGCAGGGAGGCTGACCCATGACCATCATGCCGATCGCAATCTTTCACGTGGATGAGGCGTTCGCCTCATCCCTTGAGACCGAAGCCGCCAAGGACCCTATCATTAAAGTGCAGGAGCCTATCATCCGCAGCGTACTCGGTACCGGGCAGGTGTATTCATGCGGTTCTGACGAGCTTGGCCAGTTTGACATTGTGCCTCTGATCCACCGTGATGCGCCGCACCACGCCGCGCAGGTCTTGTCGCTGCCTGAAATGGACGTGTTGCTGCGGATATTCTGCGACTATTACGGACTGACGTTCAAATGCGCCGAGGAGCTACTGGCTGACTGTGCCGGCGCGGATCATGAGCTGGCAGCGCCTGAGACCATCAACTGGCTGTCTGCTTTTGTCGATGCCTACATGGATCACGATCAATACCTGCACCCGAGAAAGGAGTCGGAATAATGGGATACAGCCGCGAATTTCATATCTTTGCCCACGGCGTCTTTTGGGGCACTTTCAAAGCGAGCACGCCAGAAGAGGCTATACAAGCCGCAGCCGACGCATTCGGGACTGTCGATGTGGGCGAAACTCGCGCAAATACTAAAGGCATGACGGCGGAGGAGTCGGACAGTTTTGAAAGTCGGACATAATTCAGGCCGCTATTGACAGCCCGCTATTGACAGCCCGCCCTGCACCAGCACGGCGGGTTTTCTCTTGGCTGGTGGTGTAAAGGCGCGGCGGTCCCGGTGTTGGTCAACCCCTTGGCCCTTGGCCTCGGCAACACAACGATATCTCACGTGCCATACCGCGCTGATTGCCGATCATGCATCGCGGAAGCGCGCATGCAATGCAGAGAGCGGCAGACAGCCCCTCCATATCACAGGCTTTCAATTCTTGAAAAGTGCATCCTATTAACATTGGACCATATGTTGTATATAGTCGGGCATGAAACCGAATAATGCACAATATGTGGTGTTTCGAAATGGGCGAGCTTATAAATCCACGGCACGAGACCTTCGCGCAAGAGATAGCTTTGGGCACCCCGGCTGATGCCGCGTATATCAAAGCGGGCTACAAGCCCAATCGAGGCAATGCAATCCGCCTGAAAACAAATGAAAACGTCAAGAAGCGGGTGGCCGAACTGATGGGCGAGGGCGCCCGGCGCGCTGCCAAGACCCTCGACGACGTGATCGCTGAGTATGAGCGCATCGCCTTCACCGGGCTTTCGAAATTCGTTCACATCGACGCAAACGGTACGCCACGCATCGACCTGTCCAACTGCACGCCCGAGGATCTCGACCTGCTCGGCGCGGTCCAAACCGAAACATTCAAAAAGGGCGGTGAGGAAGAAGGCGAGGTCGTCAAAGTCAGGATCCAGCCCATAGATCGCCTCAAGGCCCTTGAGAAGCTGGCCAACTATCTCGGCATGGGTGTCAACGATCCGCGCGACAAGGTGAGCATGACAGCCGTGGTCAACTTCATCAACGTCCCTCCAAAGCAGGAAGTCGAGGTCAAGTCGCGCACCATCAATCACGATGATGGCTATCCCTCATGACCCAGGCGGTGCGCAAGATAGACATGGACAAGACGCAGGCGATCTGGAACCCGACCGATCGCCAGACCGAGTTCCTGTCGGCCGGTGACTTCGAGGTGCTGTACGGCGGGGCCGCAGGCGGCGGGAAAAGCGATGCGCTGCTCGTCGATGCTCTGTGCCTGCAGCACGAGGGCCACAAGAACCCACGTCACCGCGCCGTCCTGTTCCGTCGCAGCTTTCCCGAGCTGCGCGACCTGATCAGCCGATCGCTGGAAATCTACAATCAGGTGGACCCCTTCGCGTCATACAACGCCACCGAAAAAGTGTGGACGCTTTCATCGGGCGCCAAGATCGAATTCGGCTACCTGCACAACGACGCTGACCGCCTCAAGTATCGTGGCCGCGCCTGGAACTACATCGGCTTTGACGAGCTGACGCTTTGGCCCACCGATGTCTGCTATCTCTACCTGTTCTCGCGCTGTCGATCCACAGATCAGACACTGCCCCGCTATATCCGCGCCACTACCAACCCTGATGGACCCGGCCAGCTTTGGGTGATGAAACGCTGGGGCATCCAAGAGGACGGCTCGGCCACCCGCATCCCCGTTGACGTCGAGGACAAGGAAAAGGGCGTCACCACGACCTTTCACCGCACATTCATCCCGGCCCGCCTGTCCGAGAACCCACACCTGAGCGAGACCGGCTATCGCGAGGCCCTGTTGCAGCTGGCCCCAGACGAGCGTGACGCGCTTCTCATGGGTCTGTGGCGCCAAGGCAGGGTGCATGGCGCCTACTACGCCAACGAGATGGCCGAGATGCGGAACCGCGGCGGCATCCGCTCGGTGCCTTACGATCCGTCAGAGCCGGTCAACACGTTCTGGGATCTCGGCTGGAACGACACCACGGCAATCTGGTTTCATCAACAGATCGCCGGCGAGCATCGCTTCATTCGCGCATACGAGAACAGTGGCGAGAGCCTCGATCACTATGCAACGTACCTCCAGAACTCAGGTTTCAATCTCATGGGCGGCCGCCACTACCTGCCGCATGATGCGCGCAACAAGAGCTTGCAGACCGGCAAGAGCGCGCTGGAAATATTGCAGGAGATGCTGCCGAACCTGAACTTTGAGGTGGTGCCCCGCATCCAGAACATCCTGACCGGCATCAACCAGACGCGCCTGGCCATGCGCGGCAAGGTGTTCATTGACGCCACCGAGTGCCCCGATGGCATCGCGGCCCTCGACAACTATCGCAAGGCCTACAACGAGCGCCATGACGTGTTCACCGAGCGCCCGCTGCACGACCGTTATTCCAACTTCGCCGACGCTTTCCGCCAATGGGGCCAAGCCCTCGAAGAAGGCCTGACAGGCCCTCGCCAGCAGTTCCGTCGCAAGCCCAAGCCCCCCGGAGGTATGTGGATATGAGCAACATGACCGAAACACCTGGCGGGCTGATCCTTCCCGGCGGGTCCGAGTATAAGCCCGCATACGATCTGCGTGTGCATCATGCCGTTTACAGCCGCGGCGATGTGCTCGTATGGCTTACCTGGAACCAGAACACCAAGCGCCCGGTGATGATCCTGACCCCCAAGATGGACAAGATCGACCAAGAGCGCGTGATCCCCTGTATCATCCCGCTGGAGCGCGCATGGGCATGGGCCGAGGAAACCGGCGACGAAGACGATGTGATGGTCAACGCCGTCATGTTCTGCGCCAACCTTGGGTTCAACCCCTACAACCGCGCCAACCCCATGAAGATCATCAAGATCGTGCGCGATCACATGGGCGATCTCTTGGCCATTCCCCCATGCCCCCGCGATCACCACAGCGTGGTGGCAGAAATGGTTGTTACCAACAACGACACCGGCTCTGAGCGCCATATTGAGGTCAAAGATCATGCCTGAACTCGAAAGCCGCGTGAAGCCGAACCAGCGCCCCGAAGATCGCTTCCAAGTGCCGTCCTCGACGCTCCTTGGTGACGTCCAAAAGGCGGCCAAAAGCGATCTCGACAGCGAGCATACCGCAGAGCTGCACGACCGGTTGATTGGCCACTATCTGCGCGAGCTGGAGGCCCAAGGCAACGCTCGTCGCCTCATGCAGCGCGACGAGCAGTATTACAACCACGACCAGTGGTCCAAGGACGATCTGGCCGTGCTCGAAGCCCGTGGCCAGCAGCCGCTCACCTACAACGTGATCGCTCAGAGCATCAACTGGGTGCTGGGCACCGAGCGCCGCACCAGGATCGACTACAAGATCCTAGCCCGTAGGAAGCAGGGCCGCCGAAACGCCGAAAAGAAGTCGCACCTGATCAAGTATCTCAGCGACGTCAACCGGACCCCGTTCCATTTCTCCCGCGCCTTCGCAGATGCTGCCAAGGTCGGGCTTGGCTGGATCGAGTGCGGTGTGCGCGACGACAGCGAAGGCGAGCCCCTGTATGAGCGGTACGAAAGCTGGCGTAACGTCATCTACGACACCGCCGCCCAAGAAGAAGACCTGTCCGATGGCCGGTTCATCTTCCGCACCAAATGGGTCGATGTGGACCGCGCCTGCGCCATGTTCCCGGATCGGGAAGGCATTGTCAGATCATCCGTGTCCTCGCATTTCGAGTGGGGCGCCTTCATGGACCGGCACGGCGACGACGCCATGGACAGCCAAGAGTATCTCGCTACCGAGCATGGCGAATACTACACCTCGATCGAGCACCCGACCTATGCCCGAGACCGTGTGCGCCTGATCGAAGCCTGGTTCAAAATCCCGGTGACAGAAAAGCGCATGGCAGGCGGTCAGTTCGCCGGCGAGATTTACGACCCCGAAAGTATGGGCCACACCGCCTCACTGGCAGAGGAGGGGGCAGAGGTGCGCGAGCGCCTGACAGATCGCGTCTACGTCATGATTATGACCCTGCGCGGCGTCTTGTGGATGTCCCCGTCGCCGTATCGCCACAACCGGTATCCCTTCACGCCGATCTGGGGCTATCGCAAGGCAGACGACAACACGCCCTACGGTCTGATCCGCGGCATGATCCCGGCCCAAGACGATATCAACAAGCGCCTGTCCAAAGCCTTGTCGATCATCAACACCAACAAGGTGATCATGGACGAGGGCGCCGTAGAAAACCTCGACGAGTTCGAGGAAGAAATCAGCCGGCCTGACAGCATCATCATTAAGAAGCCCAACAAAATGCTGGAAATCTCGGCCGATCGTGAGCTGGCCGCAGCGCATGTCGATATCATGAACATGTCGATCAACATGATCCAGACGCTGAGCGGCATCACCGACGAGAACCTTGGCCGGTCGGGCCGTCTGGCGCTCGGGGCCTGAGGGTTGAGGCCTCCGAGGTTGGGGCCTGAGGGTCGGGGGCGGTGGATCGCGGTCTGTTTTGCGTGGTCCGACCTTTGGGTTTCGCGGGCCTGTCGCCAATGGTCCGATGCCGGGGATCACCGGAGATGTCGTGACGGTTCCGAGCCTGCGGCCCATAGTGCCCATATCGCGCCCTCTCGGGCACTGGACGTCAGACCCCGCGCGGCCTATCACTTTGACCGGATAGAGGACATGGGCCGCCAAGGCCGCTGTCGGGTCAGGGCGGAGAGCCGCGATGAGCGAAAAGCGCGAGCAGGATGGGGCGGATGCCCATGCGGACAGGCCGGTTGACAAGCTGAGCGCGGATCAGGCCGCGCAGGAGCTGGCGCGGCTTGCCGATCTGGTGGCGCAGGCCGATGCCGCCTATCACGGGCAGGACGCGCCGATCATGTCGGATGCCGCCTATGATGCGCTGGTGCAGCGCAATGCGGCGATCGAGGCGCGGTTTCCGGACCTCATGCGCGAGGACAGCCCCAGCCGGCGGGTCGGGTTCACCCCCTCCGAAGGGTTCGGCAAGGTCACCCATGCCGTGCGGATGCTGAGCCTTGGCAATGCGTTCGAGGATGACGAGATCCGCGAGTTCGATGCGCGCATCCGCCGCTACCTGGGCCTTTCGCCGGAGGCGGCGCTGACCTATACGAGCGAGCCCAAGATCGACGGGCTGAGCCTGAGCCTGCGCTATGAACAGGGCCGGCTGGTGCAGGCGGCGACGCGGGGTGACGGGGCCGAGGGCGAGAATGTCACCGCCAATGCGCGCACCATCGCCGATATTCCCCACGATCTGGGCGGTGCGGGCGTGCCGGAGCTGCTCGAGGTGCGCGGCGAGGTCTATATGAGCCACGCCGATTTCGAGGCGCTGAATACGCGGCAGACCGAAAGGTCTGACAAGACATTCGCCAATCCGCGCAACGCCGCCGCCGGAAGCCTGCGCCAGCTGGACCCGAAGATCACCGCGCGCCGACCCCTGAAGTTTTTCGCCTATGCCTGGGGCGCGCATTCCGAGCCGCTTGCGCCAAGCCAGATGGAGGCGATCGCGCGGCTGGCCGGTTTCGGATTCCAGACCAACCCGCTTACCGCGCTCTGCGACGGGCCGGACGAGATGCTGGCGCAGTATCGCCGGATCGAACAGCTGCGCGCCGAGCTGGGTTATGACATCGACGGGGTGGTCTACAAGGTCAACGAGATCGCCTTGCAGCATCGGCTGGGGTATCGCTCGACCACGCCGCGATGGGCGATTGCGCATAAGTTCCCCGCCGAGCTGGCCTGGACCCGGCTGGAGGCGATCGACATTCAGGTGGGGCGCACAGGCGCGCTGAGCCCGGTGGCGCGGCTGCATCCGGTCACGGTGGGCGGTGTCGTCGTCAGCAACGCCACCCTGCACAACGAGGATTACATCGCCGGGCGCGACGCCAAGGGCAACAAGATTCGCGGCGGCAAGGATATCCGGGTGGGCGATTGGGTGCAGGTCTATCGCGCGGGCGACGTGATCCCGAAAGTGGCGGATGTGGACCTGTCCAAGCGGCCCGAGGATTCCGCACCCTATACGTTTCCCAAGGTTTGTCCCGAATGCGGATCGGACGCGATCCGCGAGGAGGGCGATGCGGTGCGCCGCTGTACCGGGGGGCTCATTTGCCCGGCGCAAGCGGTCGAAAAGCTCAAGCATTTCGTGAGCCGGGCGGCCTTCGACATCGAGGGTCTGGGCGCCAAGCAGGTGGAGCAATTCCATGCCGATGGCTGGATCCGCGAGCCTGCGGATATCTTCACGCTCAAGGATCGCTATGGGCCGGGATGCCTGACGCAGTTGAAGAACCGCGACGGCTGGGGCGAGAAAAGTGCTGCGAACCTCTTTGACGCCATCGATGAGCGGCGGCGGATCGCGCTTGGCCGGCTGCTTTTCGCGCTTGGCATCCGGCATGTGGGCGAGGCGGCAAGCATGATGCTGGCGCGGTTTTACGGCACATGGGACGAGTTCACGGCGGCGATGGATGGGGCCGCGGCGGGCGAGGGGCCGGACTGGGACCGGCTTTTGGGCATCGACGGTGTGGGTAAGGTGATGGCGCAATCGCTGGTCACCACCTTCGCGCAGGACGAGGAACGTGCCAGCATCGACCGGCTGGTGGCGCATCTGGAGATCGAGCGCGCCGAGCGCCCTGATACGGATGGCAGCCCCGTGGCGGGCAAGACGGTGGTGTTTACCGGCACGCTCGAGAAGATGACCCGCGCCGAGGCCAAGGCGCGCGCCGAGGCGCTTGGCGCCAAGGTATCGGGCAGTGTGTCGGCCAAGACCGATCTGGTGATCGCGGGGCCGGGGGCGGGGTCCAAGGCCAAGGCGGCGGAACAGCTGGGGGTCGAGATGATCGACGAGGATGGCTGGCTTGCGCTGATCGGGGACGCATGAGCGGGCGGCCCGAAGCCCTGTTTCCGCTGTTCGCGGGGCTGGAGACGCTTGAGGGCGTGGGGCCGAAAACCGTGCAGAACCTTGGCGGGCTGGAGATCGAAAAGCCGCGCGATCTTGTGTTCACGCTGCCCTGGTCGGGGGTGGACCGGCGCAAGCGGGCCACGGTGCAGGGCGCCGAGTTGCCGGGTGTGGTGACGGTGGAGGTGGTGGTGGGCCAGCACCGCGCGCCAAGTCGGAGGGGCGGGGCCTACAGGATCACGGTGGAGGATGCGGCGACGGCGTTTCAGCTGGTGTTTTTCCATGCGCGCGACGAGTATCTGCGACGTATCCTGCCCACGGGCGCGCGAAAGATCGTGTCGGGCAAGGTGGAGCTCTTTGACGGGGTGGCGCAGATGGTGCATCCCGATCACATCCTCGATGTGGATGAGGCTGAGGAGATCCCGGATTTTGAGCCGGTCTATCCGCTGACGGCGGGCGTCACCCAGAAGATGATGCGCAAGGCCGCGCACTCGGCGCTGACGCGGCTGCCGGATCTGGCGGAATGGATCGATCCTGCGCAAAAGGCGCAAGCGGGCTGGCCGGATTGGGCCGAGGCGGTGCGCCGCGCGCATGGCCCCCAGGAGGCCGCCGATCTGAGCGCCGCGGATCCTGCGCGGGAGCGTCTGGCGTATGATGAGTTCATGGCGCATCAATTGACGCTTGCGCTGGCGCGGTCGCGGCTGCGCCGCGCCAAGGGCCGGGCCACAATGGGCACGGGGGCGTTGCAGGCCAAGGTGTTGGAGGCGCTGCCCTATGCGCTGACCGGCGCGCAGACCCGCGCCATTGCCGAGATCGCGGGCGATATGGCGTCGGAGACGCGGATGAACCGGCTGTTGCAGGGCGATGTGGGCGCGGGCAAGACGCTGGTGGCGTTCAAGGCGCTGCTGATCGCGGTGGAGGCGGGCGGGCAGGGTGTGATGATGGCGCCCACGGAAATCCTTGCGCGGCAGCATTTGCAGGGGTTGCAGCCTTTGGCCGAGGCGGCGGGCGTTGTGCTCGAGATTCTGACGGGGCGCGACAAGGGGGCGGAGCGGCGCGCCAAGCTGGAGGCGTTGCAGCGCGGTGATATCCAGATCCTTGTGGGCACCCATGCGGTGTTTCAGAAGGATGTGGATTTTGCCGATCTGCGGCTCGCGATTGTCGATGAGCAGCACCGGTTCGGCGTGCGGCAAAGGCTGGAGCTGGGCCGCAAGGGGGCGCAGGCGGATGTTCTGGTGATGACCGCGACGCCCATTCCGCGCAGTCTGGCGCTGGCGCAATATGGCGACATGGATGTGAGCGTGCTGGATGAAAAGCCGCCCGGTCGCAAGCCGATCACCACGGCGCTGGTCAATATCGGCCGGATCGACGAGGTGGTGGACCATTTGCGCCGCGCGGTGGCCGAGGGGCGGCAGGCCTATTGGGTCTGTCCGCTGGTCGATGAAAGCGAGGCGGTCGATCTGTCGAGCGCGGAGGAGCGGTTCAAGCGGCTGCGCGCGGCGCTTGGCGAAGGCGTTGTCGGGCTGGTGCATGGGCAGATGCCGCCCGAGCAGAAAGACAGCGCGATGGCGGCGTTTCAGCGCGGCGAGACCAGTGTGCTTGTCTCGACCACGGTGATCGAGGTGGGGGTGGATGTGCCCAACGCGTCGATCATGGTGATCGAGAGGGCCGAGCATTTCGGGCTTGCGCAATTGCATCAGCTGCGCGGGCGCGTGGGGCGCGGGCAGGCGGCCTCGACCTGTCTCTTGATGTATCAGGCGCCGCTGAGCGAGGGCGGAGAGCGGCGGCTGACCACGATGCGCGACACCGAGGACGGGTTTCGCATTGCCGAGGTGGACCTTGAGATGCGCGGCGCGGGCGATCTGATCGGGACGGCGCAATCGGGGCTGCCGCGCTTCCGGATCGCCGATCTCGAGGCGCAGGCGGCGCTTATGGCGGTGGCGCAGAGCGATGCGCGCAAGCTTCTTGTGGATGATCCCGCGCTGGAGGGAGACCGGGGCCGGGCGGCCCGCGTGCTGCTGTGGCTGATGGAGCAGGATCAGGCGATCCGGCTGATTTCGGTCGGCTGAGCGACCGGAATTTTTCGCAAGCGAAATCAGAATCTTAGCCGGAAAATGCCGAAAAGTTCGCAAATGTTCTCATAAAGTTCTTTACACATGGCTCAGGAAATGAGAACAAAGGAGCAACACACCGTCAGCGAAAGGAACAGATCATGTTTCGTCAGATCAAGGCCACCGCGATACGATCCTCGGATACCCTGTTGGGCGATTTTCTGGGGGCGGCGGCGCTCATGGTCACGCTGATTGCCGGGCTTTGGCTGCCCGGTCTATTCTAGAGTTTCTGCCTGCGACGTTCCGATCCGTACCGCGCCTGTTGCATCCTTGTCCCCAAGCGGGATGTAACTGACCCCTTACCTGTCCCGAGGTCCGACAAGGGTTTCTGCCTGATCCCTTGATGCGCAAGTCGGAGTTACCGGAGCCCGCTTTTCCTTCCGCCGCCGCTCGACCGAGCGTGCGGCGGTTTTTTTATGCGAGGGGGGCTGTCAGATGCAGGACTGGGCCGCACGAGCCTGTTCGAGCGCTTCGACGGCGGCATCGAGGGTCAGCATGATCGAGGCGTGACGGTTCTTGTAGTCGCGCGCGGGGCTGAGCACCTCGAGCCCGTTGAAGGGGGCGGCGGGCGGTGGGCCGTCGGCCTTGAGCATCTCCTTGAGCGCGTCGCGGGCCGCGACCACCTGATCGGGGGTGCAGCCGATGATATGCGCGCCCACGACGGAGGCGGCGGCCTGTCCAAGCGCGCAGGCCTTCACCTCGGCGGCATAGTCGGTGATGGTGCTGCCATCGGTGCAGAGATCGACGGTGACGGCCGAGCCGCAAAGCGGCGCGCGTTTTTTCACGGTCGCGTCGGGGGCGTCGAGACGGCCATGATGCGGAATATCGGCGGCCAGTTCGAGGATGCGGGCCGAATAGAGCTTGATGAGGTCGGTTTCGCCGCTCATGACTTTTCCTTTGCTGCGTTACCCAATAGATAGAAACCCTGACCGCAGATGCAAAAGGTTTTCGCCCATGCCCTTCGATCCCGCCAGTTTGACATATGATGATCGCGGCCTCATTCCGGCGATAGCACAGGACGCGGCCACGGACGAGGTGCTGATGATGGCGTGGATGAACGCAGAGGCCGTGGCGCGCACGCTGGAGAGCGGGCGCGTGACCTATTGGAGCCGGTCGCGGTCGGAGTTCTGGGTCAAGGGCGAAAGCTCGGGGCATGTGCAGGAGCTGGTGGAGATGCGGGTGGATTGCGACCGCGATTGCCTGCTGGTGCGGGTGCGCCAGACGGGTCCGGCCTGTCATACCAACCGGCGCAGCTGCTTCTATACGGCGGTGAGAGACGGGGAAGAGATCGAGATCATGGCGCCGGAAGCGGGTTGAGGGTCAGAGGCCCAGCATCGCGCGGATGTCCTGCGGGGTCTTGCCTTCGGCGCGGTAGCCGGCGATGGCACGGGCGTCGTCGCGCTTGGCCAGACGCTTGCCCGCGTCGTCGCGGATCAGGCGGTGATGGTGGTAGATCGGGGTGGGCAGGCCCAGAAGCCCTTGCAACAGCACATGAATTTGCGTGGCACTGAAGAGGTCGCGACCGCGGATCACATGGGTGATCTGCTGGTCGGCATCATCCACCACCACCGACAGGTGATAGGACGCCCCCAGACCGGGGCGGGCCAGGGCGACATCGCCCACGGTCCGGGTCATGGTCGAGGGCGTGATGAGGCCGGTTTCCCCATCGGGGCCGGCGCCGGTTTCGGTGAAGGCGGGCGCGCGCCCCAGATGCGCAAGGGCGCGGGCCATGTCGAGGCGCAGCGGGCTATCGGGCATCGGCCCCGAGGGCGGATGCGCGGGCCTGCAGGTGCCGGGATAGATCAACCCGTCGGGACCCTGCAGCGGCGCGCCTTCCTGAGGGGCCGAAACGGCGGCGCGGATATCAGCGCGACTACATGAGCAAGGGTAGAGAAGCCCTTGATCCCAAAGGGTTTCAAGGGCGTTTGCATAGAGCGGTAACCGGTCGGATTGGCGCAGGACGGGCTGCGGCCAGCTGAGGCCAAGCCAAGACAGGTCGTCGAAGATCTGCGCCTCCCATTCGGGGCGCGAGCGGGTCTGGTCGAGATCGTCGATGCGCAGAAGAAACGTCCCGCTTTCGCGCGCGGCACTGTCATGGGCCAGGATCGCCGAATAGGCATGGCCCAGATGCAGCGGACCTGTCGGCGACGGCGCGAACCTAGTTATGAACATAAAGACAATGGCTTATGAGGCACAGCTCATGTGCTGCGCGTTCAGCCAGTCCTGCCATGCGGTCTTGGCGCGGTCGGTATAGGCCTTGTAGCGGTCGCGGCGGCCACGACGCCCGCCCTTGAGCCCGTCGACAGGGCGGAAGAGGCCGAAATTGACGTTCATCGGCTGAAAGGTCTTGGCCTCGGCGCCGCCGGTGATGTGGTGAATGAGCGCGCCCATGGCGCTGTCCTGCGGCGGGGAGGGCAGCGGACGGCCAAGGATCTCGGCGGCGGCCAGTCGGCCCGCCAGAAGGCCCATGGCGGCGGATTCGACATAGCCTTCGACGCCGGTGATCTGTCCGGCAAAGCGGATATGCGGGCGCGAGCGCAAGCGCATCTGGTCATCGAGCAGCGTGGGTGAATTGAGGAAGGTGTTGCGGTGAATGCCGCCCAACCGCGCGAAGGAGGCGTTTTCGAGACCGGGGATCATGCGGAACACCTCGGTCTGGGCGCCGTATTTCATCTTGGTCTGAAAGCCCACGATGTTGAACAACGTGCCGAGCGCGTTGTCACGCCGAAGCTGCACGACGGCATGGGGTTTGACATCCGGCTGATGCGGATTGGTCAGGCCCACCGGCTTCATCGGGCCGTGGCGCAGGGTTTCGCGGCCGCGTTCGGCCATCACCTCGATGGGCAGGCAGCCGTCGAAATAACCTGCGGTTTCGCCCTCGTGAAACTCGGTCTTGTCGGCGGCCAGAAGCGCGTCGATGAAGGCGTCATAGGTGGCGCGGTCCATCGGGCAGTTGAGATAGGCGGTGCGCTCTTCCTCGGTCTCGCCCTTGTCGTAGCGCGATTGCATCCACGCCTTGGACATGTCGATGCTGTCGGCATAGACGATGGGGGCGATGGCATCGAAGAAGGCCAGCGCATCGGCGCCGGTCTCGTGCGCGATGGCCTGTCCCAACCCCTGACTGGTGAGCGGGCCGGTGGCGATGATCCAATGGCCATCGGCGGGAAGTTCGGTGATCTCGTCGTGCTGGATGGTGATGAGGGGATGGTTGCGCAGGGTCTGCGTGACATCGCGGGCGAAAAGATCGCGGTCCACGGCGAGCGCACCGCCCGCAGGCAGGCGGTGACGGTCGGCGGTCTGCATGATGAGCCCGTCAGCGGCACGCATTTCCCAATGCAGCAGGCCCACGGCGTTCTGTTCGTCATCATCCGAGCGGAAGGAATTCGAGCACACCATCTCGGCCAGATCGCCGGTGCGGTGCGCAAAGGTTTCGACGCGCGGGCGCATTTCGTGAATCACGACGGGAACGCCCAAGTGGACGGCCTGCCAGGCGGCTTCGGAGCCGGCCATGCCGCCGCCGATGATATGGAGTGTCTTGCTCATGGCGCTGGATGTAGGGGATTACACGGCGTTTGGAAAGGGAGGGAACGCTCGGGTCGCCGCGATGGTCCTGTCGGAACCGGGAAGAGGCCGGCCTGGAGGGACTGGACGCCGGCGGCGACCCCGAAATGCATCGCAAGATTACCCGATGCCGTTCTTTCTCTGACTGTATACGCCGAACCGCGCCGCGGAAAAATACCGATTGTGGAAAAAACAAGGCACGGTTTCGGAAACAACAAGGCGGGCGCGCGCGGCGGTCAGTCCTGATCCCAGTCGGGGCTGCGCTTTTCGAGAAAGGCGCTGATGCCTTCGGCGGTGTCACGATACATCATGTTTTCCACCATCACCTCGCCGGTATAGGCATAGGCCTGATCGAGCGGCATTTCGAGCTGATCGTAGAAGGCGCGTTTGCCGATGCGCACGGCCGCGCCGAGCTTGGCGGCGATCTGTGCGGCCAGCGCGTCGGTTTCGGCCTCGAGCCGGTCAGGATCGACGGCGCGGTTGATGAGGCCGAGCGCCAGCGCGCGGTCGGTGTCGATGAAGTCGCCGGTGGTGAGCATCTCGAAGGCCTGTTTGCGCGGAATGTTGCGGCTGAGGGCCACCATCGGCGTGGAACAGAACAGCCCGATATTCACGCCGTTCACGCCAAACCGCGTGCCGGTGGCAGCGATGGCGAGATCACAGGAGGCGACCAGCTGGCAGCCCGCGGCGGTGGCGATGCCATGAGGCTGGGCGATCACCGGCTGGGGCAGGGTGCGGATGGCGGTCATCACCCGCGCACAGCGCGCGAAGAGATCGGCGAAATAGGCGCGCCCGCCATCGGGCGCCTGCCGGCCTTGGGTCATTTCCTTGAGATCGTGGCCCGCGCAGAACGCCTTGCCGGTGCCGCCGAGGATCACCACGCGAATGGAAGGATCTTGGGCCAGGCTGTCGAATTGATCCTGCAGGGCCGCCAGCATCGCGTCGCTCAGCGCGTTGAGCTTTTCGGGGTGGTTGAGGGTCAGCCGGGCGACGGCGCCCTGATCGCTGCGTTGGAGAATTGTCATCTTGAACCTCCCTGTCGGTTATGGGCAACCTTACGCGCACAACGGTGCGCAGGAAAGAGGCGGGGAGGAGAGCGGATGGGCCTGAAAATGACGCGCGAGGCGCTGGCGCGGTTTCTGGAAGAGGAATTTCCGCAGGTGGCAGCCGATTTCGCCATCGAAGATGTCGGCGAGAACCACATCCGCGTGCGATTGATGACGCAGGAGCGGCATTTGCGGCCCGGCGGAACGGTGTCGGGACCGGCGATGTTCGCGCTGGCGGATGTATCGCTTTACCTCGCGATTCTGGCGATGATCGGGCCGGAGGCCTTGGCGGTGACCACCAATTGCAACGTCGATTTCATGCGCAAGCCCGCCGCTGGCGCGGACCTGATCGCGGAGTGCCGGATCCTCAAGCTGGGGCGGGTGCTGGCGGTGGGCGATGTGCTGCTTTATTCCGAAGGGATGGAGGCGCCGGTGGCCCGCGCGAGCCTGACCTATTCGATCCCGCCGGCCAAGGGCTGAGGGGGCAGGATGGGGGGCTGTCTGCCCCCCGCCGTTGAAATCCCATGGGATTTCACCGACTCCCCCCGAGGATATTTGCGGCCAGAAGAAGCCGCGAAAGTTGGGGTAAATAGATACCGTTATTACAGGTTATTGAATTTGTTGGATTTTATCAGGAAAGAGGGCCTTGACCTGTTTGTGTGGGGCTATATAACCGCGCAATCGCATGAAGGGGCGGCAGTTTCGATCGCCCGACACGTCAACCAAGGGATTTCCCTGCAATGAAAACATTCTCTGCAACTCCGGCAGATATCGACAAGAAATGGATCCTGATCGACGCCGAGGGCGTTGTTCTGGGCCGTCTTGCCTCGATCGTCGCGATGCGCCTGCGCGGCAAGCACAAGGCGTCCTTCACGCCGCATATGGACATGGGCGACAATGTCATCGTCATCAATGCCGACAAGGTCCAGCTGACGGGCAACAAGCGCAACAAGCCCAATTACTGGCACACCGGCTATCCGGGCGGTATCAAGTCGCGCACCACGGGCCAGATCCTGGAAGGGGCGTATCCTGAGCGCGTCGTCATGCAGGCGGTCAAGCGGATGCTTCCGGGCAACCGTCTGTCGCGCAAGCAGATGACCAATCTGCGCGTCTATGCCGGCACCGAGCACCCCCACGAGGCGCAGAGCCCCGAGGTGCTGGACGTCAAGTCGATGAACAACAAGAACACGCGGGTGGCGAACTGATGGCTGAAGAAATCAAATCCCTCGAGGGTCTGGAAGCGGTCGCCGGTGGCGCCGTGGCCGAGGCCGCGATCGAAGCGCCGCGCGAGCCTGTTCGTGACGATCTGGGCCGGTCCTATGCGACCGGCAAGCGTAAGGACGCGGTCGCCCGCGTCTGGATCAAGCCGGGTTCCGGCAAGGTCAGCGTGAATGGCAAGGAAATGAAGGCGTATTTCGCGCGTCCCGTGCTGCAGATGATCCTGCGTCAGCCGTTCACCGTTGCTGGTGTCGAAGACCAGTTCGACGTGATGGCGACGGTCAAGGGCGGTGGTCTGTCGGGTCAGGCCGGTGCGGTCAAGCACGGCATCTCGAAGGCGCTGCAGCTTTATGATCCGTCGCTGCGCGGCGCGCTGAAGGCCGCTGGTTTCCTGACACGCGACAGCCGCGTTGTGGAACGCAAGAAATTCGGTCGCCGCAAGGCGCGTCGGAGCTTCCAGTTCTCGAAGCGTTAAGCCGATCTTCGCGATTTTCTCGGAAGGGCTGCCCGGTTGGGTGGCCCTTTTGCTTTGCGCGCCGAAGCGGTGGTCAGCTGTCGGGGGCGCCGAGGCCGAGGCCGCGCAGGTAGATACCGATGCCGGTCTCGAGCAGCTCTTCGGGGGCGAAGGGCGCGACCGTGCCGGGGGAGTTGCGCGCGAAAAGCTCGACCACCCCATGCGACATGGCCCAGATATGGGCGCTGAACATCGCCGCAGGTGGGCGGCGTTCGGGGGGGATATGCCGGCTGAGGTCTTCGGCGGCCTGTTCGATCACCGCGCGGGCGTGGCGCGCGACGAGGGAGAGCTCGGGTGTGCGGTTCACCGAGAGACCGCTTTCGAACATCGCGATGTAGTGGCCGGGGTATTGGCGCGCGAAGGCGAGATAGGCGCGACCGGTGGCCTCGACGCTGGCCCGGGCCGAGGGCTGGCCGCGATCATAGGCCTCCTGCATGACATCGGCGAAGATCACATAGCCTTGGCGCGCGGCCTCGGCGATCAGGTCGTCGCGCCCTGCGAAATGGCGATAGACCGCTGCGGGCGTCACCCCGGCCTGTTTGGCCGCCTCCGACAGGGTGAAGCCCGACGGCCCTTTGGCTTCGATCAGGCGCAGGGCGGCATCCACCAGGGCCTGTTTCAGGTTGCCGTGGTGGTAGCCCTGTTTAGGCATTCCAGATATCCGGCCCGGCACAGACCGAGCTGTCGGGAGAGCCTATGGCGCGGGCATCCTTGCGGGCATAATCGACATTCAGGAGCAGATGGCGGATTGCTTCAAGCCGGGCGCGGCGTTTGTCATCGGAGCGCACCACGGTCCAGGGCGCGTGGCTGGTATGCGAGCGGTCCAGCGTTTCGGAAATGGCGGCGGTATACTCATCCCATTTGGCCAGCCCTTCCACGTCGATCCGGCTGAGTTTCCATTGCTTGAGGGGGCTTGCCTCGCGATCCAGAAAGCGGCGCAGTTGCTCGCCACGGCCCACATTGAGCCAGAACTTGACGAGGTGAATGCCCTCATCGACCAGCATCTTTTCGAAATCGGTGACCTGGTGGAAGAAATGTTCGCGCTGCGCATGGGTGCAAAAGCCGAACACCTTTTCGACGACACCGCGATTATACCAGCTTCGGTCGAAGAACACCATTTCGCCGCCCGAGGGCAGGTGATCGACATAGCGCTGGAAATACCACTGGCTGCTTTCGACATCCGAGGGTTTGGACAGCGCCACGACCCGCGCGCCGCGCGGATTGAGATACTCGCGGAACCGCTTGATCGTGCCGCCCTTGCCTGCGGCGTCGCGGCCTTCGAAGACGATGGCGATGCGCGCGCGGCTGGACTTGGTCCAGTTCTGCAGCTTGACCAGTTCGATCTGCAGCGCCTCGAGTTCCTTTTCGTAATGCTTGCGCGGCAGGCGTTCGGAATGGGGAAAGCCCGGGTCGATGATGTCGCCTTTCTCGCCGCGGCGGATCGCGTTGCGGATGCGTTCGGGTGCGTCGTTGGCGTAAAAGGCGCTGATCGCCCCGTCGAATGGCAGCTCCATGGGTGTCTCCCTGCAGTTTCGCGCCACTATGGCGGCTCAATCGGCGGGGTGCAATCCGGCGCGGACGGCCGCGCGCGAGATGGCGGCGATCACCGCGTCCTCGGCGGCGTGATGTGGCATATGGGCGATGTCGGGCAGGCGGGTCAGGGTGGCGGAGGGCAGTTCATCGGCGAGTGGCTCGGCATGGATGCGCAGGCCGACGGTGGTGTCTTCGGTGCCGTGGACCACCTCGATCGGCAGGGTGAGCCGGGCGATGGCGTCCTGCAGGACGGTGATTTCGGAGAGCAGATTGGCGCGTTGAAGGGCATTGGCGCGCAGGCTGTCGCGGCGCAGGGTCAGCGGCGCGCCGACATGGTCGATATAGCCCGGCGGCACGGCGTTCGGTTCGAATATCGCGGAGACGGCGCGTTCCACCCGCGCGTCGCGGACAAAGGCGGTCAGAAGCGGAATGACGAGGGGGCCAAGGACGGGATGCGACAAGGTCTTGTAATAAAGGCTGAGATCGCTTTCCCAGGGTTTCGCGGGGGCCGCGAGCGGCACGAGGGCCGCGATGTGATCGGGGCGGTGCACCGCCCAGGCCAGCGCCACGGCACCGCCATAGGAATGGCCCAGAACCACGGGGCGCTCGATGCCAAGCTGGCGCGCGGCCTCCGAGAGAAGCTCGGCCTGCTGGCGGATCGTGGCGCCGGTGCGGTTGATGCGGTCGGTATATCCCAAGCCGGGGCGGTCGAACACGGTGACGCGGTAGCGCGCGGCAAGGCGCGGCGCGAGGCTGAAGGTCATGTCCCGCAGATTGCCGCTGGCCCCGTGGATCAAAACGACGTCCGGCCCGGTGCCCATGGTGAGCGCATGGACGCGGTGGCCGTTCACATCGAGGATGCGCCCCTGCGGGGGAAAGGCCGCTTCGGCACGCGCCTCGTGCTGGCGGGCGCGGTGCTGGGCATAGGCCCAGAGCACGACAAGGGCGACAAGCGCGGCAAGGACGATCTTAGCTGCCAATGGAATGCAGATCGAAGGGCGTTGTCTGGTAAATCTGGTTGATCCAGTTGCCATAGAGCAGATGCGCGTGGCTGCGCCAGCGGTTCTGCGGCGGGCGCGAGGGATCGTCGCCGGGATAGTAGTTGCAGGGCACGGCAATAGTTGTACCGCTGGCGATATCGCGGTCGTATTCCTGTTTCAGCGTGTCGCTGTCATATTCGAGATGGTTGAAGATATAGAGCGCGCCATGGCCGGGATCTTCGACAAGGCAGGGGCCGACCTCGTCGCTGTCGAGCAGGATCTTGAGGCCGGGCACCGCTTCGATCTCGGGGCGGCGCATTTCGGTCCAGCGGCTGACGGGGATCACGCAATCGTCGGAAAAGCCGCGCAGGTAAGGCGAGGCCGGGTCCATGTTGCGGTGCCGGAAGCAGCCGAAGGCCTTGTGATCCAGCAGGTGTTTCTGCACGCCGTGGAAATGGTTGATCATCGCCATGCCGCCCCAGCAGACGCCGAAGGTGGAATGCACATTGGTCTGCGTCCAGTCGAACACCGCCTGCAGCTCGTCCCAATAGGTGACATCGGTGAAATCCAGATGTTCGATGGGCGCACCGGTGATGATGAGGCCATCGAACCGCTCGCCGGTGTCGGCCACTTCGGAAAACGGGCGATAGAAGCTTTCCATATGCGCGGCGGCGGTGTTCTTGGTGCGGTGCTCGCTCATGCGAATGAGGCTGAGTTCGATCTGCAGGGGGGTGGCGCCGATGAGCCGGGCAAACTGGTTCTCGGTCTGGATCTTCTTGGGCATCAGGTTCAGAAGGCCGATGCGCAGAGGGCGGATATCCTGTCGGGCGGCCTGATCCTCGGACATGACCATGACGCCTTCGCGCGTGAGCACGTCATAGGCGGGCAGGTCTTCGGGGATCTTGATGGGCATGGCGTCTCAGGCTTTCGTCGGGTGCGGTGTAGATAGGGCGTCAGGTGCTGCGCTCAAGCGCGGTGGCGACAAGCGCATCGAAGGCGTCGGCATCGCGGGTCTCGGCCACTTCGTCGGCGGTGACGGTGATGCCCCATTTCGCCATCGCCTCGTAGCGCGGTTTGCGATGTGCAAGGGCGCGGGCATAGGTCCAGCGGATGAAGGCGCCAGGATCAACTTCGTCCGCTTCACACTTGTTTTCGTTGAGATATTGCACCCATGCCTGATCTAGGAACTCGGGTTGGTAGGCCATCGGCTTGGGTGCGCGGTCAAAGCGGCGGATGAGCGACTGGGTATGCGCCTCGGAGCCTTCGATATAGATCAGCAGGCAATGGCGCGAGAGCTCGGTCAGCAAAGGATCGGCGGGATCGTCGCCATCGACCCATTCGCAGATCGACCCGCCGGTGTCGCAGACGAAATTCGGATAGCCATACAGCCGCTCGGCCCGGTCGATGAAATGCGCGGTGTCCATCAGGGCCGCGATTTCGGCGGTGCGGAATTGCTGCTGGCGGCGGCGATATTCGTCGATCGGCAGGCCGCCCTTGGCCGGATCGCC
Organism: Roseobacter sp. AzwK-3b; assembly: GCF_000170875.1. Taxonomy (NCBI): domain Bacteria; kingdom Pseudomonadati; phylum Pseudomonadota; class Alphaproteobacteria; order Rhodobacterales; family Roseobacteraceae; genus Roseobacter; species Roseobacter sp. AzwK-3b. The sequence continues at coordinate 195,467 of NZ_ABCR01000007.1, forward strand.
CGGTTTGCCCAGATAGGTCGAGACGGGAGCGAGATTGTCGAAGGTGATGTTCGAGCCGATATAGATCGAATCCGTCAACAGCAGGTCGCGCAGGAACGGCACCTGCATGGCATGCGCCTTGGCGTTGTCGGCGATCAGCTCGCCCATGTAGCGGGTGCCGATGCGGTAATCGATGGAGTAATGGAACCAGTCGCCGGCATCGCGCAGCATGTTGGAGAGGTGGGTCTTGCCCAAGCCGGACATCCCATAGAACAACACGCGCTTTTCGGCCGCGTCGCGCCACTCCTGAGCCGAAGTATAGATCATCGCCGCTTCCTTTCTGTCTGGACGTCGTAGACAGCGGGGCTGGCGGGGTCAATGCAAACACGACGGCCATGAAAATATCCGCCCGGCGAAACCGGGCGGCGTATCGATACGGAGAGTAATCGCCGAATCAGAAGCTGAATGCTGCCTTCACGCCAATGCCAATGGCCGAGTTGTCGGTAAAGCTAGCCACGGGGGTGCCTGCGACACCCGGGTTCGCATCACCCAACCTTGAATAGTTGATGCCGCCTGACAGCTTGAGATTGTCGAAGGTGTATTGCCCGCCGACTGTGATCCCGAAAAGGCCATCTGTCGGGCCAAGCGGCGATACGGTGGGGTCGTTATTCTCAGGTTCGTAGATGAAGGTGACGGAGGCAGCCAGAGAATCGTTGAACCGGTGGGCCAACCCGAGCGTGTAGCGGTGGCTGTCGTCGATATTCACGAGATCAGATTGCAGAAGCATCGGAACCACATTCACGGCCGAGAAATCTGTCCAGCGGTAGGACGCCGTCAGCAGGGTGTTCTCCGCGATACCCGTCTGGAAGTCGAGGTTCAGCGACTGCGGCGTCTTGTAGTTGACGGTCCCCGCAAGGAAGCGGCCGAACACTGTTTCAACCGTGCTGGCAGAGTGATCGGTTTCAAACCTGTAGGTTGCCGCGAAGCGAAGCGCGATATCGGGAATCTCGTACGTCGCACCAATTAGGTAATTGAACGCCGAGTCCTCCTGCATATTGAATGCGTAGCCGTTGTTCAGAACGAAGGCTGTCGATTGAGCCGCAATTGCGCCGGCAATGGCCGGATTGGTAGCGAGTTGGTTTGCAAAATTACTACGGGTCAGGCCAGGTGTTGCACGGATCAGAGCTGCCGATGTGATGGCATCGCGGTAGGCTGCGCCGTTGAGAGTGACATCCGCTTTGACGGCTTCATACGATACACCACCGTGAATGCTGAAGCGTTCGCCGAAGCGATAGCGCAATACGACTGACGCGGCGCGGCTGGACAACTCGGCGCTTGTTCCTGCCAGATTGTCGGTCAACGGATTGCCTTCGTAGGTCACATGAGTGCCATAGGGCTGCTCCACAATCAGCGCGTAGGACAGCGAGTCATTTACGTTGTTGGTGTAGCTGAAGCCATATTGCTTGTAGTCATTGCCAACACTGTAACGGCCGGTTCCGCCGATATCCGTACCCGACACACTGGGACTTACATATCCCAAGCTGATGGCAGGGGAATCGTTATCTGCGAAAATCGCCGAGATTGACTGCCCCGATCGATCTAGGCCGCCTGCATGGGCGGCACCGGCTGCAACACACATCGCTGCTGCTACGATACTCTTGCTGTTCATCCCTGTCCTCTCTCCTCCGAGTCGGCGTCATGTTATTGGTGGCTTGATCTTGGTCAATCTTTGACGCCGCATCAGTGACGTAACGGCACAAACGGTTGTAGCCGCGCCACACCTCTAACGGGTATGTGCGATGGGCTGACGGCCTTGCCGGGTTTCGGACCACATGTTGAGGTAATTGGCCCCGAAGATCACCAGCGCGCCGGCGATGGTCAGGGTGTCGATCGGCTCGTCATAGATCATGAGGCCAATCACCGCGATCAGCGGCAGGCGCATGAAATCCACAGGGCTCACAAGCGTCGCGGGCGCCATGGCAAGGGCTGTTGTCAGGCAGAAATGCGCCATCAGCCCACCGCAGGCGATCACGGCGAGCCAAGGCAGGGATTGTGCCGAGGGCAGGGCGATATCGCCGTCGAAGCCCGCGCAGAGCAGCCCGAAGATCGACTGGCTGAGGGTCATCCAGAACAGGATGCAGGTCAGCGTCTCGGTGCGGGTCAGGCGCTTGGTCACGAGGATCGATCCGGCAAAGCCGATCGCGGCGCACATCGCGGCCAGCGTGCCGAAATTGATCGTGTCGGGGCTGGGACGGGCGACGATCAGGATGCCGGCAAAGCCGATGCAGGCCGCAAGGATGCGCACCCGCGTCAGATGCTCGCCCAGCACCAGCGGCGACAGGATCAGCACCCAGAGCGGAGAGGTGAATTCCAGCGCGAACACCTGCGCCAGCGGGATCACGGTGATCGCGTAGAACCACAGGTTCTGGCCGCTGAAATGAAGCACGTTGCGCAGCAGATGCAGGCCGGGCTTGCGGCCCGTGATGGTGCGATGCGCCCCTGTGGCCCATGCGACGAGGACCACGAGCGTCAGCCCGATCAGGCTGCGATACATCATGATTTCAAAGGTATCGAGCTCGAAACTGACCGACCGGCCGCCCACTGCCATCGCAGAGAACGACACCACCGCCCCCAGCATCCAGAGCGCCGCACGAAGAATTTCAGCTGTGTCGGCGCGAGGGATATCTCCGGTCGGAGAGGTCACTCCCACTCAATGGTGCCGGGCGGCTTCGATGTCACGTCATAGGTGACGCGGTTGATACCCTTCACCTCGTTGATGATCCGTGTGGCGGTTTCGCCAAGGAATTCATGGCTGAACGGGTAGTAATCGGCGGTCATGCCATCGACCGAGGTGACCGCGCGCAGGGCACAGGCGAAATCATAGGTCCGCCCGTCTCCCATCACGCCGACAGTGCGCACCGGCAGGATCGCAACGAAGGCCTGCCAGATCTCGTCGTAGAGGCCATGCTTGCGGATCTGGTCGATATAGACCGCATCCGCCTTGCGCAGGATGTCGAGTTTTTCGCGGGTGATCTCGCCGGGGCAGCGGATGGCAAGGCCCGGACCGGGAAAGGGGTGGCGGCCGATGAAAGAGGCGGGCAGGCCCAGTTCGTGACCAAGCGCGCGGACCTCGTCCTTGAACAGCTCGCGCAGCGGCTCGACCAGCTTGAGGCCCATTTTCTCGGGCAGGCCGCCGACATTGTGGTGGCTCTTGATCGTGACCGAGGGGCCGCCCGAGAAGCTGACCGATTCGATCACGTCGGGATAAAGCGTGCCCTGGGCCAGAAACTCGGCGCCTTCGATCTGGCTGGCGTATTTCTGGAACACGTCGATGAACAGGCGGCCGATGGTTTTTCTTTTCGCCTCGGGGTCGCTGACGCCTTCGAGCTCACCCAGGAACAGGTCCGCCTCGTCGGCATGGATCAGCGGGATGTTGTAGTGGTCGCGGAACATGGTGACCACTTCATCTGCCTCGTTATGGCGTAAGAGGCCGTGATCGACAAAGACGCAGGTCAGTTGATCGCCGATCGCTTCGTGGATCAGAACGGCGGCAACCGAGCTGTCGACGCCGCCCGAGAGACCGCAGATCACCTGTTTGTCGCCGACCTGTTCGCGAATCAGGCGAATCGCCTCTTCGCGATAGGCGGCCATGGTCCAGTCGCCCTTGAACCCGGCAAGGCGCACGAAATTCTCATAGAGCGTCTTGCCGTTCGGTGTGTGATGCACCTCGGGGTGGAACTGCACGGCAAAGAAATTGCGGCTCAGATCGGCGGTGATGGCGAAAGGCGCGTTGGGCGAGGTGCCATAGACCTCGAAGCCGGGCGCGATGCGGCTGACATGGTCGCCATGGCTCATCCAGACCTGTTCGCGCTCTTCGAGGAACCAGCCATTCAGGAGGTCGATTCGATGCTCCGTCGGGCTGACATAGGCGCGGCCGAATTCAGCGGTGCCGTCGCCGCGTTCGACCTTGCCGCCCAGCATCTCCATCATGACCTGCTGACCATAGCAGATACCAAGAATGGGCACGCCCAGATCGAACACCTTTTCAGGCGGGCGCGGCGAGCCTGCGTCGATCACGCTGGCGGGACCGCCCGAAAAGATCACCGCTTTCGGCGCGAACTCGGCGAGAAACGCCTCGGTCACGTTCTGGAACGGATGGATTTCGCAATAGACGTTCAGTTCCCGCAGGCGACGCGCGATCAGCTGCGTCACCTGGCTTCCGAAGTCTATGATTAGAAGGCGGTCATGCGATGTCTGGCTCATGATTGCCTAGTAGGACGCAGGCGCGCTTTGCGCAAGACCCAGACAGGATTCGCCCCGAAAGCGCCTGTGTGCGGCGGAATGGCGGGCTGCATGTCGCTTTAGACCCCAAGAGGGCGCAAATCTCCGATGGCGGGGCGTTTTGCTGCGATATGGATGCGCGCAGCTGCCCCCGAGCCGGGGCGTTTCAACCAATGCAGGGGTCAGACAATCATGGTCGAAGCAGAAACCCGCAGACGGGCACGGGGCGGCGGCGGCGCCGCACGCCGGGCCGAACGCACATCCGTCAGCATCGAGACCGCGCGCTATATCGAGCGCAACATTCCGGTATATGACATCCTGACCGATGAGGCGCTGGAGATCATCGAGACGAACGCGGAAACGATTCTCGAAGAGATCGGCGTCAATTTCGTCGAGAACCCCAAGGCGTTGGAGCGCTGGCGCAACGCCGGTGCCAGCATCGAGGGCGAGCGGGTGCGCATTCCGCGCGGTCTGGCGCGGCAGCTCTGCGCGACGGCGCCCTCGCGCTATGTCCAGCATGCCCGCAACCCCGCCCGCAATGTCGAGATCGGCGGCAAGACACTGGTCTGTGCGCCGGTCTATGGCCCGCCCTTCGTGCGCGACATGGAAGGCGGACGCCGCTATGCAACGATGGCCGATTTCGAACGTTTCGTGAAACTGGGCTATATGTCGAAATGGCTGCATCATTCCGGCGGCACCGTCTGCGAGCCCACGGATGTTCCGGTGAACAAGCGCCATCTGGACATGCTCTATGCCCACATGACGCTGAGCGACAAGCCCTTCATGGGATCGGTCACCGAACCGAGCCGGGCACGCGACAGTGTCGAAATGTGCGAGATCCTGTTCGGCAAGGAGTTCGTGCGCGACAATACGGTGATGACCTCGCTCATCAACATCAACTCGCCGATGACCTTCGACGATGTGATGATGGGCGCGCTCGAAGTCTATGCAGAGCATAATCAGGCCTGCATCGTGTCGCCCTTCATCGTCGGTGGCGCGATGGCGCCGGTGTCGGTCATGGGCACGCTCACGCAGGTTCTGGCCGAGGTGCTGGCGGGCATCGCCTATAGCCAGCTGGTCCGCCCCGGCGCGCCGGTGATCTTCGGCGCGTTCGTCACCTCGATCGACATGAACAGCGGCGCGCCCACTTTCGGCACGCCCGAGGCCAGCCAGATCCTGTATGGTGCGGGACAATTGGCGCGGCGCATGAACCTGCCGTTCCGGTCGGGCGGAAGCCTGTGCGGCTCAAAGCTGCCCGATGCGCAGGCCGCCTATGAGACCGCCAACACGCTCAATGCGGCGATGATGGGCGGGGTGAACTTCATGCTGCATAGCTGTGGCTGGCTGGAAGGCGGTCTGGTGGCGAGCTTCGAGAAATTCGTGATGGACGCCGACCAGCTTGGCGCGCTGCACAAATTCGCCGAAGGCATCACCACCGACGAGAACGGGCAGGCGATGGGCGCGATCCGCGAGGTCGGCCCCGGCGGCCATTACCTTGGATGCGAACATACGCAGTCCAATTTCAAGCAGGCGTTCTGGCGCTCGGACGTGCTGGATTACAAACCGTTCGAGACATGGCACGAGGAAGGCGGGCGCGACACGATGGTTCTGGCCAACGCCAAGATGCATCAGATGCTGGCCAATTATCAGCAGCCGCCGCTTGATCCCGCCATTGCCGAGGCGCTGGCCGCCTATGTGGCGCACAAGAAAGCCTCGATGCCGGACGCGTTCTCCTGAGCGCTGCGGTCAGGCCGATAGCGAGGCGCGCAGCAGGCGCGCCTCGCCCATCATCGCGATCAGAATCTCGACATGGCGTTCCGCGGAATAGCCCGCGTCGCGATGCGTGCGCTGGCTTTCGAGAATCAGTTCCATATCCATCAGCCGCATGAGAGCGGGCCCGCTGCGGGGCAGGGTGCCCATGCCCAGATGCCGGGGCAGATGCGTGTTGCGACGATACTCCATGAGCCCGAAACGGGCCGCATGGATCAACAGGCGGGGCCGGCGCAGGGCGGCCATATGCGAGAGGATGTCGTTCATGTCTGGTCTCCGATCAGATCGTCTCCCCTCTTGGTTGCACAACCTTAGCGGGTGTTGCGCATCTGACTGATGTGGCGCGCGCCGTGATATGTGCTTGTTCATAATTCGGAAACAATTGTTGCTGAAACGTTATCAGTTAACGAACTGGTAACGATTTACACGCAAGGGTTGTGGATAACCCTGTGGATGATTTTGCCGCGCCCTGCGTGGCCTGACCGATGGAGAGACGCCGTGGCTGCTGATCCAGAGACCATCGACCCGATAGCCGCACTGCCGGACTGGGTGCCGGAACCTGCGCGGCGCTACATCGCCCATACCGAGGCTGGCACATCCATCCGCGCCCTTGCGCGGCGGGCCGGCTGTCACGCCTCGACCGTTCTGCGCCAGATCAGGGCCTATGAGGCCCGCCGCGACGATCCGCTGGTGGATGCCGCGCTCAGGCGCATTGGCCGGCGGATGCCGCCGCCTGTCAGACGGCACCCCGCCCAGGAGGAGACCAGAAAAATGGACAAGACTGTTCTTCAGGATACCGCTGCGCTGGCTGGCGGGACGTTGCTGAGCGAAGCCTGCCGCGTGCTCAAGCGGCTGTGCGAATCCGGCGCGGTGCTGGCCGTGGCGGCGGATATGGAAAAGGCGGTTGTGCTGCGCGACGGCCCGTCAGGGCAGGCAAGCCGGACCGCGGTGGTGGATCGTTCGGTGGCCGAGGCGATGGCGCTCAATCACTGGATCGCTTGCCAGTCCCAGGGCCGGGTGTCCCGCTACCGGATCACAAAAAGCGGGCGCGAGGCCATGATGACGCTGCTGGATGACAGCCCGGCGTCACAGGACGGCATCGCCGCCGGCTTTCGGGACATGCGCCCGGCCTTGGCGCATGACCGGGCAGAGAGCCATGCGAACGACGCCTCGGATCGGCAGCGCAGGCTGCGCTATGGCGCGGCCGAAACGCCGCTGATCGCGCTGGCGCGGCGCCGGGATCGCGACGGGCTGCATTTCCTGTCTCCCGAGCTCGTGCGCGCCGGAGAGCGTCTGCGCGAGGATTTCGATCTTGCGGGGCTTGTGCCGTTGCGACCGGGCAGCTGGGATCAGATGATGCTGCAGACGACACCCGCGCCGGGGCATGCACAGGGTGGTCCGGGCAGCCCGGATGCCGCGCGCCTGCGTGTGCTCGAGGCGCTGCGCGAGCTTGGCCACGGCCTTGGGGATGTGGCGCTGCGGTGCTGTTGCTATCTCGAAGGGCTGGAGACCGCCGAGAAACGCATGGGCTGGTCGGCGCGCTCGGGCAAGATCGTGCTGCGCATCGCGCTGCAGCGGTTGCGCCGCCATTATGACGGCTTGCATGACGGCGGGGGGCTGATCGGGTAGGGCGCGGGGCCTGCCTCAGCCGCCCACCAGCCAGCCCACGATGAACGCGACGATGGCACAGATCGTGCCGACAAGAACCGTTTCCCCTACCGAACGGGTGATGCGTTCACGCGTCGCGCTGAACCGCAGCAGGCCAAGGCCGATCAGGGCGCTGAGCGTCGTGCCGATGGACATGTAGAAGGTCTCTTGGGTCGGCTCGAACAGGAAATACGGCACCAAGGGAATCGAGCCGAAAATCACGAAGGACATGAAGGTGAACAACCCGTTGAGGGCCGGGTTTTCCTCGTCCGGGTCCTGCATGCCGAATTCATAGGTCATCATCAGATCGGCCATGATCTGGGGATGGCGCGACAGGATCGCGGTGGCGGTGTCGGCCTCGCCCGCCGGCAGGCCGCGTTGGCGCAGGATTTCGAACAGCTCCATGCGCTCCTGTTCGGGGTTGCGGGCGATTTCGCGCAATTCGGCCTGTCGCCGCGCCCGGTAGAGATCGTGCTGCGAGCGGGCCGACAGGAATTCGCCCAGGCCCATGCTGACCGCATCGGCAAAGAGGTTGGCAAGCCCGAAGACCAGCACCGCGACCCCGCCGATCTGCGCCACGCCATCGGCCGATGCCCCCGCGAATCCCGCGACGATCGCAAAGGTGGTGACGATCCCGTCATTGCCGCCATAGACGATCTGCTTGAGGAATTCCTGTGTCTTGCCCAAGGCATGGGCCTCGCGCCGATGGGTCTGCCAGTCCAGATGTTCCACACGCTGTCCCTTGTTGTGTGATGGTTGCGCGCAGAATAGACCAAGGCGCGAAGGCTGCAACCCGGCGGCACGGCACGGCGCTGCATGGCGGATATGCGGAACTGGCACTCGCGCTTGGCTTGGACTATGTTACGCACATCACAAGAACCGAGCAGCGGGGAGTGTTCCGTGCGAGACATCAAGATACCGGGTCAGCGCCACCCCGAAAAGGCGCATCGCTCGGACAATGCGCAACCCAAGAAACCCGACTGGATTCGCGTCAAGGCGCCGACCGGGGCTGGCTATCGCGAAACCCACAAGATCATTCGCGAGCACAAGCTGGTGACCGTTTGCGAAGAGGCTGGCTGCCCCAATGCGGGCGAATGCTGGAGCCAGGGACACGCCACGATGATGATCATGGGCGATGTCTGCACGCGCGGCTGCACATTTTGCAACGTGGCCACGGGCAAGCCGGATGCTTTGGATCTGTTCGAGCCGGGCCGGGTGGCCGATGCGGTGCAGAAGCTGGGACTGAACCATGTGGTCATCACCAGCGTGGACCGCGACGATATCGAGGATGGCGGGGCCGAGCATTTCGCCCAGACCATCCGCGCCGTGCGTCATCGCAGCCCCGGCACCACGATCGAGATCCTGACCCCGGATTTCCTGCATTGCGCGCCCTCGGTTCTGGAAACCGTGGTGGCGGCGAAACCGGACGTGTTCAACCACAATCTCGAGACGGTGCCGGCGCTGTATCCGACGGTGCGTCCCGGTGCGCGGTATTTCCAGTCGCTGCGCCTTTTGCAGCGGGTGAAAGAGATCGATCCGATGATGTTCACCAAATCGGGCATCATGGTGGGGCTCGGCGAGGATCGCGTGCAGGTGCATCAGGTGATGGACGACATGCGCGCGGCGGGCATCGATTTCCTGACCATCGGCCAATATCTGCAGCCCACGCCCAAGCATCACGCGGTGGATCGCTTCGTGCATCCCGATGAATTCGCGGCCTATGAAAAGGTGGCGTATGGCAAGGGGTTCCTGATGGTGTCGGCGACGCCGCTCACGCGCTCGTCCTATCATGCGGGCGACGATTTCGAGCGGCTGCGCGCGGCGCGACTGAAGAAAATCGGCTGACCCGAAAGCGTTTCGCGAAAAACCTGGATCACAGATTTTCGCGAAATGCAGTGCTTTGTTCAATCGTTGCACGCGTTCCGCCTGTCGCTGATGCCTCAGGTTGAAGGCGGAACGCTTGAGGGACGGGATCGCTGGAAGACATGAAAAACCGGCCTCTGCTAAGGGCCGGTTTTTTTATGTCCAACAGGGTGTGGGAGAGATCGTGCTCAGCCGCCCCAGGTGCGCACAGGACCGCAATCCATATGCACGAAGTTGGACCCGGAATATTTGCCGACGCCACCGCCCCTGCAGGCCGAGGCCGCGCGGAACATCTGCCCGACAGAGCGGGAATTGAGCCGAAGATCCGCCGCTTCGCCCTGCAGATGCAGGGAGTTGCGCGCCACACCGCTCGAGCGGCTGCGCAGCATCGCGTTGGTCTTGGGGCTGCGATATCCCGACAAGAGCATGTAGGGTTCGGTCACATCCATGAGATTATGCGCCGCCGCCATGATGTCGATCGTGCGCAGGTCGATGTTGTGCACGTCATTCGTCCGCCAGTCGCGCATGAAGAGCGAAACCTCGCGAACTGCGTCGCGGATATAGTCGCCTTCGATCCAGTAGATCGTGTCGATGCTTTCGCCCGTGCGCGGAGATGTCATCCGCAACCGTCTGATGTCGCCTGCTCCGCGAAGGAAGCCAGCGGCGTTCGAGTAGGTCGGTGCCGCCGCAACCGCGCTGGCTGCAAAAGCACCCAGCAACGCGCGACGCGTGATGCCCGAAGAGCTGTTGTCCGTCATATGCTTAGCGCCTGTCCCGTATCTTGCTCGTTCGGTCCGCTATCCAGCGAACTCGGTGTCTGTTCCCCAAGTGCGTGAAACTTATCGCATAAAAAGAATCACGGACCAAGCCTGTTTTGATGCAAATTGAAACGATCAAGATTTTTCGGCAGTTTTTTGCGCAAACTGGAACCAGTGTCACCGTTTTACACTTAAGACGATGCGTTTTCGCCGCAGCCCTTGGGCCGTCTTGGAGGATCACACAGAATTTTATGGACAAGCGGCAGGCGAGTACTGGAACACTCAAGCATGTGTTTACACACCGAATGAGCCGAGGGAACGCGATGCCGATGATTGCCACTGTCCTGCCAAGGGCGGTTTTGCTGAGTTCACTGATCTTTCTGGGCCAGCTTCTGCTGGGCACGGGCGCGCAGGCGCAGGTCACCGCCTTCAAACAGGCGGTTGCCGAAGCCGCTGCCAAGGACCGCGATCTGGCGGCGTTTTATCAGGACAATGAATTCACCGGCATCTGGATCGGCGACAGCGCGCCCGACAAGGCCCGGCGCGTGGCGCTTTTCGATGCGATCCGCAGCGCCGAGGATCACGGGCTTCCGGCGGCACGCTATGACGCCGAGGGGCTTATGGCACAGCTGAAATCCGCCCGCAGCGCCCGCGATCTGGGCAAGGCCGAGGTTGCGCTCAGCCAGGTGTTCCTGCGGCTTTCGCGCGACATGCAGACCGGCCTTCTGGTGCCGGGACAGGTGGATGACGACATCAAGCGGCAAGTGCCCTATCGTGAGCGGCTGTCTTATCTGACCAACTTCATGCAATCCAGCCCGTCGGCTTTTTTCCGCGCTCTGCCGCCGCAATCCAACGAATATGCCCGTCTGATGAAGGAAAAGCTGCGTCTCGAACGGCTGGCCGACAGGGGCGGATGGGGGCCGACCGTTTCGGCGGAGTCGGTGAAACCCGGCCAATCGGGGGCTGCGGTCACGGCGCTGCGCGACCGGCTCGTGGCGATGGGGTTTCTCGACCGCTCGGCAACACAGCTCTATGACGAGACCATGTTGCATGCGGTGCAGAGATTCCAGCTGGCGCATGGGCTGACCCCCGATGGCGTGGCCGGTCCGGGCACTTTGGCCGAGATCAACGTGCCCGTGCAGGAGCGGCTGAAATCGCTGATTGTCGCGATGGAGCGTGAACGCTGGATCAATATGGCCTTGGGCGAGCGGCATATCCTTGTGAACCTGACCGATTTTCATGCCCGCATCATCGACGATGGCGCGGTGAGTTTCGAAACCCGGGTGGTCATCGGCAAGAATACCGGCGACCGGCGAAGCCCCGAGTTTTCTGACGAGATGGACCATATGGTCATCAACCCGACATGGCATGTGCCGCGCTCGATCGCCGTTGGGGAATACCTGCCCAAGATGAAGCGCAACCCCAACGCGGTCAGCCATCTCAAGCTCTATAACAACCGTGGCCAGCAGGTCAGCCGTGGCGCGGTGAATTTCGCGGCCTACAATGCCTCGAATTTCCCGTTCTCGATCAAGCAGCCGCCCTCTCAGAGCAATGCTCTGGGGCTGGTCAAGTTCATGTTCCCCAACAAGTACAACATCTATCTGCATGACACGCCGGCCAAGGATCTGTTCGGACGCGAAGTGCGCGCCTATAGCCACGGCTGCGTGCGCGTGCAAAAGCCGTTCGAGCTGGCTTATGAGCTGTTGTCCAAGCAAGAGACCGACCCCAAGCGGACCTTTCATTCGATTCTCGATACAGGCCGCGAAAAGCGGGTGAACCTCGAGCAGGTCGTGCCGGTGCATATCATTTACCGCACCGCGTTCACGCAGGCGAAAGGCCCGGTTCAGTATCGTCGCGACATCTATGGGCGCGATGGGCGGATCTGGGATGCGCTTGACAAGGCAGGGGTTTCTCTGCGCGCGGTTCAGGGGTAAACCACACTCCGTATCGAGGGGAGTGTCATGGCCTATACCGTCCAGCAGATTGCCGACTCTCTCGGGGCAAACGCCCTGGGAGCGACCCATTTGGAAATCGACGCCGTCGCAGAGCCGTCAGATGCCGGGCCGCGCGATCTCGCGCTGGCGATGAAGCCCGAATATGCCGAGAAGATCGAACATGGGCGCGCGCGCGCCGCGATGCTGTGGCAGGGGGCCGACTGGGCCGCGCTCGGGCTTGAGGCTGCGATCATCGCGCCGCGCCCGCGTTTCGCTCTGGCGGGGCTCTCGGCGTTGATGGACCCGGGGCAGGGCTGGGACAGCGGCATTCATCCCTCGGCGGTGATCGACCCACGGGCGGAGCTGGCCGAGGGCGTCAGCGTCGGGCCTTTGTGCGTGATCGGGGCGGGCGCCCGGATCGGTGCAGGCACGGTGATCGGCCCGCAGTGTTTCATCGGCGCGGACAGCGTGATCGGGCAGGGCGGTTTCTTGCGCGAAGGGGTGCGGATCGGGCCGCGCGTGCGCATCGGTGACCGCTTCATCGCGCAGCCCAACGCGGTTATCGGCAGCGACGGGTTCTCCTTTGTCACGCCCGAGCAATCCGGAGTGGAACGCGCCCGCGCCACGCTTGGCGATCAGGGCGAGGTCAAGAGCCAGCCCTATGCCCGTATCTACAGTCTGGGTGGCGTCACCATCGGCGATGATGTCGAAATCGGCTCGCATACCTGCATCGACCGGGGCACCATACGCGACACGCAGATCGGCAACGGCACCAAGATCGACAACCTTGTGCAGATCGGACACAACGTCATCATTGGCCGCGACACGCTGCTGTGTGGTCAGGTCGGCATCGGCGGATCGGCAGTGATCGGCGATAATGTTGTGATGGCCGGTCAAACCGGCATCGGCGACAATCTGTTCGTCGGCAACAATGTCATCTGCGGCGGGGCGACCAAGGCCTTGTCGAATATCCCGGCCGGTCGCGTGATGCTGGGATATCCGGCGATGAAGATGGACAGCCAGATGGAGGTCTACAAGGGATTGCGCCGTCTCAAACGGCTTTTCCAGGATGTCGCGGATCTCAAGAAAACTGTTTCAAACCTGAGGCAGAGTGACTAAATCCACGGTGATTCTGGGGATGACTTCGGGAAGGTGACCGCAATGAGCAGCATCAAGGACCGCGTGATCGACATCATCGCACAGCAAGCCGTACTCGATTCTTCGGATGTGTCACCCGAAAGCACGCTGGAGGATCTGGGCATCGACAGCCTCGGGCTGGTTGAAAGTATTTTCGCGATCGAGGAAGAATTCGACATCTCGGTGCCGTTCAACGCAAACGCACCCGAAGAGAGCGAGTTCGACATCTCCTCGGTGGCCAGCATCATCGACGGCATCGAGGCGCTTGTGAAAGAGCAGTCGTGAAACGTGTCGTCATAACGGGCGCGGGCACGATCAACGCGCTTGGCCACAACGTGCCCGACACGCTCGAGGCGATGCGCGAAGGGCGCTGCGGGATCGGTGATCTGCAGTTTCGCGATGTCGACCGGCTGGCCATCCGCATCGGCGGGCAGGTGCGCGGCTACGAGCCGGAAACCCGCTTCAATCGCCAGCAATTGTCGCTCTACGACCGGTTTACCCAATTCACGCTGATCGCCGCCCGCGAGGCGATTGCCCAGTCGGGGCTCGAGTTTTCCGGCGAGCTGGCCGCAAGGGCCGGGGTCGTGCTGGGCAATTCCGGCGGCGGAATGACCACGCTCGACGAGAATTACCGTTCGGTCTATGAGGACGGCAAGAACCGGGTGCATCCGTTCGTCGTGCCCAAGCTGATGAACAATGCCGCTGCCAGCCATGTGTCGATGGAGTTCAATCTCAAGGGGCCGAGCTTTACCGTCTCGACCGCCTGCGCCTCGTCCAATCACGCGATGGCACAGGCGTTTCAGATGGTGCATGGCGGCATGACCCCGGTGATGGTCACGGGCGGGTCGGAATCCATGCTGTGCTTCGGTGGCGTCAAGGCATGGGAAGGTCTGCGGGTGATGTCCAAGGATGGGTGCCGCCCGTTCTCGGCCAATCGCAACGGCATGGTGCAGGGCGAAGGCGCGGGGATCTTCGTCTTCGAGGAATACGAGCATGCCCGCGCCCGCGGCGCCGAGATCCTTGCCGAGGTGGCGGGCTATGCGATGTCCTCGGATGCCGCCGATATCGTGATGCCCTCCAAGCAGGGGGCGGCCCGCGCGATCAAGGGCGCGCTGGCCGATGCTCGGCTCAATCCGTCGGATGTGGGCTATATCAATGCGCATGGCACCGGCACGGCGGCCAATGACAAGACCGAAAGCGCGGCTGTGGCCGATGTGTTCGGCGCCCATGCCGACCGGCTGATGATTTCCTCGACCAAGTCGATGCATGGCCATCTGATCGGTGGCACCGGCGCGGTCGAGCTGTTGGCCTGCATCCTGGCGGTCCGCGATGGGGTGATCGCGCCGACCATTGGCTATGAGGAGCCCGATCCCGAATGCGCGCTCGATGTCGTGCCCAATGAGGCGCGCGAGGCGGATGTCAGCGTGGCGCTGTCGAACGCCTTTGCCTTCGGCGGCTTGAACGCGGTTCTGGCCCTCAAGCGGTTCACCTGAGCTTTCGTTCGCAACACGCTGTTACGCAAAGAAAAAGGCGCAACGCTTGAAGCGCTGCGCCCTGAACCGTCGGACCATCCGGCGCGTCAGTTGTCGACGATGGTCACATTGTCATAGGCGGCGGTGAAGCCTGAAAGCGAGGCCTTGATATCCACCACCTGATCGGGCGCCTGCGCCGGGACGATCTGCAGATTGGCCATGCCGCCCGCCTTGAACGCGTCGATATCCGCCTGCGTGAAGCCGATGCGGGCATAACAGCCCACCATCGTGCAGAAGGAGAACGCATAGGTCTTGGCGCGGCCCCCATCGACCGACAGCTTCAGCTCTTCGGACAAAAGCGTGCCGAGCGGCACGATGATCGTAGCACCCGCCACGGCCTGCGCACCCTCGGGCAGGCGGAACAGGCTGAATTCCGCAACCGGGTTGCCGGCCTCTTCGGTCAGCAGCTGGTACATCTGGCAGGGGTCTTCCTCGCCGCCGCTGCGGAAGCAGCGCAACTGCCAGTCGCCATATTGTTCCTTGATGTAGTTCGGATTCTCCCGCGCGGGACGGCCCAGATCCAGTTCCTCATCGGGCTGTGCCGCTTCTCCGGGAGTTTCCGGCTCGGCCGCGGATGGGTCCTGTGCGGTCTCGGGCGCTGTCTCAGGCTGCGTGGTCTGGGCCGGGTCCGTGGCGCTGTCGCCTGTCGCGGTGTCCTGTGCGGCAAGCGAGGTGCTCATGCCCAGAAGGGCGACCAAGGGAAGAAGGTGAAGAAGTCTGGGCATTGCGTCCCCGTTCATCTGACTAAGTTACATTTCATGCGCTCTAACATGGCGCTGCCGAGGTGTCAGGATCAAATCCCATTCCGCGCCCTTCATCACGGCGACAAACCGCCGCTCGAACGCCCGCGCCGGATGGTCGTCCCGGACAATGGCGCAGGGCTGTTCCGTCGCCGCCGCATGTCGCGAAAAACAGAAAAGAGACCTTGCGGCCTCTTTCCCTTAGTCTCCCTGCCGGACTGGCCGACTTAGTAATTGAGCAAACGCTAGGACAGTTATCGCTATCCGTCAACAGTCGAAAGAGAACCATAAGTGCAAAAAAGGCCGCGTCCGAAGACGCGGCCAGTCTGACAGGGAGGAAGTCACCCCGAACCAGGAGGACATGAGATTCGGGGCAAGATTCATACTGGCGGTCAAACGTTAAGCAAGTATGTTCGAAGCGTGAAAAACCGGACGGGGGCGAGTGACATGGACAAACATATCTTCATCGGGGGCGGTGGCGCCGATTACGGCACCGCTCAGGGCCTGTCACTGAAATACGCCAACCGGCATGGGCTGATCGCGGGGGCCACCGGCACCGGCAAGACGGTCACCCTGCAGATACTCGCCGAAGGGTTCTCGTCGGCGGGCGTGCCGGTGTTCCTGTCGGATGTGAAGGGCGATCTGTCGGGGCTGGCCGCCTCGGGCAGTGCCGAGTTCAAGCTGCACGAGGCCTTCACCAAGCGCGCCACTCAAATCGGCTTTGCCGATTATCGCTACGAGTCCTTCCCGGTCACCTTCTGGGATCTCTTCGGCGAGCAGGGCCATCCCGTCCGCACCACCGTGGCCGAGATGGGCCCGCTTCTGCTGAGCCGCCTGATGGGTCTCAGCGAGGCGCAGGAAGGCATCATGAACATCGCCTTCCGGGTCTCGGACGAAGAGGGGATGCCGCTCTTGGATCTCAAGGATCTGCAGGCGCTTCTGGTCTGGGTCGGGGAGAACCGCGATGCGCTGTCGCTGCGGTATGGCAATGTCTCGCCGCAATCGGTGGGCGCGATCCAGCGCCAGCTTCTGGTGCTGGAAAATCAGGGGGCCACGGAGTTTTTCGGCGAACCGGCACTGGACCTTGCCGATCTGATGCAGACCGCGCCGGATGGGCGCGGGCGGATCAACATTCTTGCCGCCGACAAGCTGATGGGCTCTCCCCGGCTTTATGCCACCTTCCTTCTGTGGCTTCTGTCGGAACTCTTCGAAAGCCTGCCCGAAGTGGGCGATCCCGACAAACCCAAGCTGGTGTTCTTCTTCGACGAGGCGCATCTTCTGTTCGACGATGCGCCCGACGCGCTGGTGGACAAGGTCGAACAGGTCGCGCGCCTGATCCGCTCCAAGGGGGTCGGGGTCTATTTCATCACCCAGAACCCCGATGACGTTCCCGAAGATATCCTGGGACAGCTTGGCAACCGTGTGCAGCACGCGCTGCGCGCCTTTACCGCCCGCGACCAGAAGGCGTTGATGCGTGCGGCCGAAACCTATCGCCCGAACCCGCGTTTCGACACCGCCGACGCGATCCGCGATGTCGGCACCGGCGAGGCGGTGACCTCGATGCTCGAGGCCAAGGGCGCGCCGGGCGTGGTGGAGCGTACGCTGATCCGCCCGCCCTCGTCGAAACTGGGTCCGGTGGATGCCATCACGCGCGCGGGCGTGATCGCCACCTCGCCGCTCGCCGGAAAATACGAGACGGTGATTGATCGCAGATCGGCCCATGAGATCCTCGCCGAACGCGCCGCAGAGGCGGCCAAAGCCGCAGCCGAGGCCGAGTTGGCCGAAAACGCCCCGCCTGCGTCCGAGGCGGAAGAGCCGCGCGAATTCACCGCCGCGCGGCGGTATTCGGGCACGCGCGTCAGCGGGTCCGGCGCCCGGGACAAGGACGACTCGGGGCTTGGCGCCTTCGGCGAGGCCCTGACCGGCGCGGTTCTGAAAGAGCTCAAGGGCACCACGGGCCGCCGGATCGTGCGCGGGATATTGGGCGGGCTTTTCAAGGGCCGCTAAAGTCCGCTCATATCCTCGATGAGCGCCTCGTACATCTCGCCCGCGCGCCGAATGCGCGATTTCGACAGCGCGCGCGTCTCGACCCTGAGCAGCGCGTCGACCCCCAGCATGAACGGCAGGATGCACCGGCGTTCCGCCTCGGTCATCGCGAAAGCCTCGGTGAACGCATCCAGAAGGGCGCCATCCACCCCCAGCACGCGGCGCCCCGACGGAATCACGCCGCGCCGTCCCATATGCATGGCAAAGCGTGCGATATCCTTGTAGATCGGCATCCGCCCTGATCCGCCGGTGTCGATGCCGGTCATCCGCTCACCCGCGACGATCAGGTTGTTGGGATGAAAATCGCCATGGCTGATGGCGACGCGCCATTCCAGCCCCTCGATCCGCTCGGCCAGACGGGTCATCTGTGCGATCAGCTGCGTCTCGAGCCTGCGCAACCGTGCAAATGGCTGCGTCGCCGACGCACGCTCAGCGCGCTTGAGCCATCCCAGCGGCTTGGCCGGCAGCCAGCTTTCGGTGCTTTCGGTATAGCGCCTAAGCCAGCCCGCCGCCGGTGTCACCAGATCCGTGCGCACCGCCTCGGGCGCGGCGCGCACCAGCTCCAGCAAGGGCGTGCCCTCCACCTCCTCGATCGCCAGCAACCGATGCTCGGCATTGTGACGCAGCGGCTCGACCACGCGGAACCGCTTGCCCTGCATCTCCGGCCAGATGCGCTGCAATTCCTCCCATTCGCGGGACGAGACGTCGTCCAGCGGGTCCATGAAGATCCGCCAGACACAGGCCCGCCCGCCGACCCTTCCCCGGATCACCGCGCGTTTGCCCGGCACAACACGGATGAGATCGCCCAGTTCGGCATCCGCAAGGCCGGGATCGGCCGAACGGGCCGCTTCGAAGCGACCGACAATCTCTTCCAGGGCCTCCAGATCCGGCATGCGATCACTTTGACGGGATGTGCTCATGGCCTGACCATTTCCCAGCCATTTGCCTGCGTCAACCGAATTGAACCCGCCCGCCGCCACCGGTAAGGTGGGCGCACAAAGGACAAGCACACAGGACATATCCCATGACCGACACCCCCGTTTCCGAGATGTCTTTCGAAGACGCCATGAAAGAGCTCGAAGAGGTCGTGGGCAAGCTTGAACGCGGCGATGTCGCGCTTGATGCGTCGATCAAACTCTACGAGCGCGGCGCGCAGCTCAAGAAACGCTGCGAGACCAAGCTCAAGGAAGCCGAGGAAAAGGTCGCCGCGATCACGCTTGATGGCGATGGCACCCCCACCGGAACACAGCCTGTCGAAGGCCTGTGACCCGATGGAGCACGGCGACAGGGCCGGTGCGCCGGTGAGCTTCGGTGAAAGCGGGCAGCAGGCAGCGCGCGTTCAGGATCATCTTGACCGGGTGCTGGCAGCCTTCGGGGATGGCGCCGTGGCGCAGGCCATGCGCTATGCCTGCTCGGGCGGCAAACGCATCCGCGCGCGGCTGGTTCTGGATGGCGCGCGCCTGCATGATATCCCCGAGGCGCGGGCGCTCTGGCCTGCCTGCGCGATCGAGGCGATGCACGCCTATTCGCTGGTGCATGACGATCTGCCCTGCATGGACGATGACGATCTGCGCCGGGGCCAGCCCACCGTGCATATCCGCTGGAACGAGGCGACCGCCGTTCTGACCGGCGACGCGCTGCAGGCGCTCGCCTTCGAACTGGCCACCCATCCCGACGGCGCCGCCACGGCGCAGGCCCGCGCCGATCTGGCGCTCAGCCTTGCGCGTGCGGCAGGCGGGCAGGGGATGGTGCTGGGCCAGGCGCTCGACATCGCCGCCGAAACCGCCGACCGCCCCCTGACCCTCGATGAGATCACCCATCTGCAGGCGGGCAAGACCGGCGCGCTGATCGAATGGGCGGCCTGTGCCGGGCCGCGCATGGCACTGGCCGACACAGCACCGCTTGCCGCCTATGCCGCAGCGCTCGGTCTGGCCTTCCAGATCCAGGATGACGTGATCGACGTGATCGGGGATGCGGCCGCCGCCGGCAAGGCCGTGGGCAAGGACGCCGCCGCCGGCAAGGCCACCTTCGTGTCGCTTCTGGGGCTCGATGAGGCACGTGCCCGGGCCGCATCGCTGGTTGACCATGCCTGTGATGCGCTATCTGGTTACGGCGATGACGCCGAAAGCTTGCGGGCGCTCGCTCGCTTCGTTATCTCGCGTCACAGCTGAGTTTTGCCCCAAGGAGGGCGCACGCCACCATGTCCAACCGTCCCGACACCCCGCTTCTGGACCTTGTCCAAAGCCCCGCCGATATCAAGCGCTTCTCCGATGCGCAGCTTGTCGGGCTGGCCCATGACCTGCGCGCCGAGACGATCTCCTGCGTCTCCGAGACGGGTGGCCATCTGGGCGCAGGGCTTGGCGTGGTGGAATTGACCGTGGCGCTGCATGCGGTGTTCGATGCGCCGCGCGACAAGATCATCTGGGATGTCAGCCACCAATCCTATCCGCACAAGATCCTCACCGGGCGCCGCGACCGCATCCGCACCCTGCGTCAGAGGGACGGGCTGTCGGGCTTCACCAAACGCTCCGAGTCGCCCTATGATCCGTTTGGCGCCGCCCATAGCTCCACCTCGATCAGCGCGGCCCTCGGCTTTGCCGTGGCCCGCGACTTAGGCGGTGCCAGCGAGACCGGCCATGGCGACGCGATCGCGGTGATCGGCGACGGGGCGATGTCGGCGGGCATGGCCTTCGAGGCGATGAACCACGCAGGCCACCTCAAGAAACGCCTGATCGTCATTCTCAACGACAACGAGATGTCCATCGCGCCGCCCGTAGGCGCGCTGTCGTCCTATCTCTCACGGCTCTATGCGGGCGAGCCGTTCCAGGAATTCAAGGCCGCCGCCAAAGGTGCCGTGTCGCTCCTGCCGCCGCCCTTTCAGGAAGGCGCGCGCCGGGCCAAGGACATGCTCAAGGGCCTGACCGTCGGCGGCACGCTCTTCGAAGAGCTTGGCTTCAGCTATATCGGCCCGATCGACGGGCATGACATGGACCAGCTGCTGCCGGTGCTGCGCACCGTGCGCGCGCGGGCCACCGGCCCCACGCTCATCCATGTCATCACCCGCAAGGGCAAGGGCTACGGCCCTGCCGAGGCGCGCCGCGATGGCGGCCATGCGACCGCGAAATTCGACCTGGTGACCGGCGAGCAGAAAAAAGCGCCCTCGAACGCGCCCAGCTACACCCGCGTCTTCGCCGATGCCCTGCTCGAGCATGCCGCGCAAGACGACAGGATCTGCGCCATCACCGCCGCCATGCCCGAAGGCACCGGGCTGGACCTCTTCGAGAAGCGCTACCCCTCGCGCTGCTTCGATGTGGGCATCGCCGAACAGCATGCCGTGACCTTCGCCGCAGGGCTTGCTGCGGGCGGGATGAAACCCTTCTGCGCGCTCTATTCCACCTTCCTGCAGCGCGGCTACGATCAGGTGGTGCATGACGTGGCGATCCAGCGTCTGCCGGTGCGCTTCGCCATCGACCGCGCGGGGCTCGTGGGGGCCGATGGTCCGACCCATGCGGGTGCCTTCGATGTTGCCTATCTCGCCAATCTGCCGGGCTTCACCGTGATGGCCGCCGCCGACGAGGCCGAGCTGAAACACATGGTCGCCACCGCCGTCGCGCATGATGAGGGCCCCATCGCCTTTCGCTATCCCCGCGGCGAGGGTCAGGGCGTCGAGATGCCCGAACGCGGCGAGGTGCTCGAGATCGGCAAGGGCCGCATGATCCAGCAAGGCAGCCGTGTCGCGCTCCTGTCCTTCGGCACCCGGCTGGGCGAGGTGATGAAAGCCTCCGAGGCCCTGCGCGCGCGCGGCATCACCCCGAGTGTGGCCGATGCACGCTTCGCCAAACCTCTGGACCGCGATCTGATCTTGGGTCTCGCCGCCCGCCACGAGGCGCTCATCACCATCGAAGAAGGCGCCGTCGGCGGCTTCGGCAGCCATGTGGCGCAGCTTCTCGCCGATCACGCCGTGTTCGATGACGGGCTGAAATTCCGCTCCATGGTGCTGCCCGATACCTTCATCGATCAGGCCAGCCCCGAAGACATGTATGCCACCGCCGGTCTCGACGCCGACCATATCGAGGCCAAGGTTCTCGACGTGCTCGGCATCGCCCGGATCGGCCATCAGCGCGCCTGATCCTCGCCGCGCACCGGCCCTTCCCGTTTCGCGCGCGTTTCTTCTGGCCGCAAATATCCCGGGGGTCCGGGGGCAGGGCCCCCGGCGCTTTGCCACCGGGCGGCATCTCTACTTTCCCGGGATCAGCCCGCGTGGGCTGAACCGCAGCACCAGCAGCAGGATCACCCCCATCGTCAAGAGCCGCATATGCGCGGCACTCTCCAGCAGATGCGCCTTGAGCGCGCTGCCCTCGGCCAGTGGTGCCGTGATCACCTGCATCAGCCACAGCCCCATCGGCTCGACCTGCACCCACAGGAACCAGATCAGGAACCCGCCCAGTACCGCGCCGAAATTGTTGCCCGATCCGCCGACGATCACCATCACCCAGACAAGGAAGGTAAAGCGCAGCGGCTGGTACGAGGTCGGGATAAGCTGCCCGTCGAGCGTCGTCATCATCGCCCCCGCGATCCCGCAGACCGCACTGCCGAGGATGAACACCTGCAGATGGCGCCGCGTGACATCCTTGCCCATCGCCTCGGCCGCCACCTCATTGTCGCGTATGGCGCGCATCATCCGCCCCCAGGGGCTGTTGAGCGCCAGTTGTGCCGCAACAAGGATCACCAGCAGGACGCAGGTGAACAGCCCCGCATAGCCCAGCTTGACCGTGATCGATGAGGCCGTCACCGGATCGAAACCAAAGCCCTGCACCGTCGCCACGAAGCCCGGATCGTTCTGCAGATCCACCTCGTAGGGGATCGGGCGCGGCAGGCCGTTCACGTTCTTGACCCCCCGGGCCAGCCAATCCTCGTTTTTCAGGACCGCCAGGATGATCTCGGCGATCCCCAGCGTCGCGATCGCCAGGTAATCCGAACGCAGCCCCAAAGCCGCCTTGCCGATGATCCATGCCGCCCCCGCCGCCAGCAGCCCACCCACCGGCCAGGCCAGAAGCACCGGCAGGCCCAGCCCGCCCAGATAGCCCGTGCCGGCCGGGTTGACCGCCTCCACCGCCTCGACGCCCGGATCGAACACCGCGCGAAAGACGAAAAATCCGCCCACCAGCAGGGTCAGCGTCACCAGCCCCCGCAGGCCGCCGGGCCGCATCTTGCG
Organism: Roseobacter sp. AzwK-3b; assembly: GCF_000170875.1. Classification (NCBI taxonomy): domain Bacteria; kingdom Pseudomonadati; phylum Pseudomonadota; class Alphaproteobacteria; order Rhodobacterales; family Roseobacteraceae; genus Roseobacter; species Roseobacter sp. AzwK-3b. The sequence continues at coordinate 218,369 of NZ_ABCR01000007.1, forward strand.
CCGCACGAGTATCGTCGCCACCAGCACGCCCGCGCCCGTGGCCAGCCCCGCCAGCACCCGCGCGCCGCCCGCCGCCCAGGCCTCGGTCGTGGGCGGCATCGACACCAGAACCGCCGCCAGCCCGCCCAGGGCCACAAAGCCCATGACGCCCACATTGAACAGCCCCGCGAAGCCCCATTGCAGGTTCACGCCAAGCGCCATGATCGCCGAAATCAGCCCCATATTGACAATGAGCAGCGCGCTGTTCCAGCTCTGCATGATGCCGGTCAGCACGATCAGCCCCGCCACGAGCCCGAAAAGGGCGGTGTTGCGCATCGTCTCGCTCATACCGATTTCCCCCGGAACAGCCCCGTGGGCCGGAACAAGAGCACGATGAGCAGGATCACGAAGCTGACCGCGAATTTGTAATCCGTGCTCAAAAGCTGCACCAGCCCCTCAGGCTCCAGCCCTTCGGGCATCACATAGCCCAGCACCTTTTTCCACGCATAGGTGATGGTGACCTCGCTGAAGGCGATGATGAACCCTCCGGCAATGGCGCCCAGAGGATTGCCAAGTCCGCCCACGATGGCGCTGGCGAAGACCGGCAGCAGCAGCTGGAAATAGGTGAAGGGCTTGAAGCTCTTGTCCAGCCCGTAAAGCACCCCCGCCACCGTCGCCAGCGCCGCCACGATCAGCCATGTCACCATCACCACCCGGTCCGGGTTGATCCCCGACAAAAGCGCCAGATCCTCGTTGTCGGAATAGGCGCGCATGGATTTGCCGGTGCGCGTGCGGTTGAGAAACCAGAACAGCAGCGCCACCACGATCACCGCCGTCACCACCGTGATGCCTTGCGTGGTGCGGATCGCCAGGCCTTCCTCGAGGCCGGTCATCTCCTTGAAGGTCCGCGCCGAGATGATGAACCGCTCGCCATCGGCAAAGCGCTGGTCATCAGGCCCGATCACGAAGCGCACCAGCCCGTTGAGAATGAACATCACCCCGATCGACACGATCACAAGGATCACGGGTTTGGCCTTCTGCACCCGGTAGAACCGATAGACCACCCTGTCGGTGACCAGCACCAGCGCCATGCAGCCCAGGATGCCGAAGGGCAGGGCCAGAAGGGCGGTGGGCAAAGGTCCAAGACCGATGCCCGCCGCCTGCATGGCCCATGTGACAAGGATCGTGACCATCGTGCCGAAGGCCATCGTGTCGCCATGGGCGAAATTCGAAAACCTCAGAATCCCATAGATCAGCGTCACCCCAAGCGCGCCAAGCGCCAGCTGGCTGCCATAGGCCAGCGCCGGCACCAGCACGAAATTGGCCAGCGCCACAAGCGCGTTGAGGATATCCATCACAGCGCCCCCTCGCATTGGCCGGAAAACCGCTTGCCGCGATTGCCCAACCAGACAAAGCGCCCATCCGGCGCCACGCTCAGGGCATGACCCGCAAAAAGCGGCACCTCCAGCCGAAGCGGCGCCAAGCCGCCGCTCACCCGCGCCACATACGGCCCTTGCCCGTCGATCCACATATCGACCCGGCCACCGCGTCGCGCCGCCTCGATGCGCAGCCCCGAAGGCGCGCACATGCGCTGCGCATCACCCCGGCACTGGATATTGGCGACACAAGTCAGCCCCCCGGCGTCGGCCTCGGCCGCAGCCCCGCCCAAAAGCGCCATCGCAAGAGCCGCCGCCCGATATGTCCAGACCCCGCTCATCCGCCCAGAAAACTCCGCCGCACATCCGCATCCGCCAACAGCTCCTTGCCGCTGCCGGTATGGGCATTGCGCCCCTGCACAAGCACATAGCCCTTGTCGGCGATCTCCAGCGCCTGGCGCGCGTTCTGCTCCACCATCAGCACCGGCATCCCGGTGCGCGCGATCTCGAGGATCCGGTCGAACAGCTCATCCATGACGATCGGGCTCACCCCCGCGGTCGGCTCATCCAGCATCAGCACCTTGGGTTTCGTCATCAGCGCGCGCCCCACGGCCACTTGCTGGCGCTGCCCGCCGCTCAATTCGCCCGCCGCCTGATGGCGCTTGTCGCGCAGGATCGGAAACAGGTCATAGACCTGCTCCATCGTCTCCGAAATGTCGTCCTCCCGGATAAAGGCTCCCATTTCAAGGTTCTCCTCCACGCTCATCGAGGTGAAGATATTGCCGGTCTGCGGCACGAAGCCCATGCCGCGTCGCACGCGCTCTTGCGGCGTCAGACGCGTGATGTCCTCGCCATCCAGCCTGACCGCGCCTTGGCGCAGATTCAGCATCCCGAACACCGCCTTCATCGCGGTGGATTTGCCCGCACCGTTGGGGCCCACGATCACGGCGATCTCGCCGCGATCCACCGCCACCGTGCAGCCATGCAGGATATCCGGCCCGGTCTTGCCATAGCCGCCCGTCATCGCCTCGCCGATCAGGAAAGGCTCAGCCATGACCGCCACCCAAGCGCTTGCACGTCCCCGTTTCTTCTGGCCGGAAATATC
>NZ_ABCR01000006.1:0-234641 GCF_000170875.1 Roseobacter sp. AzwK-3b
CATGCGTGCGCTCCCGGATGAAAACACCAGCCCCCGTCATGCGCCCACCTTGTCCTTGTTCTTCAGCCCTGTGCCCAGATAGGCCTCGATCACCTGCTCATTGGCCTTGATCTCGTCCAGCGTGCCTTGCGCCAGAACGCGCCCCTCGGCCATGCAGATCACCGGATCGCAAATCCGGCCGATGAAATCCATGTCATGCTCGATCACAACGAAGGTATAGCCGCGCTCGCGATTGAGGTTCAGGATCGCCTCGGCGATCGTGTTCAGCAGGGTGCGGTTCACGCCAGCGCCCACCTCATCGAGAAAGACGATGCGCGCATCCACCATCATCGTCCGCCCCAGTTCCAGCAGCTTTTTCTGCCCGCCGGAAATCTCTCCGGCGCGCTGGTCGGCCAGATGGCTAATGGTCAGGAACTCCAGCACCTCATCGGCCTTCGCGCGCAGCGCGCGTTCCTCCTCGGCAATGCGCTTGCGACCGAACCAGGTGTTCCACAGCGTCTCCCCCGATTGGCCACCCGGCACCATCATCAGGTTTTCCCGGCATGTCATCGAGGCAAACTCATGCGCGATCTGGAAGGTGCGCAGCAAGCCCTTGTGAAACAGCGCATGCGGTGGCAGGCCGGTGATATCCTCGCCCTGCATCGTGACCCGGCCCGATGTCGGCGGCAGGACACCCGCGATCACGTTGAACAGCGTGGTCTTGCCCGCGCCATTGGGGCCGATCAACCCGGTGATCGATCCTTCGCGCACGCTCAGGCTTGCGCCATCCACCGCGTGAAAGCCGCCGAAATGCTTGTGCAGGGTCTCGACAGTAATCATCGCCGCTCTCTTCCCCTTATCCGCGCCGCACAAGATCCCGGCCGGTCATGCACCGGCCCGGGGGGATGATCCCCCGGGCAGGCCTTTTGTGTCGTCCCCCGGCTCAGCGATAGCCCGCCGTGGTGATCTTGCCGCCGTCGATCACGATCTCGCGATAGGACCCGGCACTTTCGCCCGGTCCGATCAGCTCCACATCCGTGGCACCAACATAGTCGATATCCCCGCCACCGGCCAGAATCTCGAGCGCACGACCCAGCTCGCCGGGGAAGATCTGCTCACCGGGGGCGTTGGCCACGTCGAGGATCTTGGCCGAATAATCGCCCGGCTCCGCCGATCCCGCCGCCTGCATGGCCAGCATCAAAAGCGCCGCCGCGTCATAGCTTTCGCCCACATAGGGGCTGGTTCCGTCGATGCCCGCGGCCTCGGCCATCTCCAGCATGGTGTTTGCGCCCTCGCTTTCGGTGCCCGGCACCGTGCCGACCGAACCGTCGATCTCCGATCCGAAGGTCTCCTCCAGCGCCGCGCCGATCATCCCGTCGGGCAGCACGAAAAGGTCGAACGCACCGGTGTCCAGCGCGGCGCGGATCACGCCCGGCCCGCCCTGATCGACATAGCCCGCCACGACCAGCGCATCGCCACCCGCCGAGGCCAGCGCGCCGACTTCCGCTGAATAATCTGCCTTGCCGTCCTCATGGGCGGCGGTGGTGGTCACGCTGCCGCCCGCCGCTTCGAACGCGGCGGCAAAGCTGTCAGCCAGTCCCTTGCCATAATCGTTGTTGGTATAGGTCACGGCGACGCTTTCGATGCCGCGCTCCATCAGCACTGTGGCCAGAACCTCGCCCTGCCGCGCATCCGACGGCGCGGTGCGGAAGAACAGGCCATTGTCATCGGCGGTCGTCAGCGCCGGCGACGTGGCCGAGGGTGAGATCATCACCATGCCGTTGGGCACGGCCACATTCGACAGGATCGCGCCGGTCACGCCCGAGCAATCCGCGCCCATGATGCCCTTGACCCCATCCGAGGTGATGAGGCGTTCGGCGGCGGCGCTGGCGGCACCTGCGTCGGTGCAGGTGGAATCTGCGCGCACCGGCTCCACCGCCTTGCCACCCAGAAGCGCGCCGCTCTCCGTGACCTCGGTCATGGCCAGTTCCGCGCCGCCCGCCATATGCGGGGTCAGCGACTCGATCGGGCCGGTAAAGCCAAGGATGATGCCCAGTTTGACGGCGTGATCATCCGCGCTCACGGCGCCCGCACTCAATGCGGCGGCAGCCGTGGCTATCAGTAGTTTTTTCATGAGTGTGCTCCCTGATTGAAAATCCCTTGATAGCCGACGTTATCTTTAGGCAGCCGAAAATCAAGCGGAACCGGAATGCCGCGTTGACGCGCCACCATTGACCGGGCGGCAATCCGCCCCAAGATATTCGGGGGGATGCCCGTCTGTGCCCGATCTCAACCAAAGGAGGTTTCGATGATCCGCCATATTGCCGCTGCGCTGGTCTGCCTGGGCTTGATTGCCCCACCTGCCGCCGCGCTCGACAGTTCCGTGGGGCCACTCACCTTGACCGAAGTGGCAAACGGGTTCGACGCGCCTTGGGCCGTCGGCTTCCTGCCGGGTGGTGGGTTGCTGGTCACCGAACGCGATGGGCGGCTCTGGCATCTGCAGGACGGCACCCGGCACGAGGTGGCCGGGCTTGGTCCGATTGCAGCGGTCGGGCAGGGCGGGTTGCTGGATGTCCTCGTGCCGCGCGATTTTTCGCGCTCCCGGACGGTGTTCTTCACCCTCTCGACACCGCAAGGCTCCGATGCCGGCACCGCTGTTGCCCGCGCGCAGCTATCACCCGATGCCCGCCGCCTCACTGATTGGACGATCATCTGGCAGATGGAACCCGGCAGCTCGGGCGGGCGGCATTTCGGCGCGCGGCTGGTCGAGGCGCCGGACGGGCATTTGTTCGTCACCACCGGCGATCGCGGCGACCGGCCCTCGGCGCAGGACCTGTCCAACGAGAACGGCTCGGTTCTGCGGATCACCCGCGACGGTGCGCCGGCCCCCGGCAACCCGTTTCTCGACCGCTCCGGCGCACAACCCGAGATCTGGTCCCATGGCCACCGCAACCCCCAAGGGGCGGCACTCGATCTTTCGGGCGATCTGTGGGTGGTCGAGCATGGCGCGCGCGGCGGCGATGAGGTCAACAAGGTGCGGCGCGGCGCCAATTACGGCTGGCCGGTGATCTCCTACGGGCGTCACTATTCCGGCTTCAAGATCGGCGAAGGCACCTCGAAGCCCGGCATGGAGCAACCGGCCTTCTACTGGGATCCTTCGATGGCGCCCTCCGGCATGATGATCTATTCCGGCGCGCTCTGGCCCGAATGGCGCGGGCATGTCTTTGTCGGCTCGCTCAAATTCGACTACATCTCGCGGCTCACCGGCGACCCCCTGCAAGAGGTCGAGCGCCTCGAGAGCCCCGATACGCTGCGGGTGCGCGACATTCGCGAAGGCCCGGACGGTGCGATCTGGTTCCTGTCGGTGGGGCAGGGCGCGCTCTACCGCATGACCCCCGGCTAGGTGCGCATCACACCGACAGCCGCGCCGCCTGCGCCCCGCGTTCGCGGTAGGGCGTTGTATTGTAATGCGCCCGGTAGCATTTCGAGAAATGCGAGGGGCTGGCAAACCCGCAGGCCAGCGCCACGTTGATGACCGTCATATCGGTCTGCATCAGCAGGTTGCGCGCCTTCTGCAGACGCAATTCCATGTAATAGCGCTTGGGACTGCGGTTGAGATACCGCCGGAACAGCCGTTCCAGCTGCCGGGTCGACATGCCCACATCCCGCGCCAGAACCGACGGGCTGATCGGCTCTTCGATATTGGCCTCCATCATCTGGATGACCTGGCTCAGCTTGGGATGCCGCACGCCGATCCGGGTCGGCACGCTCAGCCGTTGGGTGTCCTGATCGGTGCGGATCGACGAATAGATCAACTGATCCGCAACCGCATTGGCCAGCTTCTCGCCATGCTCATCGGCGATGATCTTCAGAAACAGGTCGATCGACGAGGTGCCCCCCGCCGTGGTCATCCGCGAACCATCGACCACGAAGACCGATTTGGTCAACTCGACCTCGTCGAACTCCTCGATGAAACTGTCGTGGTTCTCCCAATGGGTGGTGGCCCGCTTGCCATCCAGCAGACCCGCGCGCGCCATCACATAGGCCGCCGTGCACAGCCCGCCGATCTTCAGCCCCCGTCGCGCCTCGCGGCGCAGCCAGTTGAGCAGCTTCTTCGTGGTCGCGCGCTGCACATCCGCACCGCCGCAGATCACCAGCGTGTCGTCGCGGTTGAGCTCATCAAGCCCCATATCCGTCTGAAACACCGCCCCCGCCGAACAGGACACCCGCCCATCCTCGGGCTCACCCGCAAGCTTCCATTCGTACAGCGTCAGCCCCGACATCCGGTTGGCGATCCGCAGGCTGTCCACCGCCGCCGAAAAACTCACCAGCGTGAAATTGTCGAGCAGCACGAAGACGAACCTTCGCGGCGCCTTCGGTGCGTCGACAGGGACGGTCTTTGGATCGGGCTGCATCGTCCTGGTCATCCTAAAATGTGCGGCGCGGTCCAGCGGCACACGGTCCGAGTGTGACATTTTCCCGACCCGGGACACAAGCCACAGCCTGTCTTTTGCGTCAATGGGCCTAAATCGGATATGGTATCCCGATGGGGTGTTTTGTATAGGAAGGCCCTGAACGGCCTGCAAGCGGAGAATATCCATGACCGATTGGCACAAATCAGACTGGCGCGCCAAGCCGCGCGTCCAGATGCCCGACTACACCGACGCCGCCGCCCTGGCCGAGGTCGAGGCGCGCCTGTCGCACTATCCGCCGCTGGTTTTTGCCGGTGAGGCCCGCAAGCTCAAGCGCCATCTCGGTGCCGCATCGCGCGGCGAGGCGTTCTTGCTGCAGGGGGGCGATTGCGCCGAGGCGTTCGATCAATTCTCCGCCGATGCGATCCGCGACACCTTCAAGGTGATGCTGCAAATGGCGATGGTGCTGACCTATGGCGCCAAGGTGCCGGTGGTCAAGGTCGGGCGCATGGCCGGCCAATTCGCCAAACCCCGCAGCGCCCCCACCGAGGTGCTCAACGGCGTCGAGCTGCCCAGCTACCGGGGCGATATCATCAACGATCTGGCCTTCACGCCCGAGTCGCGCATCCCCGATCCCACCCGCATGCTGCAGGCCTACACGCAGGCCGCAGCCACGCTGAACCTGCTGCGCGCCTTCTCCACCGGCGGTTTCGCCGATGTGAACCGTGTGCATTCCTGGACGCTTGGCTTCACCGACGACGCCAAGGCCGCCAAATACCGCGAAATGGCCAGCCGCATTCAGGACACGCTGGATTTCATGGCCGCCGCCGGCATGACCGCCGAAACCCAGCATGAGCTGGCCACCGTGGAATTCTACACCAGCCACGAGGCGCTGTTGCTGGAATACGAAGAGGCGCTGACCCGGCTCGATTCCACTTCCGGCAACTGGCTGGCAGGTTCGGGGCACATGATCTGGATCGGCGACCGCACCCGCCAGCCTGATGGCGCGCATGTCGAATTCGCGCGCGGTGTGCTCAACCCGATCGGCCTGAAATGCGGCCCCTCGATGGAATCGGACGATCTCAAGCGCCTGATGGCCACGCTCAACCCCGAAAACGAGGCCGGTCGCCTCACGCTCATCGCGCGCTTTGGTGCGGGCAAGGTGGGCGATCACCTGCCACGCCTCATCAAGACCGTGCGCGAAGAGGGCGCCAACGTGGTCTGGGTCTGCGATCCGATGCATGGCAACACGATCAAATCCGCCACCGGCTACAAGACCCGGCCTTTCGAAAACGTGCTGCGCGAAGTGCAGGAGTTCTTCGCCGTCCATCGCGCCGAGGGCACCATCCCCGGCGGTGTGCATTTCGAGATGACCGGACAGGACGTGACCGAATGCACCGGCGGCATGCGGGCGCTCAGCGACGAGAACCTGTCGGATCGCTATCACACCGCATGCGATCCGCGCCTCAACGCCAGCCAATCGCTCGAACTGGCCTTCCTCGTGGCCGAGGAACTCGTCGCCATGCGCGAGGCCCGCTCCCCGGCAGCCAAGGCTGTCTGACGGCGCATAGGAGGTGGCAAAAGGGGGGTGTCCTCCTTTTGCCTTGCTTCTCACCACATGAGGTTTGCTTTGTAACGTGTTGCCTTTGATTGTTTTTTGGCTCTCTAGGCGCCTGCCTTATATGCCGGGCGCGCCGTCCCGCTAGACCGCGCCATCCTGCCTGACCAGCCGCAGATAGGGCCGCTCTGAGCGTGCTAGTTTCGGCGCCGTGTGCTGCTCCATGCCCTGCTCTATGCCTCGCGCCGTGTGCCGTTCCATGACAGTCGACGTCGCGGGCAGGGGCATCTCGCCGATCGGCTGTATCTTGCAGGATTTGATAAAGAACCGCCGCGGCGTGCGCTCCGGCGCATCATCCGTCACCAGACAGCCCAACGCCCTCGAGATATCGCCCAGATCGCTGCGCAACGGCAACAGGATCAGCCGCCCGTGCAGCTGCGACCGCCCCAGACCGCCCACCGATACCAGATCCAGATCCAGCGTCGCGGGCCGGTCGAACAGATCCACCAGCAGATCGGCCAGCTGGTCGCGATCTCCCGGCTCGATCAGCGCGCTGATCGGCATGCCGCGCACTTCCATACCCATCAGGTCGCTCAGATGCAGCCCGGCCACCCGCATGCGCGCCAGACCCGGCGCGATCCGCTCCGCGACAAACACATCCGGCAACAGCGCGGCAATCTTGCGCGGGTCGATATCGGCCCGGCGTGGCACATCTCCGCCCGCGCGCTGCGCCGTCCAATAGGCGCGCATCGCCTCGATATCCAGCGCACGCAGACCCGTCCGCCGCTTTGCTGCGGCATCCAGTGTCAGCACATTTCCTCGCCCGAAGGGGCCCTTGAACACCATGTTGATCGTCCTGTCACCTTGATCGTCCTGCCGCGGGGATCGTCCCGCCGCCTTGTCGCCAGCCCGCATCCCGCCGACCGGCGCCGCTTTCGGGGTATTTGGCACAATTGCCCTCAGTTTTGTTTAAAATTCCGCACAAATGGTTAACCTCCAGCGCGCCGCTTGCCAGCCCGCGCCCGACTGGCTAGGACGGGTCACACACCGTCCGGAGGATACCGTGCTGAATTCGATGACCGCTTTCGCCTCGGGCAAGGGGGCGTTCGGGCCCCAGTCCTGGACATGGGAGCTGCGCTCCGTCAACGGCAAGGGGCTGGATCTGCGCCTGCGGCTTCCCGACTGGATCGAGGGGCTGGAACCCGCGCTGCGCGCGCGCCTGTCGTCCTGTCTGGCGCGTGGCAATATCAGCCTCGGCCTGCGGGTCCAGTCCGAGGACCGCGCCGGGCGTCTTGCGGTGAACGAGGCCGCGCTTGACGACATCCTCGCCGCCATGGCCCGGGTCGAGGCGCGCGCTCAGGAAACCGGCGTCACGCTCGCGCCCTCCACGCCCGCCGATCTGGTGGCGATGCGCGGCGTTCTCGACAGCGCCACCACCGAGACCGAAACCGGCCCCCTGCGCGACGCGATTCTCGCTGATTTCGAAGCGCCGCTTGCGGATTTCCTGGCCATGCGCGCCGCCGAAGGGGCCGCTCTGTCCACCATCCTGTCCGATCAGCTGGATCAGATCGCCAGCCTGACGGAACAGGCCGGACAAGCTGCCGAAACCCGCCGCGCCGACATGGCCGGCATCCTGCGCACCCAGCTTGCGCGCATCATGGACAATGCCGACGGCGCCGATGCGGGCCGTATCGCGCAGGAACTGGCCCTGATCGCCGTGAAATCCGACGTGACCGAGGAAATCGACCGCCTTCGCGCCCATGTCGCCGCCGCCCGCGCCCTTCTGGCCGAAAGCGCGCCCATCGGCCGCAAGCTCGATTTCCTGTCTCAGGAATTCAACCGCGAGGCCAACACGCTCTGTTCCAAGGCGCAGAACACCGCGCTGACGGCCATCGGGCTCGATCTCAAGGCGGTCATCGACCAGATGCGCGAACAGGTGCAGAATGTCGAATGACCCAAAGCCCACAGCAGGAGCCCCCGCAATGACCCGCCGCCGTGGCCTTCTCATCATCCTCAGCTCGCCCTCGGGGGCTGGCAAATCCACCCTGTCGCGGCGCCTGCGCGATTGGGACCCCTCGATTTCCTTTTCGGTCTCCGCCACCACCCGCACCCCCCGCGAGGGCGAGGTGGACGGGCAAGATTACCATTTCCTGACCGAAGCACAGTTCCAGCGCGACGTGGCCAATGGCGACATGCTGGAACATGCCCATGTGTTCGGCAATTTCTACGGCTCTCCGCGCGGCGCGGTGCAGGCCGCCATCGATGCCGGGCGCGACGTGCTGTTCGACATCGACTGGCAGGGCGCCCAGCAGATCCAGAACTCGGCCCTCGGGCCTCATACCCTGTCGATCTTCATCCTGCCGCCCTCGATCCGCGAATTGCACCGCCGCCTTGAAACCCGTGGGCAGGACAGCCCCGAGGTGATCGCCAAGCGGATGCGCAAAAGCTGGGACGAGATCAGCCATTGGGCCGAATATGATTATGTTCTGGTCAATGACGATCTGGACGAAACCGACCGCCGCCTGAAAACCATCATCGAGGCCGCGCGCCTCAAACGTATCCAGCAGCCGGGGCTGAACGCCCATGTCAAAGCCCTGCACAGCGAATTCGAGGAAACCCGATGACCCTTTATGCTCTCGACGGGCTTGCGCCCACCATCGCCGAGGACACTTGGATCGCCCCCGATGCCAATGTGATCGGCCGTGTCATCTTGCAGGACGCCGCCTCCATCTGGTTCGGCTGCACCCTGCGCGGCGACAATGAAGGGATCGTGATCGGCGCGGGCAGCAATGTGCAGGAAAACACCGTCATGCATACCGATCCGGGCTGTCCGCTGACCATCGGCGCCGGCTGCACCATCGGCCACAAGGCGATGCTGCATGGCTGCACCATCGGCGACAACACCCTTGTCGGCATGGGGGCCACGATCCTCAACCGCGCAGTGATCGGCCGCAACTGCCTGATCGGGGCAGGGGCGCTCATCACCGAAGGCAAGGAAATTCCCGACAATTCGCTGGTGGTCGGATCGCCCGGTCGCGTGATCCGCACATTGGACGAGGCCGCGATCGAAGGCTTGCGGGAATCGGCGCGGAATTATCAGCGCAACATGCGCCGGTTCCGCGCCGGGCTGACACCCGTCACATGACCGGCGAGGGGCTCTCGACCCTGCTTGACGCGATTCCGCTGCCCGCGGTGCTGATCGGGCGGGGCGAGCGCATCCTTGCCGCCAACGATCAGGCCCGCGCGCTTCTGGGGCAATTGATCGTGGGGCGGCATTTCATCACCGCCCTGCGCCAGCCCCCCGTGCTCGACGCCATCGAAAACACCCTGCGCGACGGCACCCGGCGCACCACGCGCTATCTCGGCAGCGAAGGCGGGCAGGACACCAGTTTCGTTGTCACCGTCTCACGGGTCGACACCGCTGCCGCCTCGGGTGCGCTGGTCTGCTTCGAGGACATCACCCATCTCGAACAGGCCGGGCAGATGCGCCGCGACTTCGTGGCCAATGTCAGCCATGAGCTGCGCACGCCCCTCACGGCGTTGATGGGCTTCATCGAAACCCTGCAAGGCCCCGCCAAGGGCGATCCGCGCGCGTCCGAGCGGTTTCTCGGCGTCATGCTCTCCGAGGCGCAGCGGATGGAACGTCTGGTGCGCGATCTGCTGTCCCTCAGCCGGGTCGAGGCCGACGAGCGTGTGCGCCCCACCGACCGCGTCGATCTGGGCAAATGCCTCTCCGGCGTGGGCCACAGCCTGCGGCCCGTGGCCGAGGCCGCCGATGTCCATCTGGCGCTCGATCTGCCCGACACGCCGGTGATCGTGCCGGGCGATGTCGATCAGCTGACGCAAGTGGCCACCAACCTGGTTGAAAACGCGATCAAATATGGCGGCAAGGGCAAGACCGTGCATATCGGCCTGACCACCGACGCCAACGCCCTGTCGCTGCGCGGCCCCGCCGCCATCGTCACCGTGCGCGACGAAGGCCCCGGCATAGATGCGGTCCATATTCCGCGCCTGACCGAACGGTTTTACCGAATCGACAGCCACCGCTCCCGCGAGATGGGCGGCACCGGGCTGGGGCTGGCCATCGTCAAACATATCGTGAATCGCCATCGCGGTCGGCTTCGAATCGACTCGGAACTGGGGCAGGGCACCGAATTCCGGGTGATTCTGCCCGCCTTCCCGCAAGCCTGACCGGAGTTTCGCGCTTTTTTGCGCTGTGCGGCCCGGATTTTCTGCCCGATTTTGCTTGGATTCCGGCGCATCGCCGGGCGTGTCATGAAACCGTTACAAAAGTGTAACAAAAGCGTCGCTGCAGGCCACTAGCACGCTGGTAAGGGTCGCCCGGGGGCACCCCGAACCAACCAAATCAGGAGCTTTCCATGTCCTATTTCAAGATGACCGCCTCGACGCTGGCGATCGCCGCCGTGTCGGCCACCGCCGCCGCCGCTCGTGACAACGTGCAGGTCGCAGGCTCTTCCACCGTTCTGCCCTACGCCTCGATCGTCGCCGAAGCCTTCGGCGAAAATTTCGACTTCCCGACACCGGTCGTGGAATCGGGCGGCTCGTCCTCGGGTCTCAAGCGCTTCTGCGAAGGCGTGGGTGAAAACACCATCGACATCGCCAACGCCTCGCGCGCCATCCGCGAAAAAGAGGTCAAGGCCTGTGCCGAAGCCGGCGTGACCGACATCATCGAGGTCCGCATCGGCTATGACGGGATCGTCTTCGCCAGCCAGATCGACGGCCCCGCCTTCACCGCCTTCGAGCCTGCCGACTGGTACAACGCCCTGGCCCCCAAGGTGCTGAAAGACGGCGCGCTGGTCGACAACCCCTACACCATGTGGTCCGAGTTCAACGCCGATCTGCCCGCCGTTGAAATCGCCGCCTTCATCCCCGGCACCAAGCACGGCACCCGTGAAGTGTTCGAGGAAAAAGTTCTGGCCCACGGCTGTGAAGCCACCGGCGCCATGAAGGCCATGGAAGAGGCCGGCATGGACGAAGACGCCATCGAAGACGCCTGCATCGCGGTGCGCACCGATGGTCGTTCGGTCGATATCGACGGCGACTACACCGAAACCCTGGCCCGTATCGACAGCAACGCCGAAGGCGTGGGCGTGTTCGGTCTGGCCTTCTACGAGAACAACACCGACAAGCTGAAAGTGGCCACCATGTCGGACGTTGCGCCCTCGACCGAAACCATCGCTTCGGGGGAATACCCGGTGTCGCGTCCGCTCTTCTTCTACGTCAAGAAAGCGCATATCGGCGTGATCCCCGGCCTCAAGGAATTCGCTGAATTCTTCGTGTCCGACGAAATCGCAGGCCCCGACGGCCCGCTGGCCAACTACGGCCTCGTCTCGGATCCGGAACTGGCTCAGACCCAGGCGAAGATCTCTGACGAAGTGACCATGGGCGAAGGCATGTAAGCCTTCCCCGGATCTTCGGGGGGCGGCGCAGCCTGTGCCGTCCCCCTTTTTTCCGTCCCGTTCCTCTGCTACCCCCTCCAGAATTCCGACCAGACCCCCGAGGCCCCCATGCCCGCAACATGGCTTGTCCTGATCGTTCTCGCGCTGTCGGCCCTCGGATACGTCCTTGGCCGCCAACGCGCCCTCCAGAATGCCGGCGGCGACAGCCGCGCTCTGCATTCCCTGCCCAGTTATTACGGCTGGCATGTGGCGCTCATGGCGCTCGTGCCTGCGACGGGCCTCTTGGCCGTCTGGCTCATCCTGCAGCCGATCCTTGTCGAAACCACCATCGCCGGACAGCTGCCCGACAGCGCCATCCCCGAAAGCTCGACCCGCAGCCTTGTGATGTCCGATGTGCGCCGCGTCGCCGACGGGCTGGATCTGGCCGTATCGCAAGGCGCCATGACCACGGACGAGGCCGCAGCCCTGCGCAGCGAAACCGGACAGGTGCGCGAACGCCTGGCCGAATTGGGCGTCGCCCTCGGCTCTGATGTCAGCGCCGCCGTACTCAGCGCCGCTCAGGAGTATCGCTCGATGGCGCGCATCGGCAACCTGATGCTGACCATTGCCGTGCTGGCCATCGCCGCGCTTGGCTTCGTCTATGCGCTCTCGCGCACCGACCGCGACTTTCGCGCCCGCAACGTGGTCGAACAGGGCATTCGCGCGCTTCTGGTCGCGGCCGCAAGTGTCGCGGTGCTGACCACGCTTGGCATCGTGCTGTCGCTGATCTTCAATACGCTCGAGTTCTTCAAGCTCTACTCGGCCTGGGATTTCTTCTTTGGCACCACATGGGCACCCAGCTTCGGGGGCGGCTCCGAGCTTGGCGTTCTGCCGCTTCTGTGGGGCACCTTCTACATCTCGCTGATCGCCCTTCTGGTGGCGGTGCCGATCGGGCTCTTCTCGGCGGTCTACCTCTCCGAATACGCGCCCCGCAAGGTGCGCTCGGTCGCCAAACCCCTGCTCGAGGTTCTGGCCGGCATCCCCACCATCGTCTACGGCCTTTTCGCGCTGCTCACCGTCGGCCCGCTGCTGGTGCAGGTCTTCGGTGATGACGGCGTCGGCGTCATGCAGGCCAGCACCGCCGTCATGACCGCCGGTCTGGTGATGGGCATCATGCTCATCCCCTTCGTCAGCTCGCTCAGCGACGACATCATCAACGCCGTCCCGCAAGCGATGCGCGACGGCTCTTATGGTCTGGGCGCCACCAAGTCAGAAACCGTCCGTCAGGTGATCCTGCCAGCAGCACTTCCGGGTATCGTCGGTGCGATCCTTCTGGCCGCCAGCCGCGCCATCGGCGAGACGATGATCGTGGTGCTCGGGGCAGGGGCCGCGGCCCGGCTCTCGATGAACCCGTTCGATGCGATGACCACCGTCACCGCCAAGATCGTCAGCCAGCTGACCGGTGACGCCGATTTCGCCAGCGCCGAGGCGCTCGTGGCCTTCGCCCTCGGCATGACGCTCTTCGTGCTTACCCTCGGGCTCAATGTCTTCGCCCTCTTCATCGTCCGCAAATACCGGGAGCAATACGAATGACCGACGCGAGCCTTCCCGAGAACAGCGCCGCCACACCCGCGCATCGCTCGCTCAACACCGTTGACGCGCGCACTCGCCAGCGCAACCGCGCCGAGGCCCGCTTTCGCGCCTATGGCATCGCCGCCGTGGCCACGGGGCTTCTGTTTCTGGTGATCCTGCTCGGCTCGATCCTTTTCAACGGGGTCGGCGCCTTCCAGCAGACCTTCATCAAGGTTCCGGTCTATCTCGATCCCGCCAAGCTCGACAAATCCGGCGAGCGTGACATCGAGGCGATCAAGAAGGTCTCCACCTTCGGCTACACGCCGCTGATCCAGCAAGGGCTGTTCGATGTGGTGCAGGCCGCAGACATAGAAACCCCTCTGGCCAAGCCCGGCGACATGAAACAGATGATCTCGCCCTCCGCCGCCGCACAAGTGCGCGACACGGTGATCGACAATCCCGACCTCATCGGCCAGACGGTCGACTTCCGCATCCTCGCCTCGTCCCGCGTCGATGGCTATCTCAAGGACCGGGTGTTCCGCGAAGACGTGGTGCGCGACAAGAATATCGATGTCGAGCATCTCGATATCGTCGATGGTCTGGTCGCGTCCGGCATCGTGGCCAAGGAATTCAACCTCTCGTTCATCACCGGCGCCGACGCCTCCGAAAGCCGCCCCGAACAGGCCGGTCTGGGGGTGTCGATCCTTGGCTCGTTCTTCATGATGCTGGTGGTTCTGGCCCTGTCGCTGCCGATCGGCGTGGCCGCCTCCATCTATCTCGAGGAATTCGCCCCGCAAAACCGCTTCACCGACCTGATCGAGGTGAATATCTCGAACCTCGCCGCCGTGCCCTCCATCGTGTTCGGTATCCTTGGTCTCGCGGTGTTCATTCAGTTCGCCCATCTGCCGCAATCCGCCCCGCTGGTGGGGGGGCTCACGCTCACGCTGATGACCTTGCCGACCATCGTGATCTCGACCCGCGCCTCGCTGAAATCCGTGCCGCCCTCGATCCGGGACGCGGCCCTCGGGGTGGGGGCGTCCAAAATGCAGGCGGTGTTCCACCATGTGCTGCCCATGGCCATGCCGGGCATCCTCACGGGCACGATCATCGGTCTGGCTCAGGCGCTTGGCGAAACCGCGCCGCTCTTGCTGATCGGGATGGTGGGCTATATTGCCACCAACTATCCCGACGGCTTCGCCTCGGGCTTCATGGACCCCAACTCGGCCATGCCGGCCCAGATCTTCGAATGGGCCAAGCGCGCCGATCCGGCCTATTACGAGCGCGCCTGGGGCGGCATCATCATCCTTCTGGTCTTCCTGATGACCATGAATATCATTGCTATCATCCTGCGCCGCCGCTTCGAGCGCCGCTGGTAAACGAGGGAGCAAGGCCCCATGTACGACGCGCCCAGCCTGGAGAGAAACGTGGACCAAAAAGACATCAAGTTCTCCGCCCGCAATGTGCAGGTCTATTACGGAGACACCCACGCCATCAAGGACGTGACCGTTGAAATCGAGGACAACACCGTCACCGCCTTCATCGGCCCGTCGGGCTGTGGGAAATCGACCTTCCTGCGCTGCCTGAACCGGATGAACGACACGATCGACATCTGCCGCGTCGAAGGCGATATCCGCCTTGATGGCGAGGATATCTACGACAAGCGCGTGGATCCCGTGCAGCTGCGCGCCAAGGTGGGCATGGTCTTTCAGAAGCCCAACCCGTTCCCCAAGTCGATCTACGACAACGTGGCCTACGGCCCGCGCATCCACGGCCTCGCCCGCTCCAAGGCCGAACTGGACGAGATCGTGGAAACCGCGCTGCGCCGCGGCGCCATCTGGGACGAGGTCAAGGACCGCCTTCACGCCCCCGGCACCGGCCTGTCGGGTGGCCAGCAGCAGCGCCTGTGCATCGCCCGCGCCGTCGCCACCGCGCCCGAGGTTCTTCTGATGGACGAGCCGTGCTCGGCCCTCGATCCCATCGCCACCGCTCAGGTCGAAGAGCTGATTGACGAGCTGCGCCAGTCTTACTCGGTCATCATCGTTACCCACTCCATGCAGCAGGCCGCGCGCGTCAGCCAGAAGACCGCCTTCTTCCATCTCGGCCATCTCGTCGAATTCGGCGAAACCGGGCAGATCTTCACCAATCCCGAGGATGAGCGCACCGAAAGCTACATCACCGGCCGTATCGGCTAAGGAGCCTTCAGATGTCCGACACCCATATAGCCTCGGCCTTCGATCGCGATCTCGAAACCATCCAGGCCCAGATCATGAAGATGGGCGGGCTGGTCGAACAGGCCATCCTCGACGCCGCCACCTCTCTGGAAACCCGCGACGAAGAGCTCGCCGAACAGGTCCGCCAGGGCGACCGCGCCATCGACGCGCTCGAAGAACAGATCAACGAAGAAGCCGCCCGCACCATCGCCCTGCGCGCGCCCACCGCGATCGACCTGCGCCTGATCCTCTCCGTCATGAAAATCGCCGGCAACCTCGAACGGATCGGCGATTATTCCAAGAACATGGCCAAGCGCACCACCGTTCTGGCCCAGATGGCGCCGATCAACGGCTCCACCGTCGCGCTGCGCCGTATGGCCCGCGAAGTCGAAAAGATGCTGCGCGACGCGCTTGACGCCTATATCCAGCGCGACGCCGATCTGGCCCGCGACGTGGTCAATCGCGACCATGACATCGACCAGATGTATAACGCGCTCTTCCGCGAATTCCTGACTTTCATGATGGAAGACCCCCGCAACATCACGCCCTGCATGCATCTGCATTTCATCGCCAAGAACACCGAGCGCATGGGCGACCACGTCACCTCCATCGCCGAACAGGTGATCTATCTCGTCACCGGCGACATGCCCGACGATGTGCGCCCCAAGCAGGACCGCACCTCGATTGACCCCAGCGTGGCGCCCAAGGCCTGAACAAGGAAGCATGACCCATGTCCATCGATCAGCCCTCCGTCCTTCTGGTCGAGGATGAGCCCGCGCAGCGCGAAGTGCTCAGCTACAATCTCGAAGCCGACGGGTTCCGCGTGACCACCGCGGAAAACGGCGAAGAGGCTCTGTTGCTCGTCGACGAGGCCGCCCCCGACATCATCGTGCTCGACTGGATGCTGCCCAATGTCTCGGGGATCGAGGTCTGCCGCCAGCTCAAGACCCGCGCCGATACGCGCAACGTGCCGATCCTCATGCTCTCGGCCCGCTCAGAAGAGGTCGACCGGGTGCGCGGTCTGGAAACCGGCGCCGATGATTACGTGGTCAAACCCTATTCCGTGATCGAGCTGATGGCCCGCGTGCGCGCGCTCCTGCGCCGCTCCCGGCCTTCCGCCGTGGGCGAGCGTCTGGAATATGAAGATATCGTGCTCGATGCCGAAACCCACCGCGTCACCCGCTCCGACAAGCCGCTGAAACTCGGCCCGACCGAATTTCGCCTGCTCTCGACCTTCATGGAAAAGCCTGGCCGCGTCTGGTCGCGCGAACAACTGCTCGACCGGGTCTGGGGCCGCGACATCTATGTCGATACCCGCACCGTCGATGTTCATATCGGACGGCTGCGCAAGGCGCTCTGTCAGCATGGCGGCGGCGATCCGCTGCGCACCGTGCGCGGCGCGGGCTACGCGCTCGGCTAACGCGTTTGCGTACGGGATGGACACAAATCCGGGCGAATGGCTCGGGTTTCGTCCCAAACCCGTGTCGGTTTCGTACGGATCGTACACAAGTCGGTTTTGGGGCTATATGCGCAATCCTCATGGAATGCTACGTCAGCGGGGCAGGGGGTCTTCGTCCTCAGCCTGTGTGCTCAGCCAATCCCGAAACTTGATCAGCGCCGCATCGCGCGCTTTTTCCACTGGCCAAACAAGGTGATAGGCGCCCGGCGTCTCCGTCACACCGCCCCAGGCCCGCACCAGCCGCCCCGTCGCCAGATCCTGTTCGGCCAGGTAATCGGGCAAAAGCGCCACGCCCAACCCGTGCAGCGCCGCCTGCGTAATCGTTGAAAACTGGTCATAAATCGTCCCCGTAACCTGTCCCGCCTCGATTCCATGCGCTGCAAACCAGGCCCGCCACGCTTCGGGCCGGGTTTCGATGTGCAACAGCGGCAACCCCAACAGATCACCCGGCCCGCTGAGCGCGCGCCCCGCCAAAAGTTCGGGCGCACAGACCGCGATCACGGCCTCGGTCTTCAGCCGCAAAGCCTGCGTTCCCGACCAGTCCGCGCGCCCGAAATGTAGCGCTGCATCAAAGGGTTTTGCGGCGAAGTTAAACGGCTTTATCCGGGTCGAAAGGTTGATCGTCACCTCCGGGTGCCGCCGCGCGAAATCCGCCAGCCGCGGCACCAGCCAGCGCATCCCGAAGGTCGGCAGGATGGCAAGGCTCAGACTGCCGCCCGCCGGATTAACCGTCACTTTCAACGTCGCCTGGCTGATCTTGTGCAGTGCTGCGCGGATCTCGGCGGCATAATTGGCAGCCTCCGGCGTCAACACCATCCGCCGCCCTTGCCTTATAATCAAGGCGATTCCCAACTGTTCTTCGAGCGTTTGCAACTGCCGGCTCACCGCGCTCTGGCTCAACGACAGCTCCTCTGCCGCCGCCGTGGCACTGCCCATTCGGTCCAGCGCTTCCAACGCCCGCAGGCTGGCGGTCGAGGGCAGAAATCGGCGGGGTAAGGTACTCATATGCGCAATCCTCATGGATAAATGCGGAATTCGCGTTTTTTCTTACGCGAAATCTGGTGTATTGTCCAATTAACCCGATATTTCCTCATAAAGACGGACACACCATGAGCCTCGACACGCCCAGCATCCGCCAGAAAGACAAGCCTGACCTCGGATCTTTTGACTGGCAGGACCCGTTTATGATGGAAAATCAACTGCTTGAAGAAGAGCGGATGATTTCCCAAAGCGCGCGCACTTTCGCGCAAGAGGTGCTGCAGCCGCGTGTGATCCGCGCTTATGCCAATGAAGAAACCGATCCCGGCATTTTCCGCGAGATGGGGCAGATGGGCCTTCTGGGCACCACGATCCCAGAAGAATATGGTGGATTGTCCGCAGGTTACGTGGCTTACGGGCTGGTTGCCCGCGAAATCGAGCGTGTCGATTCCGGCTATCGGTCGATGATGAGCGTGCAATCCTCGCTCGTGATGTATCCGATCTATGCCTATGGCAGCGAAGACCAGCGCCTCAAATACCTGCCGGGATTGGCCAGCGGTGAGCTGATCGGCTGTTTCGGCCTGACCGAACCCGATGCCGGATCGGATCCCGCCGGCATGAAGACCCGCGCCGAGAAGACCGCGACGGGCTACCGCCTCACCGGCTCCAAGATGTGGATTTCCAATGCGCCCATCGCTGATGTCTTTGTCGTCTGGGCCAAGTCCGAAGCCCATGACGGCAAGATCAAGGGCTTCATTCTCGACAAGGGCGCAAAGGGCCTCAGCGCCCCGAAAATTACAGGAAAACAAAGCCTTCGCGCCTCGGTCACTGGCGAGATCGTGATGGATGGCGTCGAGGTCGGTGAAGATGCCTTGCTGCCCAATGTCGAGGGGCTCAAGGGGCCGTTCGGCTGTCTCAACCGGGCGCGCTATGGCATCGCCTGGGGTGTCATGGGTTCGGCCGAGTTTTGCTGGCACGCCGCCCGTCAATATGGTCTCGACCGTCATCAGTTCCGCCGCCCTCTGGCCCAGACTCAGCTTTTCCAGAAAAAGCTTGCCGATATGCAAACAGAGGTGACGTTGGGTCTGCAGGCCGCACTGCGCGTCGGTCGCCTGATGGACGAAGCCAGCGCCGCGCCCGAGATGATCAGCCTCATCAAGCGCAACAATTGCGGCAAGGCGCTCGACATCGCGCGCATGGCCCGCGACATGCATGGCGGCAATGGAATTTCCGAGGAATATCAAGTCATTCGCCATATGATGAACCTCGAGACCGTGAACACCTATGAAGGCACGCATGACGTTCACGCCCTGATCCTCGGACGCGCTCAGACCGGCTTGCAGGCGTTCTTCTGATACCGCGCCGCAGGGCCTTTCGCCTGTTGCGTCTGGCCCTGTACGCGCTACCGTGGCTCGTGCAACTCTCACGGTGACCACGATGCCCGATCTCGGCTCCCTCTGGCGTGACAGCGCCACCGAAACCTTTTCCGCCCCGCCTGTGTCGGGCGATCTGTCATGCGATCTGCTGGTCATCGGCGGCGGCTTCACCGGCTGCACTGCAGCACTAAAGGCCGCGGGGCAGGGCGCGGACGTTGTTTTGCTGGAGTTTGACACCATCGGCCATGGCGGCTCGGGGCGGAATGTCGGGCTGGTCAATGCTGGTCTGTGGTTGCCGCCCGATACGGTCTGCGACACGCTCGGCACCGAGGCGGGTGAGCGGCTCAATACCGTTCTGGCGTCGGCTCCAGATCTGGTATTTGACCTTATTTCACAACATGATATCGCCTGCGAACCGTGCCGCGCGGGCACCTTGCACCTCGCCCATGCGCCACGCGGATTGGCACAGCTCAAGGCCCGACACGCCCAGTTGATCCGCCGCAACGCGCCGGTCACCGTGCTGGACCCAACCGAGACTGCGGCCCGCACCGGCACCTCCGGCTTTCATGGCGCGCTCCATGATGCAAGGGCAGGGACGGTTCAGCCCTTGGCCTATGTCCGTGGTCTGGCCCGCGCCGCCCAGTCCCTCGGCGCGCGTCTCTTCGAGCACAGTCCCGCCACCGCGATCACCCGGCAGGACGATCACTGGATCATCCGCAGCAACGACGCCACGCTGCGCACCAAGGCGCTTCTGGTGGCCACCAACGCTTATCACCGGCCCGTCTCTCATATGACATTACCTCATGTACCCAAGGTCAATTACTTCCAACTCGCCACCGCCCCCCTCGGAAACAACATTTCCCGAGACATTTTGCCGGGCGGGGAAGGGTGCTGGGATACCGGCCTCATCATGTCGTCCTTGCGCCGGGATGCGGCGGGGAGGGTGATCCTTGGCGGCATGGGAGATGATACCGGCGTGCAGGCAGGATGGGCGCGGCGCAAGCTGGCGCAGCTTTTCCCGCAACTGGCCGATGCCGAAATCACCCATCAATGGGCCGGGCAGATCTCGATGACATCGGACCATCTGCCGCGCATCCTGCGGATCGGTCCCGATGCGCTGTCGATCTTCGGCTATTCGGGCCGTGGGATCGCCCCCGGCACCGCTTTTGGGCAGGCCGCGGCACATGCTTTGCTGACGGGGGATGACAGCCATTTGCCGCTCGACCCCGTGGACGCGCATATCGAAAGGCTTCCGGGCCTCAAGACCGCATTCTACGAGACCGGCGCGCGCCTTGTGCACGCCGTATCGGCGCGCCGCTGATCGCGGGTCTCATCCCTTGCCAAGATCCGATAGCGCAGCCTGAGCCGCATAAGTGGCCGGCCTGTCAAACATGACCAACTGGCGTTGCATCTCGGCGTCCAGCATGGCCAGCGCCTCACACTCGAGCCTGTCGGCCTCCTCCGCATCGCGCCGCTCAGCCCTGATGCGCCGCGCGGCCTCGGCGGGGTCATCGCTCAAATAGGCGTTGCGCGTCGTGACATTCACAACAGACCCTTTCTTGACAAGAATGCCCCCAGTGAGCCCCACATGGCCGAGCGGCCCTCCCTGTGCCTGATACCTCAAAACACCCGGCACCAGATCCGACAGGCAATCCATGTCACCAGCCCAAAGCCCGAACGCCCCCTGACTGCCCTGGCCGAAAACCTGGCTGACCTCGGTGTCCAGAACAACACGCTTTGGTGTGATGATCCTAAGCCGCATATCTGTTCCCCTCCGTGCTCGTGGTGCGCGCGCCGAACGCCATGGCGCCGGTTGTCTCCGGCCTGCCAAACGGCGTGATTTCCCAGAAATATGTGTTGAACGATCCCGACAGGGTGGGGCGCAGAACGCGGCACCAGAGGCAGACAGCCGCCACCATGCGCCGCTGTATTCTCATCCGTTCCCCGAAAATCTGTCCCAAGATATCCGCCATACCGTGGCATCCTTGTCGCTCATACGCTCCGCATGTGCTGCGGTTCCCTAAAGCGTTGCGCAAAAAACCTGACTCATAGATTTTTGCGAAATGCAGTGCGTCTATGATAGGACCAGCAAAGCCGCGCTGACATTATCATCCGTCAATGAGGCGCAGATTGAGACGATGACCGATCCACCGGGGGAGCCGGGTCACGGGTGATGGCCAATCGGGTCGCAGGCATGTCTGGGCACCATCCGATATGGATCATGACATAAGGCGCATAATCACTATTATGTAAATATATTGTATGGTCAGGATATGACACCGCCACGATTTATCCTGTTGAAAAACAATCCGTTGAAAGGCACTGTTTAGGTAAATCAGCCGTTTCATGCGCGCCTGACCCTAGCGGCATCAATGCCGCAGATCACGAGCGAAACGCCATTGCCGCCTCATCGCGCTCTCGACACGGGCCATGACAGCGCGCTAAAACACGTGCCAACAAGGAAACGCTCCAATGACCTCGATCCTGATCCTCAACGGGCCCAATCTGAACTTGCTCGGCACACGGCAACCTGATGTCTACGGAACCACCACGCTGGCCGATATCGAAGCGATGTGCCGCGCCCGTGCCAAGGCCCTGTCGGTCGATCTGGCGTTTCAGCAGGACAATTCCGAAGGTGCTCTGATCGACGCGATCCATGCGGCGCGCGGCACGCATCACGGGATCATTCTCAATGCAGGTGCATACACCCACAGCTCCATCGCGCTGATGGATGCGCTCAGCTCGGTCGAAATTCCGGCGATCGAATTGCACTTGTCCAATATCCAGGCGCGTGAGGCGTTCCGTCATCAGTCTTATATTTCACGAGTCGCGATCGGTATAATCTGCGGCTTCGGCGCCCAGGGGTACGAACTGGCGCTCGACGCCATGGTCGGACACCTGGAGCGCGCTTCATGACGGTCAGCACAGCGGTCATCAACGAAATCATCAACGTCTCCAGCGTCGAAGAAGTCTGGAAGATCCACACCCGGCGCATGGCCGATTACGGGTTCGACCGGATCATGTATGGCTACACCCGCTACCGCACCGAAACCTCGCTCGGGGATCCCGACGATTTCGTCTTGTTGACCAATCATCACCAGGATTACGCGGATGTGTTTATCGGCGAAGGTCTCTATTTCTATGCCCCGATGGTCAAATGGGCGCTCGACAATGAGGGCGCTTGCTCATGGTCGGTGATGGCCGACAGGAAGCTGTCCGGCGGCATGTCTGAAGCGGAACGCAAGGTGATTGAATTCAACCGGCGCCACGGCGTGACTGCCGGGTATTCGATCAGCTTCAAATCCGTCACGCCGCGCAGCAAGGGCGCCATCGCCCTGACGGCCCGCCGAGACTTGGATCAGCCGGCAGTCGATGCCATCTGGGCCAAGTACGGGCATGAAATCCTTACGCTCAACAACGTGGTTCACCTGCGCATCCTCACCCTGCCCTACACCACGAAGGGCCGCACCTTGACCCGGCGCCAACGCGAGGTTCTGGCCTGGGTCGGCGATGGCAAGACCATTCAGGATATCGCCGTTCTGATGGGCCTGACCCCCGCCACAGTCGAAAAACACCTACGCCTTGCACGCGACTCGTTGAACGTCGAGACCACGGCCCAGGCCGTTTTGAAGGCAGCTTTTCAGAACCAGATGTTCGTTCTTGACCCATAATCTGGAACAAAAGATCAAAAAAAACATCGAAAGGTATGGATTCCACTACTTTTGCACAGGTCTCCAGACATGCACACTGCGCATGTTCCGTGAGTGGTGGCGTTTTTTGCCCGGGAACAATGGGGCGGGACTCTTCGCGCATTCCGAAGCTCTCCGCCCTTCCAGTTTTACTGGACCCCGGCTGGCGGTTCTATTGATCGTGCCGTCAGTCGGACTATTTTTCCGGCGAACCCGGAAGTGTATTTTTGTGTGCTGTCCGTCTTCATTCCCCAAGTGAAGCGTCGGAAATGTAAGATGCCGCCCCGAGTGATCGGGGCGGCATTGAATTTTGCACATCACGTGGTGGAAAGATCAGCCCTGGGCGACCTTGGCCACCTCGGCCGCGAAATCCTCTTCCTTCTTCTCGATGCCTTCGCCGACTTCAAGGCGCACATAGCCCAGAACCTCGGCGCCCGCTTCCTTCGCGGCGGCCTCGACCGTCAGGTCGGGATTGATGACGAATTGCTGACCCAGCAGCGTGACTTCGGCCATGAACTTCTTCATGCGGCCGACGATCATCTTCTCGATCACCTCTTCCGGCTTGCCGGATTCGCGGGCGATGTCGATCTGGACCTGGCGTTCCTTCTCGACCACGGCGGGGTCAAGCTCGGCCTCGTTCAGCGCGGCGGGGTTGGTCGCGGCGATATGCATGGCGACCTGACGGCCAAAGGCCTCATCGCCACCTTTCAGCGCGACCAGAACGCCGATCTTGCCCATGCCATCAGCCATGGCGTTATGGACATAGGACACCACGGTGTCGCCTTCGATCGTGGCCATGCGGCGCAGCGACATGTTCTCGCCGATGGTGGCGATCTTGGCGGTGATGACCTCTTCGACGGTCTTGCCATCCAGCGCGGCTGCCTTCAGCGCGTCGATATCCGACGTGCCGATGGCGACACCGGCGATCTTGCCGACCATATCCTGGAAATCGGCGTTCTTGGCGACAAAGTCGGTCTCGGCGTTCACCTCGACGGCGACGCCCTTGCCGCCCTCGACATTGACCGCGACAAGACCTTCGGCCGCGGTGCGGCCGGATTTCTTGGCGGCTTTGGCCAGACCCTTGGTGCGCAGCCAATCAACGGCGGCTTCCATGTCACCATCGGTCTCGGTCAGCGCCTTCTTGGCGTCCATCATGCCTGCGCCGGTCGTATCGCGCAGCTCTTTCACCTGTGCAGCAGTGATAGCCATCTGGGCTCTCCTTGGAATCGTCTGAATATGCAGGGGGCGGGATAGCCCGGCCCCCATGTTGTTTTGATGAAAGCGGCTCAGCCTTCGGCAGCCTGCTCGGTCTTGGCCTCTTCGGCAGCCGGAGCTTCCTCGGCGGCGGCCTCTTCGACAGGAGCCTCGACCATCCCGCCCAGATCGACGCCAGCGGCGCCAAGCTGCACGGCGGTGCCATCCAGAGCAGTGCGGCTCACCAGATCGCAATAAAGCGAGATGGCGCGCGCGGCATCGTCATTGCCGGGGATGATGTAATCCACGCCGTCGGGCGAGCAGTTGGTGTCGACGATCGCGACGACCGGGATGCCCAGCTTGTTGGCTTCGGCGACGGCCAGCGCCTCTTTCTTGACGTCGATCACGAAAAGCATGTCCGGCAGACCGCCCATTTCGCGGATACCGCCAAGGCTCGCCTGCAGCTTCTGCTGGTCGCGCTCGATGCCAAGACGCTCTTTCTTGGTCAGACCACCTGCACCGGCACCCAGGATCTCGTCGATCTCGTTGAGGCGCTTGATCGACTGCGACACGGTCTGCCAGTTGGTCAGCGTGCCACCCAGCCAGCGGTGGTTCATGTAATACTGTGCGCAGCGGTCGGCGGCGTCCGCCACCGGCTGTGCGGCCTGACGCTTGGTGCCGACGAACAGGATGCGCCCGCCCTTCGAGACGACGTCGCGGATCGCGTTCAGCGCCGCGTCGAGCATCGGAACCGTCTGTGTCAGGTCGATGATGTGAATCCCGTTGCGCGCGCCATAGATGAACTCGCCCATACGGGGGTTCCAACGCTGCGTCTGGTGGCCGAAGTGAACGCCGGCTTCAAGCAGCTGACGCATGGTGAACTCGGGAAGAGCCATGTCCGTTTCCTTTCCGGTTTAAGCCTCGGCACGGGATGAGAAGCGTTTGCTTCAACCGGTGGACCGACAGGGATGTCTCCCCTGACAGCCCGCCCATGCCTGCGGGTGTAAGTGCGGTGCCTATAGACCAGCCCCAGGGTGGGCGCAACCCCCCTGCCCGCCTCGGCGGCTTTCGAGGCGCGGTTTTCGCACCGACAGGATACCGACGCGATACCGATGTGATACCGATCGGATAGTCTAAGCTTTCCCAAGGGGGCCTGCGCCCGATTCGACATCCCGCCCTCGGAGGCCCGCAATGCCCCTTCTTTACCCCAGCCCCGAGATCCGCGATGCGCTGCAAACCGGCCTGCCGGTCGTGGCGCTGGAATCCACGATCATCACCCATGGCCTGCCGTTTCCGCGCAATGTCGACACCGCGTTGTCGGTCGAACAGGCGGTCCGCGATGCCGGGGCGATCCCGGCCACGATCGCCGTGACTGATGGCAAAATCAGGGTCGGTCTCACCCGCCAAGAGATTGAAACCCTTGCACAAAAACCTGACGTCGCCAAGCTCAGCCGCGCCGATCTGGCCGCCTGCATGGCGATGGGTGGCACCGGCTCCACCACGGTGGCGGCGACCATGATCTGTGCCGCGCGCGCCGGGATCACCGTCTTCGCGACCGGCGGGATCGGCGGCGTGCATCGCGGCGCCTCCGAGACATTCGATATATCGGCCGACCTGACCGAACTTTCGCAAACCCCCGTGACCGTGGTCTGTGCCGGGGCCAAAGCCATCCTCGATCTACCCAAGACATTGGAAACACTGGAAACTCTGGGCGTTCCCGTAATCGCCTTCGGGCAGGATGCCTTCCCCGCCTTCTGGTCCGCCGACTCCGGTCTGCCCGCACCCTTGCGCATGGACTGCCCGGCCCGGATCGCCCTCGCCCATCGGATGCGCGCTGCGCTTGGCCTGCCCGGCGGGCAGCTTGTCGTGAACCCCATCCCGCAAGATGCTGAAATTCCTCGTGAAACTCTCGAGCCCCTGATCGCCGCCGCACAATCCGAGGCCGATGCCCAAGGCATCACCGGCAAGGCCGTGACACCCTTTCTTCTGCGCCGCATCTCCGAGATGACCGACGGCGCCTCGCTGAGCGCCAATGTCGCGCTGATCCATGCGAATGCCCGGCTGGCCGCGCGCATCGCGATCGCCGCGGTCAGCGACGATGCAGAACTGCCTGAAATATAAGCATTTAACACGCTATTGCAGCGCCTCGCGGCCAAGCCCATTGTAGCAGACAGCGAAACATCCTAGACAGCCGATGGTCTTTTCCTGAGCAGACATATGTCATGACAACGCCGTTCGACGACACTCCGCAACCACCCCGCAAACCCGGCATGTTCGCCGGCATCCGGGCCAGTTTCCTGACCGGGCTTGTCGTAATCCTGCCGGTGGCCATGACCATATGGCTGATCTGGACGCTGATGGGCTGGGTCGACAGCTTCGTGCTGCCCCTGATCCCCGCCAATCTCCGCCCCGAGCATTACATCGGCATCAACCTGCGCGGCGTCGGCGTCATCATCTTCCTTGTGTTTACCATCATCGTTGGATGGATCGCCAAAGGTTTGATCGGCAAGTCCTTGATCCGCTTCGCTGAATCCGTCGTGAACCGGATGCCGGTGGTCCGCTCGATCTATTCCGGCGTCAAGCAGATCGCTGAGACGGTCTTCGCCCAGTCCGAGCGCAGCTTCGAAAAGGCCTGCCTCGTGCAATACCCGCGCAAGGGCATCTGGGCGATCGGCTTCATCTCGACCACGGCAAAGGGCGAAATCGCGGGCAAGGTGGACACCGTCTCGGAACTTCTCAGCGTGTTCGTCCCCACAACGCCGAACCCGACCAGCGGCTTTCTGCTCTACTTCCCGCGTGAGGATGTGGTGGAGCTGTCGATGAGCGTTGAAGACGCGGCCAAGCTGGTGATCTCGGCGGGGCTTGTCTACCCCGGGGAATCCACTTCAAAAGACAAGCACAAGAACCTGAAATAGCTTTACAAAAGGCAATCTGCCTCAATTGTACATCGCTGCCAGATCAACGCTGCTGCGCTGGTTCAGATCGTCGCGATGCCGCTCCAGAAACCCCTCAGCCGCCGCATATCCCGCATCGCGCAACCTGTGCAGCAGATAGGGCGTCGGCATCAGCTTGCTCGCTACCGACAGCTCGCGCATCAGCACGTCATCGGCAATCATATGCACATGCACCCGCTTCATCGACCCGGGCGTCAGGCTGCCATCCTCCAGCAAGCGCTGGACAAATCCGATGGCCCGCAATTCGCGCAGCAGCGATGAGTTGAAGCTGATCTCTTTGATCCGGTTCTGGATCTCCTGCGGGCTTTTGGGCACATCCTCGCGCACCAGCGGGTTGATATGCACGATCAGGATATCCTCGGGCAGCTCCGGCGCAAAAAGCGGGAACAGCGCCGGGTTGCC
This sequence comes from Roseobacter sp. AzwK-3b, assembly GCF_000170875.1. Taxonomy (NCBI): domain Bacteria; kingdom Pseudomonadati; phylum Pseudomonadota; class Alphaproteobacteria; order Rhodobacterales; family Roseobacteraceae; genus Roseobacter; species Roseobacter sp. AzwK-3b. Next base: position 27,183 of record NZ_ABCR01000006.1, read on the forward strand.
GGTATATCCCCCGTCCCAGTAATGCTCGCCGTCAATCTCGACCGCCTTGAACAGCGTCGGAAGGCACGCCGAGGCCAGCAGGCTGTCGGTCGAGATGTCATCCCCCGTAAACACCCGGATCTTGCCGTTATGCACATTCGTCGCGCCCACGAAAAAGCGCGGCCCGGCGTCGGAACAGACCTTGTCATAATGAAACTGCGCGGCGATCCGTTCCAGCGGGTTCACATAGAACGGCCCATAGGCATAAGGCGATACGGCCCGCGTCATCGCATCGACCATCGCAAACGGCACCGAGGCTTCCAGCGCAGCACTCACAGCCCCCGGCGCCGGCATCGCGCCCGCCATCCATGCAGGCATCCGGATATCGCGCGTGGCACCCATCTGCTCCCAGAGCCACGTCAGGTTTTCCCGGGCGCCCTCATGCCCGCCTTCGAGCATCCCCGATTTCAACGCCGCGCCATTCAAGGCCCCCGCCGATGTGCCCGAGATACCCGCGATCTCGATCCCATCATCCTCGAGCAGACGGTCCAGAACGCCCCAGGTAAACGCCCCATGCGCGCCCCCGCCCTGCAAGGCCAGGTTGATCCGTTTCTTCTGGCTCATGCGCGGCTCACAGCGCCGTCCAGCCGCCATCGACGCTGATCGTGGTGCCCGTCACCTGCGCCGCCGCATCCGAGCACAGATACATCGCCGTTCCGCCCAACTGTTTGATCGTGGCAAATTCCTTGGACGGTTGCCGCTCCAGCAGGACGTTGCGGATCACATCCTCGCGCGACATGTCGTATTGCTTCATCGTGTCGGGGATCTGCGCCTCGACCAGCGGGGTCAGCACATAGCCCGGGCAGATCGCATTGGCGGTGATCGGCTCTTGCGCCGTCTCCAGCGCGGTCACCTTGGTCAGTCCGATCACCCCATGCTTGGCCGCGACATAGGCCGCCTTGTAGGGGCTCGCCGTCAGACCATGCGCTGAGGAAATATTGATGACCCGGCCCCAGCCCGCCTTGCGCATCAGCGGCAGCGCCGCCGCCGTCGTATGAAAGGCCGAGCTGAGGTTGATCGCGATAATCATGTCCCATTTCTCGGTCGGGAACTGGTCGATGGGCGCCACATGCTGAACACCGGCATTGTTCACCAGAATATCACAAGCGCCCGCCTGTTCCACCAGCGCCCGGCAGGCTTCGGGGTTGGACATATCGGCGCGGATATACCGCGCACTGATTCCATGATCGCGCGCCAGCCGGTCGGCGATGGCATGATCTTCCTCGGTGTCGGTGAAGGAATTCAGGATCACGTTCGCGCCGTTGCGGGCCAGCTCCTCGGCGATGCCTAGTCCGATCCCGGAGGTCGATCCCGTCACGATTGCGGTCTTGCCTGAAATGCCCATGTCTCGATCTCCTGTGGTTCCCGCCCGCCCTTTATGGCAGACCTGTGCGGGCGCAGCATAATTGCTGCGCGTGCGAATTGCACGGGAAAGCGGACAAAGGATGACGGACCACCTGGCCAAAAAAAAACGCCGGCACGAAGCCGGCGTTAAGTTATTGAGGCAGGTTTCATACAGGCAAGAAACCTATCGAGCAGTGATCCCTTTATAAGCAATCTGGCGCCGCGATCCAAGCTAAAAGTTTGAAAAGACGTGAATCCGCCTCTACGGTCCAAGCTCAAGCGGATAAGGACGAACAGGAATTGTTGCTGAAATGAGATCGGATTTTTTCTCTCTGGCGGGTGTCGTCGCGGCGTTTCTCGCCCTCGTCCCGGCCATGCAGTCCGCCCATGCCGAGCCTGCGCATGGCATAGCTATGTATGGAGAGCCGGCACTCCCACCGGATTTTGTGTCCCTGCCCTACGCCAATCCCGATGCCCCCAAAGGCGGGCGGATCGTCACCGGCAATGTCGGCAGCTTCGATTCGCTCAACCCGTTCACCCTCAGGGGCAGTCCTCCGTGGCAATTGCGCTTCCTCACGCACGAGTCGCTGATGGGCCGATCCTGGGACGAGCCGTTCACGCTTTACGGCCTTCTGGCCGAATCGGTCGAGACTGGCCCGAATCGTGAATGGGTCGAATTCACCCTGCGCCCCGAGGCGCGTTTCTCGGATGGAAGCCCCGTCACCGTCGAGGATGTCATCTGGTCCTACGAAAGCCTCGGCACCGCCGGTCATCCCCGCTATCGCGGTTTTCACGATCAGACCGCCTCGATAGAACAGACCGGTCCGCGCTCCGTCCGTCTCACCTTCGCCGAAGAGGACCGCGAATTGGCGCTCATCGCCGGTCTGCGCCCGATCTTGCAGAAATCCCAATGGGCGGGGCGCGATTTCGCCGATACCCCCCCTGACGAGGCGCCCATAGGCTCTGCGCCCTATGTGATCGACAGCCATGAATTCGGCCGTTTCCTCGTGCTAAAGCGCAACCCCGATTACTGGGGCGCCGATCTGCCGCTGCGCCGCGGCATCTCGAATTTCGACGAGATCCGCATCGAATTTTACGGCGACAACACCGTGATGCAGGAGGCATTCAAGGCGCAGGCGCTCTCCTATATCCGCGAATTCAACGCCGAACGCTGGAACACGCAGTATGATTTTCCGGCCGTGCAATCGGGCGATATCGTCAAATCCGAGATCCCCCACTCCAAGCCCTCGGGCATGACGGGTTTCGTGATGAACACCCGCCGCCCGCCTCTGGATGACTGGCGCGTCCGCGAGGCGCTCATTCTGGCGTTCAACTTCGAGTATATCAACGACACCCTGACCGGCGGCCTGCAGCCCAGGATCACCTCGTATTTCTCCAATTCGGAACTGGGGATGCAACCCGGTCCCGCCACGGGCCGCGTGCGCGACCTGCTCATGCCCTTCGCAGGCACCCTGCCGCCCGGTGCGCTCGAGGGCTATAGCCTGCCCGTCAGCGATGGCTCGGCGCGCAACCGTGGCAATCTGCGCGTGGCGCTCGGCCTGCTCGAAGAGGCGGGCTGGACCGTGCAGGACGGCGCGTTGCGCAACGCCGAAGGTCAACCCTTTCGGCTCGAGGTGCTGTTGCAGCAGGATGCACTGATCCAGCAGGCCACCGCGATCATGGATATCTATGCCCGTGCGCTCGAACGTCTGGGCATCGACCTGCAGGTGCAATCCATCGACAAGGCGCAATATGCCGAGCGCGAGCGGCTCTTCGACTTCGACATGACCTTCATGCGCCGGTCCCTGTCGCTCAGCCCGGGCAATGAACAGCGCTTCTATTGGGGGTCCGCGGCCGCCGAGCAACCCGGCAGCCGCAACCTGATGGGCATGACGTCCCCTGCCGCCGACGCGATGATCGACGCGATGCTGACCTCTCGCACCCGGGAGGATTTCGTCGCGGCCACCCGCGCGCTCGACCGGGTCCTGACCGCGGGGCGCTATGTGATTCCGATCCACAACTACGCCGTGGGCAGGATTGCCCATCTCAAGGAATTGAAGTATCCTGTGGATAACTTACCGATTTACGGGGATGGAATTCATTTCCTGCCCGAAGTCTGGTGGTTCGAAGAAAACTAAAAACAGCAGTCAAAGATACTCAGGCAACACCATGAAACATATGATCGCCCTTGGCCTTCTTGTGGCCCTGTCCGCCTGCGCCACAATCGATGGCGTCGGGCAGGATATCTCGGGCGCCGCGCGCGGCGTTCAGAGCTGGTTCTGATCGGGCGCAATCGCCCCGTCCGCCACGCATGCAGGACCGGCCCTGCTGGCCTCGGCCAGCCGGGTCTTTTCTCGTGACGTCACGCCAGTGAGGTCACCCAAAGGATCGTGGCATCCTCGTCACTGACCGAGATCACGTTATGCCCCATCGTGGCGTCGTAATAGGCGCTGTCGCCCCGGCGCATCTCGATCGCCTCGTAGAATTCCGTGTAAAGCCGGATCACCCCGGTCAGCACGTATAGGAATTCCTCGCCGTCATGGCGCACCCAGCCATCGAACTCGTCCATGTGCCGCGCCCGGATGCGGGCGCGGTAGGGCAGCATCTTCTTCTTGGTCAGCGCCTCCCCAAGCAAGACATGCTCATAGGTGGTGGTGGCCTGATGCTGGCCCTCGCCGGCCTTGGTCACCGACATGCGCCCGCTGATCTTTTCGCGCTGCGGCGGCGTGAAAAGCTGCGGCACCGATATCTCAAGACCCACCGCCAGCTTCTTGAGCGCCTCATAGGTGGGCGACATCTGACCGTTTTCGATCTTGCTCAGGGTCGAGCGCGCCAGCCCCGCCTGACTGGCCGCCTGCTCCAGCGTCCAGCCGCGCGACTTGCGCAGGTCTCGAACCCGCTCCCCAAGGTTGAGCGGTTCGCCGGTCTCTTCCCGGCCGCTTTCGCGGGCCACGCGGATCAGGTTTTCAGGTGTCGTGCGCTGCATGGTGAAATCCTATAAGCCCAGCCCTCGCCACTTGCAACTGAAGGGCGCCCGGCATACTCCGACAGAATGATCTCAGAAACCCGTCCCGATCCCTTCCCTGCCTGTCCGTCGCCGTTCAATCTTGCGGCGCATGTCCTTGCCCGGGCCGACGAGACGCCCGACAAGATCGCGCTCGCCGTCTTGCGCCTGACCGGCGCCGAACGCTGGAGCTATGCGCGCCTCAAGGCCGCCGTTCTGGGCACCGGAACCGGCCTTTTGAACTCCGGTCTGCAGCCCGGAGACATCGTGCTCATGCGGCTCGGCAATACCGTCGATTTCCCGATCGCCTATCTGGGCGCGCTTGCCGTGGGTCTGGTGCCGGTACCCACCTCGTCGCAGCTCACCGAACCCGAGGTGGCCGCGATGATCGCCACGCTGGACCCGGCGGCGATCCTGCTTGGGCCGGGCATCGCCTGCCCCGACACCGCGATCCCGGTGATCGACACCACGGCACTTACCGAGATGCGCGATCTGCCACCCGCCGACTGGCAGATGGGTGATCCCGACAGGCTGGGCTACATCATCTACACGTCGGGCACCTCGGGCGTGCCGCGCGCGGTATGTCATGCGCATCGGGCCATCTGGGCGCGGGGCATGATGATGCAGGGTTGGTATGGGCTCTGCCGCGATGACCGCCTGCTCCATGCCGGCGCCTTCAACTGGACCTATACGCTCGGCACCGGGCTGATGGACCCCTGGACCATGGGCGCCACCGCCCTCATTCCCGAAGCCGGCACAGACCCCGCGCAACTGCCGCTGCTGCTCAAGCGCCATGACGCCACGATCTTCGCCGCCGCCCCCGGTGTCTATCGCAAGATGCTGGGCAGCGCGCCGATGCCCCCCTTGCCCAAGCTGCGCCATGGCCTTGTCGCCGGCGAAAAACTCTCGGAAAATATCCGCCAGCACTGGCAAGACGCCACCGGCACCCCCATCCACGAGGCTTACGGGATGTCGGAATGCTCCACCTTCATCTCCGCCAGCCCCGATCATCCGGCCACCCCCGGCACGCTGGGCCGCCCACAACCGGGCCGTCGTGTGGCGATCCTTGGCCCGGACGGTCCCGTGGCGCATGACGCCGAAGGCACCATCGCCATTCACCGCAGTGATCCGGGCCTGATGCTGGGCTATCTCGATGCGCCCGACGAAACGCACGCCCGCTTTCAGGGCGACTGGTTCCTGACCGGAGATCAGGGCGTGATGGACGCTGCGGGCGATATCACCTATCTTGGCCGCTCGGACGACATGATGAACGCAGGCGGCATCCGCGTGTCGCCCATCGAGGTGGAAATGGTGCTCAACCATCATCCTGCCATCACCCAAAGCGCCGTCACCGATATCGAGGTGAAGCCCGATCTGCGCGTCATCATGGCGTTCTATACCGCGCCGCAAAGGGTGGACGACGCCGCCCTTGATGCCTACGTCTCGGACAGCCTTGCCGCCTACAAGCGGCCCCGCGCCTATATCCATGTCGATGCTCTGCCGACCGGGGCCAATGGCAAACTCCTGCGCCGCAAATTGCGGCCGATCTACGAGGCCCTCAATGGTCAAGCTTGACATCATTTCCGACCCGATCTGCCCGTGGTGCTATATCGGCAAGACCTATCTGGACGCCGCCCTTGCCGCGCGCCCCGATCATCCCTTCACGCTGGAATGGCATCCCTTCCAGCTCAATCCCGACATGCCGCCCGAAGGCATGGACCGCCGCACCTATCTCGAGGCCAAGTTCGGCGGCAAGGAGGGCGCGGTCAAAGCCTATATGCCCGTGCTTGAAAAGGCGCAGGAGGCCGGGCTTTCCCTGAATTTCGAGGCGATCACCCGCACCCCAAACACGCTGGATGCCCATCGCCTGATCCATTGGGCCGGGATCGAGGACCGCCAGACACCGATGGTCATGGCGCTGTTTCGCGCCTATTTCGAAGAGGGGCGCGATATCGGCGATCCAGAGGTTCTGGCTGATCTGGCCGATGGGCTCGAGATGGACGCCGCCGTGATCCGTCGCCTGCTGGACAGCGATGCCGATCTCGATGCGATCCGCGCCCGCGACAGCCGCTTTCGCGAGATGGGCGTTACCTCGGTGCCCACCTTCATCGTGGCGGGCCAGCATGCGGTGCCCGGCGCGCAACCCGCCGATCTGTGGCTCAAGGTCATCGACGAGATCACCGGACAGATCGCGCGCGGCGATGATCCGGGCAACGACAAGGGGTGACCCATGACCGGCTTCAAGATCCTCACGCTTATTGCCATGGTGCTGATGATCATCGCCGGGGGCACCGTCTTCTTCCGCCTCGTCGAAGGATGGAGCTGGCTTGACAGCTATTTCTTTACCGTCGTGACCCTCTCGACCGTGGGCTACGGTGAACTGGTGCCCGCCACGCCCTTGGGCAAGATCGGGACCACGGTCTTCATCCTCGTGGGTCTTGGCATCTTTGCCGTGGCGATCCAGCAATTTGGCGCTTTTGCCGTGCGCAAACGCGAAGAACATACCGAATGGCTCATCGCGCGGCTTGGCCACCACCACCACCCCGAACAGGACCCGCCCGCCGCAAACGAACCCGAAAGCCCCGACAAATGACCGGTCAGCCCCGGCTCAGCCGGCTGGAATTCGTGGCGATGATGGCGATGCTGGTGGCCACCGTCGCCTTTTCGCTCGATTCCATGCTGCCCGCCCTGCCCCGCATCGGCGCCGAGTTGACGCCGGACGCGCTCAACCGCGCGCAGCTTGTCGTCACCTCCTTCATCCTCGGGCTGGGGGTCGGCACGCTGTTCACCGGGCCTTTGTCTGACAGTTTCGGACGCAAGCGCGTGATCCTGATCGGGTCGGGCGTCTATATCCTCGGTGCAGGCCTTGCCTGGATCGCGCCCTCGCTCGAACTCATGATCGCGGCGCGCATCGTTCAGGGGCTTGGCGCGGCGGCTGCGCGCATCGTGGCCCTGGCCATCGTGCGCGATCTCTATTCGGGCCGCGAGATGGCCCGGCTCATGAGCTTCGTGATGATGGTCTTCACACTGGTTCCCGCCGTCTCGCCACTGGCGGGCAGTGTGGTGATCGGCCTTTTCGGCTGGCGCGCGATCTTTCTGACCTTCATCCTGTTCGCTCTGGCCTGCTCGCTTTGGCTGGCCCTGCGTCTGGACGAGCCTTTGCCCCCCGAGAAACGCCGCCCCTTCCGGCGTGCCGCCCTCGTCGCCGCCATGCGCGAGGTTCTGGCCAATCCCACCGTCCGGCTGGCCATTGCGGTGCAGATGCTCTGCATGACCACGCTCTTTTGCTCGATCTCGATGATCCAGCAGATTTTCTCAGTGACCTTCGACCGCGCGCCCGAATTTCCCTTTTGGTTCTTCATCATGGCGGTGATCGCCGGTGCGGTCAGCTTTCTCAACGCCTCCATCGTGGTCCGGCTCGGGATGCAGCGCATGGTATCGGGCGCGCTCGGGCTGCAGATCGTTCTGTCGGGTGCGATGGTGCTGGCCTTTTCCTTTGGTCTGCCCCCGGCGCTGCAATTCCCGCTCTATATCGTCTGGCAAACCACCGTATTCGCCAATGCCGCGCTGACGCTCGGGAATATCAACGCCCTCGGGATGGAGCCTTTGGGCCATATCGCCGGCATGGGGGCCAGTGTGATCGCCTGTTTCGCCACCGTGGGCGCCGTGCTCTTGACCGTGCCGGTGGGACTGATGTTCAACGGCACGCCGATGCCCCTTTTGCTGGCGGTGTTCTGTGTCGTGCTGCTCGCACGGCTGTTGATGCTGCGCCTGTCGCGGATGCAGGATCAGGCCGCCTGAAACGCTTTGAGCCAAGACCGGCCCGGCTTCGGAAATTGCACCTTCCGACCAAACCGCGTAGCACTGGACAAAGACACCTCCCCCGAAAGGCGTGCCCATGCTCAAGGTCTATATCCTGCTGATTTTCGCCATCGCGGCCGAAACCGTGGGCACCAGCGCCCTGCAGGCCAGCCAGCAATTCACGCGCCTTGCGCCGACCCTTCTGGCTATCGTCGCCTATGCGATCGCGCTCTATCTTCTTGGGCTTACGCTGAAATACATCCCCGTCGGCGTCGCCTATGCGATCTGGTCAGGGCTGGGGATCGTGTTCATCGCGATCATCGGTTTCGTGGTTTTCGGCCAGCGCCTCGATCCGCCCGCCATCATCGGCACATCGATGATACTTGGCGGTATCGTCGTGATTCAGCTGTTCTCCAAGACAGCGCCGCACTGACGACGCGTCCCGATCACACCTGCTCGAACTGCGCCTGCTGCCGCAGGCTCCACCGCACGGTCAGATCGAACCCGTCCTCGGTCTGGCGTTCATCCTCGATCAATCCGCGCTCATAGAGCCAGGCGCGCTTGCGCCCTTCATCGAACCTCAAATGCAGATGCGCTTCCTGGGTCGTGTCGGTCATCGCGCTGGTGATGACGCCTACCAGCTCGCTCATGCCCTCGCCCGTGACCGCCGACAGCGCCTGCACATGCTCATGCCGCGCAGCCCGCGTCAGGACCGCCTGCCGCGTCTCGTCATCCAGCTTGTCGATCTTGTTCCAGACCTCGATCTGCGGGATAGAGTCGCGCACACCGAGGCTTTCCAGAATGGTGCGCACGTCACGCGCCTGCGCCTCGCTCTCGGGATGCGAGATGTCGCGCACATGCACGATCAGATCAGCCGCCAGAACCTCTTCCAGCGTGGCGCGAAAGGCCGCGACCAACTCGGTCGGCAGATCGCTGATGAACCCCACCGTATCCGACAGGATCACCTCGGGTCCGCCGCCCGGCAATTCGATCCGCCGCATGGTGGGATCGAGCGTGGCAAAGAGCATGTCCTTGGCCATCACATCGGCCCCCGTCATGCGGTTGAACAGCGTCGATTTGCCTGCGTTCGTATAGCCCACCAGCGCCACGATCGGAAACGGCACCTTGGCGCGCGCCGCGCGGTGCAATTCGCGGGTGCGCACCACCTTGGACAATTGCCGCCTGAGCCGCACCAGCTGCTCGTCGATCGCGCGCCGGTCGGCCTCGATCTGCGTCTCGCCCGGACCGCCCACAAAGCCAAGCCCGCCGCGCTGCCGCTCAAGGTGGGTCCAGGCGCGCACCAGCCGTGTGCGCTGATAGGACAGCGCCGCCATCTCCACCTGCAACACGCCCTCGCGGGTGGCCGCCCTGTCGCTGAAGATTTCCAAAATCAGCCCCGTGCGATCCAGCAGCTTCACGCCCCAGGCCTTTTCCAGATTGCGTTGCTGCACCGGCGTCACAGGCCCGTCGATCAACACAAGCTCGATCTCCTGCGCGTCGATCAACGCGTGCAGCTCTTCAAGCTTGCCCTTGCCGAACAGCGTTCCGGGATGCGGCTGGCGCACACGCACCACCTGCGCGCCGACGACATCCAGCCCCGGCAGCGCATGCCCCAAGGACACAGCCTCTTCAAGCGCCAGCTGCGGATCGCGGCCCGACGCGGCGTTTGGAATGTCTGGATGCAACACCCATGCGCGGGTGTCTGCGCGCTCTGTCAGCGTCAAGTGGCCTCGTCGCCTTCATAAAGGCTGATCGGCTGCGACGGCATGATCGTGGACACCGCATGCTTGTAGACAAGCTGCGATTGCCCATCTCGCCGCAGCAAGATGCAGAAATTGTCGAACCAGGTGATGACACCCTGAAGCTTTACACCATTGATGAGAAATATCGTGACTGGAATCTTGGTCTTGCGGACCTGGTTCAGAAATGCGTCCTGCAGATTTTGTCTGTCTGATGCCATTTTGCCAAAAGCCTTTGTTCTTGCCTGCGCCGCGAACCGGCACGTTCACTCCCTCGCAATACAAGTATGGAGTGCGTTGACGTGACTTTCCAGCCCAAAAATCAAATCCTTGCATGTGATCGCTCCGCGCCGTCGCGCGGCCATTCCGTCACCGCCTCCACAGGCTTGGATTGAGCAGCGCAATGATCGCCAGCGTCTCGAGCCGCCCCACAACCATCGCCGCACAAAGCACCAGCTTGATGGGCTGCGAGAGCACCAGAAGGTTGATCGGCGCGTCGCCGGCCACGCTCACCAGCGGGCCGGTCGTGCTCAGCATAGCGACGCTAAGGATGATCGCCTCCTCGAAATCCTGCCCAAGGCCCGCCAGCGTCAAAGTGACAAGCGCCAATGAGAGCGCGAACAGCATGAAGAAGATCCACGCCACGAACGCACCCCGGCGCCGGATCCTCCGGCTGCCCGCCCCCGCGCGCCCCACAGACGAGGGATGCACCAGCCGCTCCATTTCCCGCTGGCCGTTAAGATAAAGCGCATAGACCCGCAAGAGCTTGACGCCCCCGGCGGTCGTGGCGACACCGCCCCCCACCATCGACAGCCCCATCAGGATCAACCCAGGCGTCCCAAGTCCCGACCAGCCCCTTGCCTCGTCCCATGACGCGCTTTCGAACCCGGTGGTGGACAGGAACGACAGCACCGTGAACATGCCCCCCCAAAGCGCCGCGCCGGCCATCGCCAGATTTTCGGTCTCATCGACATCGAACGCCCCGACCCAGTGCCGCGCGAAAATCAAAAGCGGCACCCCCAGCACCAGCGCCGCGCCCAACCGGAATTCCGGGTCATTGTGCAGACCGGGCCGCGCCACGGTCACCGTGTCCGAGGAAAACGTCAGCCGCGACAGCGCAAAGAGCATGAACAGGAACACCACCGCCTCGCCCGCGAATCCCGATTGCGCGTTCTGCACGCCACCGATCGGGGAAATGCCGCTTGTCGCCATGGTCGACATGGCATGCACGATCGCCACGAGCGGCCGGTCGCCCCCGATCATCAGCATCAGCCATAGCGCCGCCGTCAGCCCGGCATAAAGCGGCGCCAGCCGGAGCGTCACCTGCGCAAGCCGCTTGGCCGAGCTGGCTCTCTCGAAGCGCTCCATCTGCCCGCCGCCCTGCCCCGGCTCGGCGCTTGCCGTCACCTCGAACCCGCCAAGGTTCAACGGCGCCAGCACCGCCGCGGCCGCAATCCACATCAGCAGCCCCCCGAACCAGCCGACGATCCCGCGCCACAGATGCAGACTGTCGGTCAGCCGTCCCGGCTCGGTGAAGATCGGCGCGCCGGTGGTGGTCAGCGACGACACCATCTCGAAATAGGCATTGAGATAACTGGTCGTCTCCAGCCCCTCATAGAAGGGCAGCGCCAGAAAAAGCGGCAACCCCGTCAAGGCCAGCATGAGCGAGCCCAGATTTTCCAGATCGCTGTTGTCGCTGCGCGGGCGCCCGGACAGTGCCAGCCCGACGAGGAAAATCAACGTCATCCCCAGCACGCTGGAATAGGCAAAGGCCTGCGCCACGCTGTGATCGCGCTGCACCAGCGCATGGGTCGCCGGGATCAGCATCGCGGCAGCCGCAATCCCGGCCAGGATCAGGATCAGCGGGAATGTCAGAAGGCGCGCGATCATCAGATCAGAAGAAGTCGATGGAAACCTGAAGCAGCTGTTCCACCCGGGCCACATCGTCGGCCATGGCGAACAGGACGATCACGTCCCCTGCCTCGATCCTCAACCCGCCCGTGGGCTTGCGGATCTCGTCGCCCTTCTTCACCGCGCCCACCAGCACGCCTTCCGGGAAATCGATGTCGCGCACCGCCGACCCGGCGATCGACGAGGTCGACATGACCTCGGCCTCGATCACCTCGGCCTCCGCATCGCCGATGGAATAGACCGAGCGCACCTTGCCGTGCCGGATATGGCGCAGGATGGAACTCACCGTGGTGGCGCGCGGGTTGATGAAGGCATCGATCCCCAGAGGCTCCATCAGCGGCAACAGCGTCGGGTCATTGACCAGCGTGATCGCAAAGGGGCACCCGGCGGCCTTGGCGCGCACAGCGGCCAGCATGTTGGTCTTGTCGTCATCCGTGACCGCCAGCACCGCATCCGCGCGCGAGATACCCGCCTCGTTGAGCAAGGAGGCATCCAGACCGTCCCCGTAAAGGACGATCGTGCGCTCCAGCGCATCCGCCGCGCGCTCGGCGCGGCCCCGGTCGCGCTCGATCACCTTGGTGCGGGTGCGCGTGCCGCGTGTCTCCATCGCCTGCGCCACCGCAAGCCCGATATTGCCGCCGCCCACGATCACCAGCCGTTCCTGTTTCTTCTGCGACTTGCCGAACACCTCCAGCGACCGGGGAATGTCCTCGAGCGGCGCGAAAATATAGGCCTCGTCCCCCTCGAAAAGCTGGTCGCCCGCCTCGGGCGCAAACAGCCGTCCCTCGCGCCGGATCGCCAACACCACGACCCGCAAGGTCGAGAACAGATCGCTCAATTGCCGCAGCGGCGTGTTCAGAACCGGGCAATCCTCTTCAATTCGCAACCCCATGAGCTGCGCCTTGCCGTCAAAGAACAGCTCCGTATCGAACGCCGCAGGTGAAAACAGCCGCCGCATCGCCGCCTCGGCCACCTCGCGCTCGGGGCTGATGACCACGTCGATCGGCATGTGATCGCGGCGGTACAGATCGGAATAGATCGCGTTGAGATAAGACTGGCTGCGCAGCCGTGCGATCTTGCGACGAATGGAAAAGACCGAATGCGCCACCTGACAGGTCACCATGTTGACCTCGTCGGAATAGGTGGCGGCGATGATCATGTCGGCGTCCCGCGCGCCCGCGCGCTCCAGGACATCGGGATAGCTGGCAAAGCCCGCAATCCCCTGCACATCAAGCGTATCCGTGGCCCGGCGCACCAGATCGGGATTGTTGTCCACGACCGTGACTTCGTTCTTTTCGCCCGAAAGATGACGGGCGATCTGCCAGCCGACCTGACCTGCCCCGCAGATGATGACCTTCATGCCTCACGCCTCATCCTGTCTGGACACGCTGAATGACAGATGCCCCCCGCAGGGTCAATTCCTTTGTCCGGCCGCGGCGGCTGATGTATCCTTGCCTCATGAAGATCGCGCCCCGCCTTTTTCCGCTGTGTCTTGTCGTTCTGGCAGGCTGCGCCACGCCCGAGCTTTTTTATCGCGAAGGCGTGACCATCGACCGGCTGGACCGCGATCTGACCGCTTGCCGCGTCTCGGCCCTGCGCGATGTGCCGCCCGCCATCGAAACCCGCTACACCCCGCCCGACACCATCCTGCAGCCGGTCTGCCATCCCGGCGGCGCCTGTGTCTGGACGCGGATCGTGCTGCGCCCCTCGCAGTATGAGCGCATCGACACCAACGCGGCGCTACGCGAGGATGTGACCCGCCTGTGCATGGCCGACAAGGGTTACGCCCGGATCTCACTGCCCTCTTGTTCGTCCGATGTCGCGGGCAGGATCACGCTGCGCTCCGACAGCCCTCAGCCGCCGCTCGGACCCGGCTCCTGTGCCGTGCGCACCGAGGCTGGCAATTGGCGCATGGTCACACCTGCGCCCTGACCTGACGCGTTCTAACCCACTTCCTGATGCTCGTCCTCGTCGCTCGTGGCGCGCGTGCCCTTGGTGCCTGTCACCACGCCAAGCGACTTCAGCTTGCGGTGCAGCGCGCTGCGCTCCATGCCCACGAATTCCGCCGTCCGGCTGATATTGCCGCCGAAACGGTTGATCTGGGTCAGCAGGTATTCGCGCTCGAACGCCTCGCGGGCCTCGCGCAGCGGCATCGTGGCCACCGATCCCGCCAGCACCACGCGCCCCTCCTCGGCGGGCGCCTCGGTCTCGCTCGGCAATTCGCCGGCCTTGATCTCGCCCCCCGCATCGCCAAGGATCAGCACCCGCTCGATCATGTTGCGCAGCTGGCGCACATTGCCCGGCCAGTTCATCGTCTGCAAAAGCGCCGCCGCCTCGGTGCTCATACGCCGCAGCGGCAAGCCCTGCGTGCGGTTGAGCATCTCGATGAAATGCCCGGCAAGCCCCGGAATATCCTCGCGCCGCTCTTCAAGACTGGGCACCTCGATCGGCACCACGTTCAGCCGGTGATAGAGCTCGCGCCGGAACTTGTCGGCGGCGATCTCGGCCTCCAGATCACGGCTGGTCGAGGAAATCACCCTCAGATCCACCTCGACCTTCTCGCTGCCGCCAACCCGCAAGAATGTCTGATCCACCAGAACCCTCAGGATCTTCGATTGCGTGCCCGGCGGCATGTCGGCCACCTCGTCGAAATAAATCACCCCGCCATTGGCCTCTTCCAACATCCCCGGCTCCACGCCGCGCTCGTCGGTTTCGCGCCCGAACAGCACCTCTTCCATGCGGTCCGGCTCGATCGACGCGCAGCTCACGCTGACAAAAGGCGCCTCCGCGCGCTGCGAATTGGCGTGGATATAGCGTGCCGCCAGCTCCTTGCCGGATCCCGCAGGCCCGCTCAGCATGACGCGCCCGTTCGATTTGGTCACCTTGTCCAGCTGCGACACCAGCGCCCGGAACGCCGCACTGTCGCCCAGCATTTGCGCAGGCTCCGTCTCGCGGCGCTTCAATTGCTGGTTCTCGCGGCGCAGGCGGCTGGTTTCCATGCCGCGCCGGATCACCACCAAAAGCTGATCTATGTTGAACGGCTTTTCGATGAAGTCATACGCGCCCTGCTTGATCGCGGCGACCGCGATCTCGATATTGCCGTGACCCGAGATGATGACCACCGGAATTTCCGGGTGATCGCGCTTCACCGCCTTGAGAATGTCGATCCCGTCCATCTGGCTGTCTTTCAGCCAGATATCGAGGATCAACAGCGCCGGCGCCGAGGCGGCAATCGCGGACATACACTCGTCCGAGCTGCCCGCCAGCCGCGTGCCATAGCCTTCATCCTCAAGGATATCCCCGATCAACTCGCGGATATCTCGTTCGTCGTCCACAATCAGAATATCACTCATATTGTTTTCACACCGCTTCTCGTTCAATGCCCTGGTCCTCCTGGGCGTTCAGCAGCGGCAGGTGAACCACCGCCATCGCCCCTTTATGCGCGCCGTTTGCAAAGGCCGGCGCATCCTCCAGCACAAGGGTGCCCCCGTGCTCCTCGATAATCTTCTTGACGATCGGCAATCCAAGCCCGGTGCCCTTTTCGCGCGTCGTCACATAGGGCTCGAACAGCCGCGCGCGATCTTCCGGCAGGCCGATTCCATTGTCGGCGATGCGCAGCACCGCCTGCCCGTTCTCGATCTTGGTCGATACCCGGATCTCCGGGCGATGCCCTTCGGGCGCGCCCGCCTCCTGCAGGCTTTCGATCGCCTCACCTGCGTTTTTCATCAGGTTGATGAGCGCCTGACTGATCATCGTGGCATCCACGCTCGACCACAGCGCATCCTCGTCCAGATCGGTGACGAAGATCACATCGGGCTGTCCCGCCTCCTGCAAGAGCGCCGCTTTCCTCACCAGCTCGGTCAGGCTCTCGGGCTTGGCCTGCGGTTCGGGCATCCGCGCGAATTTCGAGAATTCGTCCACGATCCGGCGCAGATCGTCGGTCTGCCGGATGACCACATCGGTCAATTGTTCAAGATCGGCGGCTTGCTGTTCATCCAGAATACGGCCGAACTTGCGCTTGATGCGCTCCGCCGACAGCTTGATCGGGGTCAGCGGGTTCTTGATCTCATGGGCGATGCGCCGCGCGACATCGCCCCACGCCGCCATCCGCTGCGCGGCCACCAGATCGGTCACATCGTCGAACGCGACCACATAGCCCTCGCGCTTGCCGGATTCGCTGCGCCGTGTGGACATGCGCACCAGCAGGTTTTCCAATCGCCCACCCCGGCTCACCTTGACCTCTTCCTGCACGAAGCCGCCCTGCACCAGCTTGAGTTTTTCAAACAATGGCCCGAACTCCGGCACCGCCACGCTCAACGCCGTCGAGGCCTGATCCTCCTGCCAATCCAGCAGCCGTTCCGCCGCCCGGTTCACAAAGGCGACCCGGCCTTTGGGATCCAGCCCCACAACCCCCGACGACACCGATCCAAGCACCGAATCGAACAGCCTGCGGCGCCGTTCGATCTGCTGGGTGTTGGCCAGAAGCGTTTCGCGCTGCCGCTTGAGCTGCCGGGTCATCTGGTTGAAATAGGTGCCAAGCTGGGCGATCTCGTCATCGCCTTCCTCTTCGCGCACCGTCACGTCCAGATCGCCATCCCCCACGCGCTGCGCCGCACTGGTCAAGCGCCCCACAGGGCGCGACAGCCGCTCGGCGAACCACATGCCAAGCCAGACCGCCGCCAGAATGAGGATCACCGCAAAGCCCAGATACACCAGCCCGAATTCGAACAGGACCCGCCCCCGTTCGCTTTCGCGCTGCTCATAAAAGCGCGCGGTCTCCTGTGTCTCGTCAAGCAGGTTCAGGATCGCGCCATCGACATTGCGGCTGACATAAAGATACCGGTCCGGGATCGTCTCGAGCGGCAACAGCGCGCGAAACTCGTTATTGTCCCAGTCGCGGATCACCACGACGCCCTCGGCCACCGATTGTTCGATCTGCGCTTGCGTCGGCTGTTCATAATCGAACAAATACGACCTCTCGCCGCGCGCCCGGATATCGCCGGTGCCGTCGATCACAAACGCCTCGCGCAGACCGCGCTGGATCTCGCGCTGGCCACGCGACAGGACTTGCCGGATATCGCCATCATCCATGAACATCGTGGCGCGCTTGGTGGCGTCGATCACCGAGGCCAGAACCTGCGCATCCGCCACCAGATCGCGGCGATGCTCTTCCTCATAGGCTTGCGCTGCCGCCACCGAGCTGTCCACCACCCGGCCCACCCGGTCCGAAAACCACGCCTCCAGACCCATATTGACCGACAATGTCGCAAAGACCGCGACCGCGATGGTCGGCAACAGCGCCATCAGCGCGAACACACCCGTCAGCCGCAAATGCAGCCGCGATCCCGCCGAGCGTTTGCGCCGAGCCGCGATCATCCGCGCCACCCGCTGCATCACCAGCGCCGCCACCATGATGACATAGACCAGATCCGACAGCAGAACGATCCGCAGCACGTTCGACGACGCGCCCTGATCCAGCGGCCCCATCACCAGATAAGTGAGCACCGCCAGAACCGGCCCCAGCACCACCAGCCCGAAGGTCGCAAGCGTCTGAAGACGCTTCATGCGCCTCAGCCGATTGACCCGGTCCCATGTCCATCTGCGTGTAGTGACCGCCACGCACCGCCCCTGTCAAATTGGGTCGCCTCTGCGGGCGAACCACAACATTTTGTGTCCTGCGGCCTGTTCTCAAAAGCCACAGCCTGTTGCAGTTTTACATCAATTTGCGGCGGCGTGTCACGTGAATATCGAGATCCTTGATCTTCTTGCGCAAGGTATTGCGGTTGATCCCGAGCAGATCGGCACATTTTGCCTGATTTCCGCCCGTCGCATCCAGCGCGATCTCGATCAGCGGCGTCTCCACCTCGCGCAGGATTCGCCCATGAAGACCCGGCGGCGGCAACATATTGCCATGCAGGTCGAAATACCGCTTGAGATGCCGCTGTACCGACGCCGCCAGCTTTTCGCCATTGCCCTGCCCCAGCACCGGCTGCGCCGCAGGCTGGTTGCCAAGGATCGCCTCCACCTCCGAACGGCTGATCTCTTCGGCACGCGCGGTCAGGCCGATCCGGCGCACCGCATTCTCCAGCTGGCGCACATTGCCCGGCCAGCTATAGGCGCGCATCAGCTCCTCGGCGCCGGCCGACAATTGCCTCGGCGGATTGCCCTCTCGTTCGGACCGCGCCAGGAAATGCTCCGCCAGAAGCGGGATATCCTCGACCCTTTCGCGCAGCGACGGCACCTCGATCACCGCCCCCGACAGCCGGTAATACAAATCCTCTCGCAACAGCCCGCTGTCCATCCTCTCGGACAGCCGCGCCTGGCTGGTGGCCATGAAGCGCGGCACGTGATCGCCCGGCGCATCCATCATCCGCACCACGCGCCCCTGTGCCGCCGCATCCAGATCGGCCACCTCGTCCAGGATGATCGTGCCGCCCTTGGCGCGCGCCATGATCCGCGCCGGCCCCTCCAGATCAGTCAGATCCCCCGGCGACACCGTCACGAAAGGCAGCGTGCGCCGGTCCGAGAAATCATGGATCGCCCGCGCGATCAGCGATTTTCCGGTCCCCGACTCGCCCGTCACCAGCACCGGCAGATCGGTGTTCATGATCCGCGCCACCACCCGGTAAAGCGCCTGCATCGCCGCCGTGCGTCCGATCAACGGCAAGTCGTCCGGCCGGTCATCCTCGATTTTTCGTGCCGAGGCCGGCATCCTTGCCCGCGATTCCAGCGCGCGCGCCGTGCGCTTCATCAGATCCGGAAGGTCGAACGGCTTGGGCAGGTAATCATAGGCCTCTGCCTCTTCCGCCTGGATCGCCGTCATGATCGTGTTCTGCGCCGAAATCACGATCACCGGCAGGCCGGGCCGGTCCTGCGCGATCTTCGGCAGCATCTCGAGCCCGTTGCCATCCGGCATCATCACATCCGAGATCACCACATCGCCCTTGCCCTCGCCGACCCACCGCATCAGCGTGGTCAGCGACGAGGTCGCGTGCACCTTGCAGCCCGCGCGCGTCAGCGCCTGGGTCAGAACGGTTCGGATCGTGCGGTCGTCATCCGCAACCAGTACAGTGCCATCCATCAGACTTGCTCCTCAATCGTCTCTGGCAGGGTGTCCGGGGCGCGTTGCAAGGAAATGCGAAACACCGTGCGTCCGGGTGCCGAATTCACGGAAATCCATCCGTCGTGGTCGGAAATAATCTTCGCAGCCAGCGCAAGGCCAAGCCCGGTGCCGTTCTCGCGGCCCGATACGAAGGGGTCGAAAATATCACCGGCGATGTCGGGCGGCAGGCCGGGGCCGTCGTCGATCACCTCGATCTGCAACGGCAGGGATTTGCCGCCGCCGCCGCGCCGCACCCGCAGCGACTGTTCGTAATAGGTGTGTAGCCGGATCACGCCTCCGCCCGAACCCGCCGCCTCCGAGGCGTTCTTCAGCAGGTTCTGAATGACCTGCAGCAACTGATCCGGGTCCGCCATCGCCAACGGCAGCGAGGGGTCGTAATCCTCGATGACCGTCATATCGGCGGCAAAGCCAAGTATCGCCGAGCGCCGCGCCCGGTCCAGCACGTCATGCACATTGACCGCCCGCATCTTGGGCGACGTGACATTGCCGAACTGCTCGACCTGCTCCAGAAGGCCCACGATCCTGCGGCTTTCGCTCACGATGAGATCCGTCAGCTCCAGATCGTCCTTGCTCAGGCTCATCGACAAAAGCTGCGCCGCCCCGGTGATGCCCGCCAGCGGGTTCTTGATTTCATGGGCCAGCATTTCCGCCATGCCGATCGCCGACTTGGCCGCCGACTTCACCGATTGCCCCTGTGTGACCCGCCCGGCCAATTCACGCGGCGAGATCATCAGTAGCATGAAGCCGTCCTCACCGCTCAGCGGCGCGAATTGCAGGTTGCACTGAAGCGGCGCACGGTCGCCCGTGCCCACATCCACGTCATTCACGAAAAGCGGCGATGCATTCTCCCGCGCCCGCGCAAACGCTTCCTCCAGCGGCGCATCCACCATCAGCTTGTCCCAGACCGGCACGCCGTTGATCGCCTTGGTCGAGGTCATCAGGAACCCTTCTGCCGCAGGGTTGATCTGGGTGATCCGGTTCTCGGCATCCAGCAACAAGGCAGGCACCGGCAGCGAAATCCAAAGCGGGTCGTTCTGGCCATTCATGCCGCCACCCTCTCGCCATCGCGAAGCGCCTCGGGCAGCAATCGCAACACCTCGCCCGGATCGCGGCTGGTCAGAACCCGCTTGCGCAACGCGGGGCCCGTTCCCGCATCGTCCAGATACCAGCCCATATGCTTGCGGGCGACGCGATTGCCCAACTCCTCGCCATAAAATCTCAACATCTCGTCATAATGACCCGTCACGATATCCACCAAATCCCCGGCCTCCGGCGCCTTCGGCACAGGCTGGCCTGCCAACTCCGCCGCCACCTGCGACAAAAGCCACGGGCGCCCCTGCGCGCCGCGCCCGATCATCACCCCATCGCCCCCCGACAGGCGCAGCGCGTCACGCGCGCTGCCCGCATCGACGATATCGCCATTCGCGATCACCGGGATCTCCACCGCGTCCTTGACCGCCCGGATCGCCGCCCAATCGGCCCGGCCCTTGTAGAACTGGCACCGTGTGCGGCCATGAATCGTGATCATCGCGATTCCTGCGCCCTCGGCCCGCCGCGCAAGCTCAGGCGCGTTCATTAGCCGATCATCCCAACCCAGCCGGGTCTTGAGCGTGACCGGAATATCCACCGCCCCCACCACCGCCTCGATCAGGCTCAGCGCATGGTCGAGGTCTTTCATCAACGCCGATCCGCTCGCCCCGGTTCCGCTGGCGCTCGTGACCTTCTTGGCAGGGCACCCCATGTTGATGTCGATGATCCTTGCGCCATTCGCCGCGACCTTGCGCGCCGCCTCGGCCATCCAATGCGCTTCGCGTCCGGCAAGCTGCACGGCGGTGTTCTCGATGCCGAATCCCAGCTCTGCGCGTTCGCGCACCCCCGGCTTGGCCTGCACCATTTCCTGACTGGCGACCATTTCGCTCACCACAAGCCCCGCTCCGAAGCGCGACACCAGATTGCGGAACGGCAAATCGGTGATTCCCGCCAGAGGCGCGAGGAAAACAGGCTTTGAAAGCAATGTCCGACAGGGTGACGGTGTCACGTGATTAATCCTTGAGCACTTCGACCTATCTAGCCTCTCACCACGCATTGAACAATAATTCCACGGCCTGAAACGCATCTCTCAGGGCGCAATGATTAAAAATTAGGCACTTGAGCACAGCATTGCGCTTGTGCATCCCTGCGCGTAATCAATTCCCATGACAATCGCCGCCATCATCGTCGCCGCCGGTCGCGGCACCCGTGCGGGGGGGGACATGCCCAAACAGTGGCGCGCCCTCGCCGGACGCCGTGTGATCGACTGGACCGTGGCCGCGTTCGAGGCCACGCCCGAGATCAGCCGTATCGTCGTCGTGCTGCATCCCGAGGATGTCGATCTCTTCGCGCCGCGCGACCGCGTCGAGGTGACGACCGGTGCTGCCTCCCGCGCCGGATCGGTCCGCAACGGTCTCGAATATCTGGACGCCACCCCCGACAAAGGAGAGGTTGTGTACACAATGATCCATGATGTGGCCCGTTGTTGTACCAAACCCGCGTATGTTTCGTACGTTTCGTACGAGCTCCAAACCCCCGGCACCCGCGCCGTGGCCCCGGCCCTGCCGGTCACCGACGCGCTCTGGGAGGGTACCGATGGCCATGTCACCGGCACCCGGGACCGGTCCGGTCTTTACCGTGCGCAGACCCCACAAGCCTTTGTCTTCAAAGACATTCTTGCCGCGCACCGCGCCTTTTCCGGCGATGCCGCCGACGATGTCGAGGTCGCCCGCGCCCATGGCATCCCTGTCCGGATCATCGACGGGGACGAGTCCAACCTCAAGATCACCCATGCCCCGGATTTTATCCGTGCGGAAAAAATACTGCGAGATCAAATGGATATACGTATCGGTCAAGGTTATGACGTGCATCGTTTCGACCTCGGCGACCATGTCATGCTCTGTGGCGTCGCCATTCCCCACACAAAAACTCTGCAAGGTCATTCCGACGCCGATGTCGGCATGCACGCCCTGACCGACGCCATATATGGCGCCTTGGCCCAAGGCGACATAGGCCGCCACTTCCCCCCGTCGGACCCCCAATGGAAGGGGGCGGAAAGCCATATCTTCCTGCGGCACGCAGTCGAGTTGGTCCGTGAAAAAGGGTTTAAGATCAATAATATGGATGTCACTCTGATTTGCGAGCATCCCAAGATCACGCCCCATGCCGAGGCGATGATCGCGTGCCTGTCGTCCATTACGGGCGTCGCGCAGGATCGCATTTCGGTCAAGGCCACCACCTCCGAACGGCTTGGCTTCACCGGCCGCGAGGAAGGCATCGCCGCGCAAGCCGCCGTCACATTGGTGCCCGCATGACCCTGTCCCACCTCATCGCCACCTTTTTCGGCACAGGCCACCTCCGCCCCGCCCCCGGCACCTGGGGATCACTCGCCGCCATCCCGGCGGCTTGGGCGATCCACAGCCTTGCTGGGCCTTGGGTATTGATGCTGTCCACCGTCGCGATATTTGCATTAGGTTGGTGGGCTACACATTTGGAAACTAAAGGAAAAGAGGATCACGATCCATCAGAGGTCGTGGTCGATGAAGTGGCGGGGCAGTGGCTTGCCTTCTGGCCCGTGTCGATCGGGGCGGCCCATGTCGGGGCGGACCTGACCGCGCTCTGGCCCGGCTGGATCGCCGCTTTTGTGCTGTTTCGTCTGTTCGACATCTGGAAGCCCGGCCCTGTCGGATGGGCAGATCGACGCGGCGATGCGCTTGGGGTCATGCTGGACGACATTATTGCCGGGGTCCTTGCCGCCGTGGGTGTCGTGGCCTTGGCAGCACTTTCACATGGGGTTCTAATGCGTTGATTGCAAATACAGTTCTTGATCTCGCCAAGGCTCGGAACCTGAAGGTTGCAACCGCCGAATCCTGCACCGGCGGTATGGTGGCGGCGGCTTTGACCGATATCCCCGGCTCCTCTGCCGTGGTCGATCGCGGCTTTGTCACCTATTCGAACGAGGCCAAGATCGACATGCTCGGCGTGCGCCCCGCCACGCTTGCCACCTTTGGCGCCGTATCCGAAGAGGTGGCGCGCGAAATGGCCGAAGGCGCCATCGCACAGTCCCTTGCCGATATCGCCGTGGCCATCACCGGCATCGCCGGTCCAGGCGGGTCCGAGCACAAGCCTGAAGGCCGGGTTTGTTTCGGATTGTGCCTCAAGGGATTGAAAACACAGACAGAAACCGTTGAGTTCGGCGCCGTTGGCCGCGACCAGGTTCGCCTTCTGTCACGCGATCACGCGCTGGAGATGCTGGCCCGCGCCCTGGCGTGAACGGCCTTAGCCCGCCAATTCACGCGCAAGGCACGATGGCGCGTCCCGCCCCTCCACAAGCCGCGCGACACGTTCGGCGCGCGCAGACCCCATCAAGGCAGTGGCCTTCGCCATGATCTTCGCGCGGCGCGTCTCGAAGGTCATCGGCGCCAGAAGATCATGCGCGACCCGTTTCTCTGAGCCGTTATTCATCCGTAAAACAAGGTGCGTTCCGGTCTCCGACACGCTTTCGTCGCCCACCACCTGAACCCTGTCGCGTAGCGCGACAAGCTCGGGTGCCTGGGCGAACCCGTCCGAGAAAGTCTCCAGCCGTGACGTGTCATGACCGGCCATCGCCATGGCCAGCACCGCCCGATAGCTGAATTTGCAGCCCAGTCCGGTTTGCGGGTCAGGCTGGTTGCACACGCTCAACCAGCGGGGATGGGTATGCACCGTGATCGCCGCAATGTCCTGGCGCTCCGGGGCCACTTCGGCAAAGGCCTCAAGGGCGGCGAGCAGCCCATGACAGCAGGCATGGAACTTGTGGCTGACATCTTCGAAAATCCATTTACTACCAATGCCTTCCAATGCGTCGCTCATGTTATAGTCGGCATGTGACGCGCCGAAATCCTCGAGCGCATAGGGATTGGGCACCAGCCCGTTGGCAACCAGCAAGGCCGCCTCGACCCCGTTGCTGGCGGCGATCCCGGCATTGAAGGGCTTGCCCATCGTCCCGAACTGCGCCTTGAGCCCCGATGCCCGCGTCGCCACAAGCCCCAAGGTAGCAGCCATCTGGTCAGCATCGAACCCCAGCAACCTGCCCGCGGCAGCCGCCGCACCAAAGGCGCCCGCCGTTGCGGTCTGATGAAACCCGGTCTCGTAATGGCCGCGCCCGAGCCAAAGTCCGACACGCACCGACAGCTCGGCCCCGATCAATGCAGCGTCCTGCAAGGCAGCGCCATCGGCCCCGCAGCGTTCGGCAATCGCCAGGGCACTTGGCACGACCACAACCGAAGGATGCCCGATATGCGCGAAATGCGTATCGTCATAATCCAGCGCATGGCTGATTGTCCCGTTGACCAGCGCCGCCATGCGCGCCGGTGCCTGCCCGCCGCCCACAAGATGCGCCTGCGGCGCACCGCCCTCGTCCTGAGCAAGACGTCGGACCACATGGGACACCGGTTCATCGCGCCCGGCAATGGCGCATCCCATCCAGTCGATCAGCGACAAGGCCATGATCCTTTTGGCGCTGTCCGGGAGGTGCCGGGCATCGGTCAGAGCGAACTGGGCCAGGCGATCGGTCAGTGACATGGAATCCCTTTCAGTCAGCCATAAAGCTGCTGCGCGCGTCCTTCGAAAGCCTTCACGATCCGCTGCATCGCCTCGTAGAAAAAGAGACCGGCCGCTTTTTCCAGGATAATGTTCTTGAATTCGAAATCCACATCGAAATGAACCATGCATCCTTCCCCGTGGTCCTCGAATTGCCAGTTCGATCTCATATGGCGGAAGGGGCCATCGAGATATTCGGTTTCGATTCTCCGGCTCTCAGGCCACAGCACAACCCGGCTGCCGAAGCGTTCGCGAAATACCTTGAAACTGATGACGAGATCCGCCTCCATCACTTGCGATCCGTTGTCCTGCAGGGTGACCGAGCGCACGCGCGCTGCAGCTGTCCATGGCAGAAACTTGGGATAATCGCCTACATCCGCAACAAGATCGTACATTTGTTGCGCAGAATAGGGCAGCTGGCGTGTTTCGGCATGTGACGGCATTTAGTCGTGCCCCGTTTTTTCGTGACAGTGGCGCGCTTTTTCATAGACTGGCGTGAAAAGTTCAAGGGGGTTCCCATGCCGGAACACACCCACGAGATCGTTCCCTTGCTACCGCGTGAAACGATCGCGCTGAGAATAGCAAACCTCGCGCGCGAGATTGATGCCGATTTCGCGGGAACGGAACGTCTGGTCGTGATTGCTCTTCTCAGAGGCGCGTTCATCTTCGCGGCCGATCTGGCACGGGCGATCACGCTGGATCAGGAGATCGACTTCATGGAAGTCTCGTCCTATGGCAATGCCACCACATCGAGCGGCAAGATAGATATCCTCAAGCAGATCAGAACCGACATTTCCGGGCGCGACGTGCTTGTGGTCGATGACATCCTCGATACCGGTCACACGCTTGCACATGTTCTCGATCTCCTGCAGGCGCAAAGGCCGGCGAAACTCCGGAGTATCGTGCTTCTGGACAAGCCGTCGCGCCGCGAGGTCGACATAGCGGCGGATTGGACAGGCTTTGAAATCCCCGACGCTTTTGTTATCGGGTATGGTATCGACTATGCGCAGCATGGCCGCAATCTGCCTTTTGTCGGAATGGTTCAGTTCAAAGACACATGAATATTCGTTGGCTTTTGCGCATGGCCCATTGGGCGCATAATCCGCCAAGTGAACGGCGGGTGAGGTTCGTTCTCGGCATCGTGGCAGTCTGTCTGGCGGTATTTGCGCTGGAATATGTCTTCGGCTGGCCAGAGGCCTTGTCGCCCGATCCAAGAGGACGGTTATGGGCGCCCTGAGGATCAGCCGAATTGCAGTGCGACTGGCACGCGGTGTCCAGTGAAGCACCGCGGATTTCGCAGATGCCCATGACCCGGCGCATCATGGTGCTGGACGCGCTGCGCGCCATAGCCCTCATCGGCATGGTGGTTTTCCATTTCGTGTTCGACCTGGAACTATTCGGGCTCCTGCCACAAGGCACCGCGGGGAGTTGGGGATGGTCCAATTTCGCAAAGCTTGTCGCGGGCAGTTTCATTTGTCTTGCCGGCGTCAGCCTTGTGGTCGCGCATGCCGAGACCGTGCGCTGGAGGGCTTTTGCGAAACGTTTCGTCAAGCTGGTGCTTGCCGCGCTGGCGGTTTCGGTCGCCACCTATGCCATGATGCCGGGTCAGTTCGTCTATTTCGGCATCCTGCATGCCATTGCGACATTCAGCTTGATCGGACTTGTCTTTCTGCGCCTGCCTTTGTGGATGCTTGCCATCGGGCTTTTGGGTGTCCTCACGGCCCCCGGTCTTTTCCGGTCAGACCTCTTCAACGCACCCGCCCTGTGGTGGCTGGGCCTGTCGACGCAACCTGCCCCGTCGATGGATTTCGAGCCTTTTTTTCCGTGGTTTGCCGCGTTTTTGCTCGGCATGATCGTTGCGCGATGGATCGAGGCGCGAGGCGGCTTCACGCGTGCCAAACGATACACACCCGGCGATCAGAACATGCTCTGGCGGGCTTTGCTATGGGCGGGGCGCAATACTCTGGTTCTTTATCTTGTCCATCAGCCCATCCTGTTCACCCTTATATGGGCCGCGACATTCCTGATCTGAGCCGGGTAAGGCTCGAGCGATCAGAATGCCTTGAGCAAGCGTGTCGTTTCAGGATCGAGAAACCCTGCAATCGTCGCCTCGGTCTCAAGGTCGAGCGCTTGCCTCAGGGCTCCGGCCGTGGTCTGGTTGAGCACGCGTTTCATCGCCCGGACCGACAGGGTCGGCAGGCTGGCCAAATGCTCGGCGTGCTTATGCGCTTCGGTCAGCAAATCGGCATCCTCCACAACTTTCCACGCCACTCCGCAAGCCTGTAACTCAGCCGCCGAATAACGCTGCCCCAGAAACAGCATCTCGCGGGCCTTGAGAGGCCCGGTGATCGTGGGCAAAATGGCTGTGACAGCGCCCGTCACGAACAGGTTGAGAGAGACCTCGGGAAAAAACGCCTTGGCGCTTATCGCCCAGATCGGGAAATCACAGTTGATCGCCCATTCAAAGCCACCGCCGACTGCCCAGCCATTGATCGCGCCGACGACGGGTTTCTGGCCGAATATGATCGAAACTGTCGCGCGCTGGATCGCCGTGACCAGATCGCGGGCGCAGGCCTCGCTCTCGGGGTGCTGGTGCTCGTTGCGGTCATCCCCCGCGCAAAAGGCCCGTCCCTGCCCCGTGAAGATGATCGCGCGCGTCTCGGGATCGCGGTTGGCGTCGTCAAACGCCAGCGCCACATCGTCGATCAGGCGCCGGTTCATCGCGTTCAGACAGTCAGGTCGGTTGAGCGCAATGGTCCGCACGCCGTCGCCTGTTATGCTCGACAGGACCGTATCGTAGGTGAAATCGGTCATGAATAGCTCCTGATGACACGTTTGGTCTTGCCCTCTGTAACTGGCAATGTGCCGGGTTGCAGGATCGTCGCCCGGATCGTCGCGCCAAGTTTGGCCTTGAAGGCCTGTTCCAGCCGGTGCGCCAGCGTGCCGTTATCAATCTGGTTTCTGGCAAGTTCGGCTTGCACCGGCAGCACATGATGCGGCGGCGGGGTGTCCAGAACGATCCTGTAGTCGCCTGAAAGCTCGGCGAACTCCGACACGACGGCGGCGACCATCGTGGGGAACATGTTCAACCCGCGCACCACGATCATGTCATCGGACCGCCCCACAACGCGAAACCGCATGCCCGTGCATCCGCAGCGGCACGGCTCGGTTGCGTCGATCGTGATGATGTCCCCGGTGCGAAAACGCACCAGCGGCTGACAGTCGCGTGCCAGATGCGTCAACACCAGCTCGCCCGTGGCACCAGATGCGATCTGGATGGGGTCGGTGGTTTCGGGGTCGATCAATTCGGCATGCAAGACGTCATGCGCCACGAAATGCAGCGCGGTGTCATGCGCGCATTGTGCTGCGAAATTGCAGAACACGTCCGATACACCGTAATTCGAATTGCGTGGCTCCATACCCCAGGTGTCTCGAAACCTTTGGCGATAGCTGGGATCGTCCAGCCCCGACTCTCCCCCGAAAAGCCCCAGTTTCAACCCAAGATCGGCAGGAGAGAGGTTTGGAAATTTCTCTGCGATCACCCGCTCCAGCACAGAAGGATAGGACGGTGTGCAGGAAATCGCGTTGATTCCAACCTCCTGTATGGTGCGCACCAAAAGCTCCGTCGCGCCCACGCCGAAAGGAACGACCGTGGCGCCGGTCCGCTCAAGCGTCATGTGATCGGTCAGCCCGCCCATCCACATCTGGTAATTCAGGCAATGCACCACCGTGATGCCCGGACCAAGACCGGCAAGCGCCTGCGCGCGGGCGCCGACGATTTCGGTGATCTCGCAATCGCGGGCGCTCATCGCAAGGTTCATCGCTTGCCCGGTGGTGCCGGATGTGCGGTGCATGCGCGAGACCTGTTCGCAGGGGGCAGCCAGATAATCTCCGTAAGGAGGATGCGCGGGTTGCGACAGCCGAAGCCCTGCCTTGTCCGACAAGGGCAACTCGGGCAGGTCTTCCAGAGCCGCAGGGGGCACCTTGCCGTCCCAAAGCCGTTGGTAGAAAGCGGAATGGGCCGCCACATGGGCGCTTTGCCGCGCCCAGGCCTCACGTCTGTGGGACGCAAGAACACGCAGAGCGATGCAGTGACCATCGTGAACCAGGCTCATTGCGCCATCCCTCGTTTCCAAAGATCCGTCAGCATATCGACCACTTCGGAGCGGTCCTGCGACAGGTCCCGCACCCATGGATCATTGGTCACGAAAAGCGCTGTCAGATATTGATCGACCATGCCGCCAAGCGCATAAGCCCGGCGCATGAGATCAGGTCTCGAGCGTAGCGCCCCCTTGTCGGAGCGCATCGCATTGCCGACCACAGCTTCGATCCAGTCATGGTTGAGCCGCTGGAACGCAGCGCGCGCCTCTGGGAACGCGTCTCCTGCTGCCACGAGGCTTTTCATCAGGGCCGGGTGCGCCTCGAAGACCAGCATATAGGCGTCTGTCGTGTTTCGCGTCGTATCCCCGACACATCGCGCCGCCGCACGCATCTGAAGCTGCACATAATCGACAAATGCCCCCAGAACCGCGCCCACCAGATCGTTCCTGTCCTTGAAATAGAGATAAAAGGTGCCGTGCGCCACGCCCGCCACCTTGCAGATCGCAGAGACCGTCAACCGCTCCAGCGGATTGTGCGAAAGAAACCTGCTGCCGGCGATCAGCAGATCGATCCGCGTTCTGTCCCCCTTGCGCAGCGCGTCGCGGCCTTGGGCCAGCCATTCGCAAAACCCGTCTGCCGGCTTGCCATTCTGGGTGGTGATTTTCTGGTTCGGACTCATGAGATGCCTCTTGAATACCGAAACTGATATCATCATCAGTTTTTGATTGCGTCAAGGCGTCAGGGAAACCCGGGACTCGGGTCTTCGGACCAGGTCACGGGTGCCCGCATCACCTGCGCCTTGCGACTGCGAAACAGCACGGTTCCCCCTGCCCGCCTTCACCTTCGTCCCCTATGCACCGGCCCCGTCGCCACAGGGTCGATCCGGGATTGGCACGAAATCTGCATCGGTCCGCACAACCCAACCTTGCAGAAGGCAAAGTGTCATGGAAGCGCCAATTCCTCTAGCGGCATCGAACGATACGCCCCCGGTGGTCGTGCCGCCCCTGCCCCTCGCGGCCCTGATGGCGTTCGGGGGTTGAGCCATGCGGTACACCATGGCGATCAACACGACCGAAAAGACCTATGTCAATCCCGACGAGGTCATTCCTGCCAGCGCCTTTGGCGCCGAGTTTCTTGGATGGGAACCGTTCTCGAATTTTGTGGCGCGCAATCAGGAACTGAACCTGCCGCATATTCGCTGGCCCGGTGGGATTCCGGTTGAAGAAGGTATCAATGTCGATGGAAGCGCGGATGGGTCCAGAGAGCATGTCTTCGATCTGAAGTTCGACAATCTGGTTGAATGGGATCGAAACAATGGCGACCCGCGCGAAGGCATCAAGGAGATGTTCGCCTATGCCAACGAGACCAGCGCCACCTTTGCGATGGTGACCCCCACGGCGCGCTACGTGGAAAAAATGTTCAAGCAAGGCGACGAGGCCGGCCTTGCCGAGGCCCGCGCCGACGCGCGCATCTTCGCGGAAAAGCTGGTCGCCGGAGAATACGGCGCAGTGCCTGCGGGGTTCACCATCGAAGTTGGCAGCGAATATTATGCCACCGGCATCTGGAAAGAGATGACATCAGACGAAAGCGGGCGGCCTTATCAGAAGGATCCCGGCCCGCTTGCCGAAAAGTTCGGCAAGGTCTTTGCCGCAGTCGTCGATGAAATGGGCGAAGTTTTCGCCGACCCCACCCTCAACGTCAATGGAACCGAGGTCAAGCTGGCCGTTCAACTGGCGCGCCATCAGGCCGATCCCAGCCAAAATGGCGGCGATTTTTCGGATAACATAGATTTCATCGAGGCGTTCATCGACACCGGCGCCATCGACAAGGTCGATACGCTTCTGTTCCACAAGTACACGCCAACCTTCGATAATATCAGCCGCGGCATGGATGAAGATGCAAACGGCTATCGTCTGGATGATGCCTTTGCCCTTTGGGAACAGGCCAGCGGCGGCAAGGAGTTCGAGTTTCTGGGAGGGTATCTTTCTCCCTCGGCCGGTTCCGAAGAGCGGCTTGAATACGGTGCGCCGGGTCTGACCAACCTCTTGCAGGTGAATGCCCAGTTTCTGGCCGCGGGCATGGATGTCGGGACGGTCTATGCCATCGGTCACAGCAATGGCGGCTCTCTTGGTTGGCGAGAGGAGCTGCTTGTGGGAGGCAAATTGTTCGACCTGATGGGCGAAAGCATCCCCGGCAAATTTCTCTATGACGGGTTTCAGGACAATATCTCGAACGTGGCCGATCTTGGGAGGTCCTATATCGGCGGCAACCATGTAAACAGCTATGTGTATGGCAATGACACCGAGGTGACCGTCTTTCTTGCGGCCAGCGACTTTACCGGAGAGCAGCTGGATTACCGTCTCAAGTTCGACGAAAGTTTCCTTAACGCCGAGATCACGCATCTCTGGGCCACCGGGGAGCAACTGTTTCATCCAGGCGATGGCGAGCTGATCGGAAGTTTTGGCGACTCGCTCAGTTACACGATCGACCTGATGGCATCCGATAGCCCCTCGAGCCTCGATGTCACGTTCGAGCATGATTACGAGGTTGTGCGCATTGTGCTCGAGAAATCCGAGCCAGTGACGTTTGAAACGCTCGTTTTGGATGCGCCTGTCGAGCTGGCGCCTGTCGAGATGCTTCTGGCCTCGGCTGCGGCTGCGGTTTCGACCCCGGCCTCGGCCTCGGACGCGCCAGGGGATGACTTATTGCTCGGGACCGATGCGGCCGACCGGATCAATGGCAAGCTCGGCAATGACACGGTCTGGGGCGTCGCCGGAGACGACACGGTGAAAGGTGGCTGGGGCGACGACATTGTCGATGGTGGCGCTGGCGATGACAAGGTCACCGGGGACTGGGGCAATGACCAGCTGTTCGGCGGGGATGGCAATGACGTTATTTTCGGCGGCACAGGCGACAATGTCCTGTTTGGCGGCGCAGGTAACGACCGTCTTGTCGCCACGGGGCGGCTCGACATTCTGGACGGCGGTGCCGGCAATGACACGCTCATTGCCGGGGCCGAGACCACGATCCTCAAATTCACCACAGGTCAGACCATCGGCGCTCGACAGGAAGTCGATACTGTCCATGACTTCGTTTTGGGTCAGGATGTCATCGAAATAGACGGATTGAATTTCTCGGATCGCGACGATGGGTTCTCGAGTGCAGACTTCTTGCGTGAGCATGCGAGCATTCGCGGAAACAATCTAGAGATCGCTCTAAGCGAGGGCCATACCGTTGTGCTGAAGAATCTGGTCTCGCAGCTTCCCAGCACGTCGGACAGTGTCGATTTTCAGCAGATTTTCGGGGGCTCGAACGCCGCCAGCACGGCAAGTATCGAAGAGGTGCCCCAGGCACCGCATGGCTGGATCCATGCCGGTGAAGGCAATGACGTCATGACCGGCAGCGCGACTTTCGATCAGCTCAATGGCGAGCTTGGTGATGACACGATTTCAGGCGGAGCCGGAAACGACACAGTCAAAGGCGGCTGGGGCAACGACCGAGTCGATGGCGGGTCCGGCGATGACCGTGTGACGGGCGATTGGGGCGATGACATCCTGTTTGGCGGCAGCGGAGATGATACGATCTTCGGCGGTGACGGGTCCGACAGCCTGTTCGGAGGTAACGGCAATGACCGGCTTGTCGCATCGGGACAAAAGGATTTCCTTGCAGACGGCGCAGGCAACGACACGCTGGAAGCCGGGGCCGAGACCACGATCCTGTCGTTTACCAAAAATGATGCGCCATTCGGCCCTGTCGAGACCGATATCGTGCATGGCTTCACTTTGGGACAGGATTTTCTCGAGATCGACGGACTGGATTTCGACGATGAGAATGGCCCGCAGTCTCGGGAAGAGTTCATGCTCGACAATGTCAGCATTCGCGGCAAAAACCTCGAGATCAGGCTGAGCGAAGATCATACGGTGATCTTGAAAAACGTCACTGCGCAAATCCCGGGCGATCCGTCAGTGGCTGATTTTCAGCAGATCTTCGGATTTGGCGCGTCATCCTCCCCCGAAGATGAGCCGGACTCGCTTAGCAGCTTGCTGATTCAAGAGCCAGCCGAGACCGGCGCTGCGTCACTAGAGCTGTTCTTCATGGAGATGACTGGGGGACAGCTGGAAACCGCAGCACAGGAGCAGATGGACAAGGAAGCCGAAGGCACGACCGCAAACGATCCCTGGGCCTTCCTTTTCGCGTAAACGTCTGCATCGGTTGATTTACCAAGACATGACGGGCCTGATCCAGCGACATGGGATCGGGCCGCGCATCACAGCACACGTCAACACGTCGGGATTTGTGGGAAAAGCAGTGGCGCACCCAGTAGGATTCGAACCTACGACCTTCGCCTTCGGAGGGCGACACTCTATCCAGCTGAGCTATGGGTGCCTACTGCTTGCGCAGTGTTTACGCGATCTGTCTGCGAGTTTAAAGCATAGAACAACAGCCTCGCAAACCATTGTTCTACCGTGTTGGACCAAAGCCCCGTGCACGTCATGCCCTTTTGCCACGCCCGCCTGAACAGCAAATGTCCAGCCGATCCATCCGCACAAGCGCACGACCCGGCGTATAGGTCAAAGCACATCGCCCTGCAATCCAAAATCCCGCCCTTGGAAGATCGGCTTGCACAATCCGCCTCATCCGGTCCTTATGCCTGTGAAACGAGATAAGGCCTCACCATGACCAAAGCCCCCCTGACGCTGTTGATCTTCCTGCAGGGGGCCGTCTCGGCCGCCAGCCTCGTCGTCGAGATCGTGGCGGGCCGGATGTTGGCGCCTTATGTGGGCATGTCCTTGTACACATGGACCGCCGTGATCGCCGTGGTTCTGGCCGGGTTTTCCGCAGGCCACTGGTGGGGCGGGCGGATCGCGGAACGCCCCGCCGATCAAGCCCTGCGCCAGACCGGTTGGGCGCTGATGGCTGCGGCTTTGACCACTGCCGTTGCGGGCCTTTTGCTGCGCGGCAGCGCCGGTCCCTTGCTTGCGGTGTTCACCCATCCTGTATGGGCCATCACCGTTCTTTGCACCGTGGCGTTCTTCCCCCCCTCGTTCTTCGCCGGCGTCCCCGCGCCGGTCTTTGCGCAAATCGCCGTCACCTCATCGGATCGCGCCGGTCGCGCGCTTGGCGCGATGTTCGCCTCAGGGGCGATCGGGGCAATTGCCGGAACCTTGCTGGCTGGTTTTCTGTTCATCTCGTGGCTTGGCAGCGCCCTTACGCTGACGATCGTGGCTATCTGCTATGTCATCGCGGCGCTCATGTGCTTTGGGCTGGCCGGGTATGTCCAACGCGGGTTGACGGTTGGCGCCGCGGCTATCGCGCTTGTGCTGGCGGGCTTCGGTGCGACACTGTCCAGCCCATGTGACCGCGAAAGCCGCTATTTCTGCATCCGGACCGAGGATATCGCCGCGAACGCCGACAACCCGGTCAACCTGATGGTGCTGGATCATCTGGCTCATGGCATCAGTGCCCGGGATCTGCCGCGCGTGATGTTCGGGGATTATTCCGCCATGCTGGACGGCATCGCCCGGATGCGGATGGGCGACAGGCAGTTCTCGGCCTTCTTTGTGGGCGGAGGGACATTTTCGATCCCAAGAGCCTGGGCGGATCGTGGCATTGGCCCGCTCACGGTGGCCGAGATCGATCCCGCAGTCACACAGATCGCCGCCCGTGATTTCTGGTTCGCCCCCCAATCAGCCACGGTCCTGCACGAGGATGCGCGCCGCGCCCTTCTGATCCGGCCCGAGGCCCGATATGATGTGATCATTGGCGATGCCTTCACCGATATCGCCGTGCCGCCGCATCTCGTGACGCAGGAGTTTTTCGAGCTGGTGCGCGACAGACTTTCCCCCGACGGGCTATTCCTGATGAATGTCATCGATTTCGAGCATCGGATGGACACGCTGGCCGCCCTTTACGCCACCATGGACAGCGTATTTCCGCATGTGGAAGTCTGGACCGAGCAACGCCGCCCTGAGCCGGAAGAACGCATGGTCTTTGTGCTGGCGGCGTCGGCTGGTCCAGGGATGTTCGACAGCCTCGAGTTGCCCTCGCCCGAACCCACGCGCTACGGCGTGCTCGCCGACGGCTTCATCCAGTCGCTTGTCGCCGCAAAGTCCCCGGTGATCCTGACGGATGATTATGCGCCGATCGACCGGCTTCTCGGACCGGGCTGAGCGTCAGCCGAACAGATCATGCGCCAGTTCGAGCGCATCGATCAAGGCATCCACTTCGTCGGTGGTGTTGTACATCGCAAAACTCGCGCGGCAGGTGGCCGTCACGCCCAGATGATCCATGAGCGGCCCGGCGCAGTGATGCCCGGCCCTGACCGCGACGCCCTTCTTGTCGAGAATGGTGCTGATGTCATGCGCATGGGCCGCCCCGTCCATCGTGAACGAGAAGATCGCCGCCTTGTCCGGCGTCGTACCTTGCACATTCAACCAGTTGAGACCTGTAAGGCGCTGTTGCGCATAGGACGACAAGGCGTCTTCATGTGCGGCGATATCGTTCATGCCGACATCCATCATGTACTCGAGGGCCACGCCCAGACCGATGGTCTGCACGATACCGGGTGTTCCGGCCTCGAACTTCATCGGCGGATCGTTATAGGTGACAGCGTCCTTGCTGACCTCACGGATCATGTCGCCGCCGCCCATGAAAGGACGCATTTCCGCGAGCCGCTCTGACTTTACGAAGATCGCCCCCGATCCTGACGGTCCATAAAGCTTGTGACCCGTGATAGCGTAGAAATCGCACCCGATCTCATCGACATTGACCGGCATATGCACCGCAGCCTGACTGCCATCCACCAGAACGGGCACGCCCTTGGCGCGGGCACCCTCGCAGATCGCCTTCACATCCACCTTGGTGCCTAACACATTCGACAGATGCGTGACCGCGATCAGCTTGGTTTTCGGCCCGATGGCATCCAGCACCTTTTGCGGATCAAGCGCCCCGGTGGCATCCACATCCACCCATTTCAGAACCACGCCCTGCCGTTCGCGCAGGAAGTGCCATGGCACGATATTGGCGTGATGCTCCATCACCGACAGGATGATCTCATCACCCGCTTCCATATGCGGCATGGCCCAGCCATAGGCGACCATGTTGATCCCCTCGGTCGTGCCGGAATTCAGCACGATCTGGTTTTCATCCGCGACCCCCAGAAAGCGCGCGATGGTGCCGCGCACGGCTTCGTATTTCTCGGTGGCGAGGTTCGACAGGTAATGCAGACCCCGATGGACATTGGCATATTCATGCGAATAGGCCGTGGTGATCGCGTCGA
The DNA here is from genome assembly GCF_000170875.1 of Roseobacter sp. AzwK-3b. NCBI lineage: Bacteria > Pseudomonadati > Pseudomonadota > Alphaproteobacteria > Rhodobacterales > Roseobacteraceae > Roseobacter > Roseobacter sp. AzwK-3b. The sequence continues at coordinate 63,134 of NZ_ABCR01000006.1, forward strand.
TCACCACCTGCGGTTTCTGGGCCGAGGCGCCATTGTCCAGATAGACCAACGGCTTGCCATTCACTTCCCGGCTGAGGATCGGGAAATCGGCCCGGATTTTATTGATGTCCAGCATCCTAGGATACCCCCATGAAAAGGCCGGCAACAGCCCCGAAGAACAGCGACAAGCCGATGGTCACGCCAAGCAGCGATAAGATCAGCACGCCCACGGCCCTCATCGGGCTATCGAACCCATGCGCCACATTCAAAAGCGTGGTCACGGCCCATAGCCACCAGACGAACGCAGCGAGGATCATCAGCGATGTGAGGAAGGGTAGAACGAGCCCTCCCACAAGCAAGCCCAGCATGATCACGAAAGTGACCGCCTGCAGCCACGTCAGCACGGCCAGTACATCTTCGAGTGGACCACGGCCGCCCATCATCCGGCCGACCCAGAAAAAGACAAACACAGTCAGGATCGCCCTGCCCCATTGCATCAAGGCAAAGACCAGCGGCGCGCTATAGGCCGGCGAGCCCGAGATGATCTCGCCGAACTGATCCTGAGGCAAAGGGCCCACGCGCATCAGGCCCGAGAAAACCAAAGAGGTCATCACTGAAATCAGCGACAGGCCAATCCAGAGCGCCTGCGCGGGCAGGCGCAAACTCAGGATATACTCCCCCGCTTCGCGCGGATTGCGCAAAGTCAGCACGAACAAGGATACAAGTGCAGACGCCGTCATGTTTCGCCCCACCCCGCTTCACGCAGGTTCGACAGCCAGAACCAAAGAAAAACCACGAGCCACAAGAAACCCACCAGTTGCAACCCCGCTCCGGGGCCGACAAACCCGGCGACAAGACCATTGAGCAACACAAGAGGGCTCGCCGCCAGAAACGCCCAGAACAGCGCAAGCCGGCACCGGTACCCCGTTGTGCGCGCGCCGGACAGTTTGAGCACCAGCAGACTGAGCGCCGCCAGAACATAAAGAACCAGCGGCACAATGAACACCCAAGCCAGCAAAGCCCCTGCCAGCAGCGAGTTCAGCTCCTGTCCCGACATATGCGCCTCGCGCGCAAGACGCGGCCATTGGCCAACAAATACCACGACACAGCCCGCCATGGCGATCGCCAGCGACCTGCCCTCGTTTTCGGACAAGGACAGCAGGCGGCGCATGACGGCGCGCGGCCTGCGATAGCTGGCCGCGATATCTGATGTGACGGGCATCAGCCGCGCCGACGCTCCAGCCAGCCTTCCAGCCGGCCGACGATTTCATCGCGCAGCCCGTCGTCCTCGATCTCCTCGACTGCTTCGGCCAGAAAGGCCAGCGTCAGAAGGTTGGTGGCTATGTCACGCGGCACGCCTCGGGCGCGCAGATAAAACAGCCCCTCCTCGTCGATCGCCCCTGATGTGGACCCATGTGAACAGGCCACGTCATCGGCATAGATCTCAAGCTCCGGCTTGGCGTCGAACTCGCTGTCACCATCGAGCAGCAGCGATTGGCTGATCTGATACCCATCGGTTTTCTGTGCGCCAGGCTTCACGAGGATCTTGCCCTGAAACACGCCGCGCGCGCCATTGCGCAGGACTTTCTTGAAGACCTGACGGCTTTCGCAATTCACCGCATCATGCGTGATGAACACCGTGTCGTCGTGGAGGAAATCCCCATCGCCCACACAGGCGCCCGCGACATGCGCCTTGGCGTTGTCGCCCGTCAGCTCGATGATGCACTCGTTTCGGGTGAGCACGCCATTGGCGGTCAGCGTGAAGGACTTGAACACGCTTTCCTCGGCCAGACGGGTAAAGACATGCGTCGCCGCACGCCGCTCGTGATCGCGGCCCTGGGCACGGACGTGATGAAAACGCGCCCCGTCCGCAACTTCGACTTCCATCACCTTGTTGAACCGCGCCGCCGCAGGACCGTTTTCGAGAACGGTCATCTCGGCGCCGGGATCCATCTTGATGACGTGATGCAGAATCGCATCAGAAGAGGTCGACCGGTGATGATAAATCAGGTTCACAGGCTTGCTGACCTTGCCGGTCACATGGATCACGACCCCGTCGGTGGCCAACGCAGTGTTCAGCGCGGCAAGCGGCCGGGCGACAGGCGTTTGACCGCGCTCTTCGAGAACGCCATACAGATCCTTGGCCCAGTGGATATCGACCGATGCCGCATCCGAAAGCCGCTCGATCTTCACGCCCTCAAGCGACAGATCATCGCTCGCCTCGGCATCGAAAACACCGTCCACGAACACGATCTTCAGCCGGTCAATGCCGTTGAAAATTGGCGTGTCGTCCGATTGGAATAATGCAGCTTCGGGCGCATCTGCCTGCACCAGAGTTTCGGGATTGGTGTATTTCCAATACTCATCCCGCCGATGCGGCAAACCCGCGTTGCGAACCCGCGCAAGCGCGGCATCGCGCGCCGCGTTTGACCAGGCCGCACCGTCCGGGCGCGTCACGCCGGACAGGCGCGCTTCGGTCGCGTCAAGTTTCGCCTGGGGCAAAGCCATCATGCCACCTCCGCCTTGATATCCTCATAGCCATTCTGCTCGACCTCGAGCGCAAGCTCCGGCCCGCCAGTCTTGATGATGCGGCCATTTGACATGATGTGAACCACGTCCGGCTTGATGTGATCCAGCAGACGCTGGTAATGCGTGATGACGAGAAAGCCGCGTCCTTCGTTGCGCAAGGCGTTCACGCCTTCTGCGACAAGTTTCATCGCGTCCACGTCAAGCCCGGAATCCGTCTCGTCGAGAATGCACATCTTTGGTTCGAGAAGCGCCATCTGCAGGATTTCGTTGCGCTTTTTCTCACCGCCCGAAAAGCCCACATTGACCGGCCGTTTGAGCATGTCATTGTCCATCTTGAGCGTCGCCGCCTTTTCGCGCACCAGCTTGAGGAAATCCGTCGCACTCATTTCCTCGAGGCCCTTGGCCTTGCGCTGTGCGTTCAGCGCCGTGCGCAGGAAGGTCATGTTGCCGACACCCGGAATTTCGACCGGATACTGGAAGGCCAGGAACAGACCTGCCGCCGCGCGCTCTTCGGGCTCCATCTCGAGGATATCCACACCCTCCAGCGTCGCCGATCCTTGGGTCACCTCATAACCGTCGCGCCCCGCCAGAACATAGCTGAGCGTGGATTTGCCCGATCCATTGGGGCCCATGATCGCATGAACCTTGCCGGCCTCCACCGTCAGGTCCACACCCTTGAGGATGGTCTTGTCCTCGTCTTCCAGATCGACGTGCAAGTTCTTAATTTCCAGCATATTCAGCTCCTCGCTTTCAGTCCTCGACGCGGCTCAGGGCCGCGTCATCATTTCAATGATCGACAACAGCCGATCTCCGGGTACGGCCATCGGCATCACGTCGAATTCTGCCATACGCCCGGTCATCCTCGGTTCACCGACAAAGGCCTCGACACGGTGGTAATGTCGGCGCCTTGCGTAATCATCCACGAACACCCTCACCGGGGCTTTCGTCCTGAACGCCGCCGCGAGCACGCAACCGGCGCGAAACCGTCCATCCACCAGCACCACATCCGGCTGGCGCATCTCGGGCAGCTCCCAGACCTCAAGTGGATAGCGCGCATAGCGCTGCCACTCGCTGTTTCCGGCCGGGTAGCCCCATTCCTTGGTCGGCCCGATATCGGACCAGATGATGTCCACCTCGGTGCTGGTGGCGGGCGGCGCCTGATAGAACCAGGCGCGCATCATCTCGGCCCAGGATTGGTCGCTCTCGACCGTGAACACCCGCTTTCCGGGCATCTCTCCCGCCATCACGGTGGACCCGCCGCTGCCATATTCGAGGATCACGCCCGCTTGCTCATAAGCATCGCGCAACCGTGCCGCCTCGGCCTCGGGCAGGGTCAGCTCGGGCCGCGATATGGTGCCGGTCTCCGTCATGCCCTGTCCAGCACCACCGCCGTGCCGCTTGCCGAAACCATCAGCATCGAGTCGCCCACCACCTCGTAATCCAGATCGACTCCCACGACCGCATCCGCGCCAAGCGCTCTGGCGCGGGCCTCGAGCTCGTGCATCGCGGTATCCCGGGCATCCTGAAGCTTGGATTCGTAAGCGCCCGACCGGCCTCCGACGATATCGGTGACCGACGCGAAGAAATCGCGGAACACATTGGCCCCCATGATCGCCTCGCCCACGACGATGCCGCGATACTCTGTGATCTTGCGACCTTCGATGCCATGCGTGGTGGTGATAATCATGACGCCGTCCCCGGACAAAGCCTACCGGCGGGCCTTAGCCCACCGATCCTTCCAGCGAAATCGCCACCAACTGCTGCGCTTCCATGGCGAACTCCATCGGCAGCGCCTGCAGAACGTCCCGGCAGAACCCGTTGACCACCAGAGCCACCGCTTCTTCCTCGTCCATACCGCGCTGGCGGCAATAGAAGAGCTGGTCGTCATCCACCTTCGAGGTTGTGGCCTCGTGCTCGACACGGCTCGAGTTGTTCTTGACCTCGATGTAAGGCACCGTGTGCGCCCCGCATTTATCGCCGATCAACAGGCTGTCGCACTGTGTGTAGTTGCGGCTGTTGGTCGCCTTGGGATGCATCGACACCAGCCCGCGATAGGTATTCTGCGCCTTGCCCGCACTGATCCCCTTGGAAACGATGCGCGACTTTGTGTTCTTGCCCAGATGGATCATCTTGGTGCCGGTGTCGGCCTGCTGGAAATTGTTGGTGATGGCGATCGAATAGAACTCGCCCTGGCTGTCATCGCCGCGCAGGATGCACGAGGGGTATTTCCAGGTCACGGCACTCCCGGTTTCCACCTGGGTCCACATCACCTTGGCGCGATCGCCGCGGCAATCAGCCCGCTTGGTCACGAAGTTGTAGATGCCGCCCGTGCCATCCTCGTTGCCGGGGAACCAGTTCTGAACAGTCGAATATTTCACCTCGGCGTCTTCCTCGACGACGATCTCGACCACCGCCGCGTGCAGCTGGCTTTCATCGCGCTGCGGCGCGGTGCAGCCTTCGAGGTAACTGACATACGAGCCTTTGTCCGCGATGATCAGCGTCCGCTCGAACTGCCCCGTATTTTCGGCGTTGATGCGGAAATAGGTGCTCAATTCCATCGGGCAGCGCACGCCGGGCGGCACATAGACAAACGAGCCGTCCGAGAACACGGCGGAATTCAGCGTGGCATAAAAATTGTCGCTGACCGGCACGACCGACCCAAGATATTTCTTGATCAGCTCTGGGTGCTTCTCGATCGCCTCGGAGATCGAGCAGAAGATCACGCCGGCCTTCTCAAGCTCTTTCTGAAATGTGGTGCCGACAGAAACCGAGTCGAACACCGCATCCACCGCCACCTTTCGCCCTTCGGCGGGCGCATCCTCGGCGCCTTCGATACCGGCAAGGATCATCTGCTCCTTCAGCGGGATCCCGAGTTTTTCATAGGTTTCCAACAGCTTGGGATCGACCTCGTCCAATGACTTGGGCTTGACCGCCATGCTTTTGGGGCGCGCATAGTAATATTGATTCTGGAAATCCACCTCGGGATAATCCAGCATCGCCCATTCCGGCTCTTTCATCTGAAGCCAGCGTTCATAGGCCTGCAGACGCCATTCGGTCATCCACTCCGGCTCGCCGTTCTTTTCGGAGATGAGCTTCACGATATCTTCGGTCAGACCCTTGGGGGCGTAATCCATCTCGATATCGGTGTTCCAACCGTGTTTGTAGGTTCCCGCCATCTCGCGCACGGCATCGACGGTTTCCTTGTCGACGCCTTCCTTGACCTGCATGTCATCCAGTGCCGTCATAGTGGCCCCCTCCTTGATGTATTACGCCGCACGGGCGCGATGTCTGTTCAGGTGCTTCAACCAGCTTTCGGCGAAGCGTGTCACGTCGTTGCGGGTCGTTTCCGGCCCAAGCGAAACACGCACGGCGCATCCCGCATCCGCCCCGCTGAAGCCCATGGCCTGCAGCACGCCGCTGCTTCTGACCTTGCCGCTGGAACAGGCTGACCCCGCCGATATCGCGAAACCCGCCAGATCCATCGCCATCACCTGCGTTTCACCCTTCCATCCCGGAGTGATGAAACACGACGTGTTGGGCAACCGAGCGCTGTCTTTCCCGACAAAAATAGTCTCATTTGAGCCAGCTGCAATGATATTTTCTAGAATCTTTCTAAATTCGGCAATCCGGTCCCATGTCCCTGTGGCAATATCCTCGACCGCCGCTTTAGCTGCGGCTCCAAACCCCGCGATTCCAATAACATTTTCGGTTCCGGACCTGCGCCCCATCTCTTGCCCGCCGCCCCGGATCCGCGCTTCCAGATCGGTGCCGCGCTTCACGATCAGGGCCCCCACACCCTTTGGCCCACCCAGCTTATGGGCCGCACTCAGCGCCATGCGGCATCCCGACCAGTTGAACGCCACGGGCAGCTTGCCGAATGCCTGCGTCATGTCACTGACTTCAAGCCCCTCGGGCAAGTCCTGAATCACCCCGGTTTCGGAATTGGCCTTCTGCAGGACGGATTGCCCGGGCGACTTGACCATAACGCGCCCCTGCGCATCGACCGAAAGATCCGGCTCGATCCATGCCTTGACCGCATCATGCTCGACCGCCGCCCCATGCAGCCCGCGCCCTGCACAGGCCAGTGCTGCCGCTTCCGTCGCCCCCGAGGTGAAGATCACGTCGGCGCCTTCTGCCCCGAACGCCGCCGCGACCTGTTCTCTCGCGCGTTCGACAACCGCCTTGGCCGCGCGCCCTTCGGCATGCACGCTCGAGGGGTTTCCCACGACCTCCATCGCCGCGATCATCGCATCACGCGCCTCGGGCCGAAGTGGCGTTGTGGCATTGTGGTCAAGATAGACGCGGCTCACTGCACCGCCCTCCTTTTGGGTTCACACCGACAGAGCGCCATGATCGCCTTGGCGCGCATCACTCTTCGTCCACCACCGAAAACAGTGTCGGCACCGCCGGGCATGGCGCCAGCGTGTTGGACACCACATCGCTCAACCGGGTCTGGTGCAGGAAGACATAGACCTGCGCGCTCAGCGATTCCCACAGCCTGTTGGTCATGGATTGCGCTTTCGATCCGCTCGCCGCCCCCGAGGCCCCGGCCCCCTTCTGCAAGGCATTGACCGTTTCATCCACCGCCGCGAGAACATCCACCACGCGGATTTCGGATGCAGACCGCGCCAGCCGATAGCCCCCGCCCGGCCCACGCACCGAGGTCACGAGGTTCGCGCGGCGCAATTTGACGAAAAGCTGCTCCAGATACGGCAAGGATACGTCCTGCCGCCTCGAAATCTCGCTGAGCGTGACCAGGGACTCGCCGTCCTGAAGGGCGATATCCACGAGCGCCACCATCGCATAGCGGCCTTTCGTACTCAGCTTCATCAGGCAAATCCCCTTGAATAGATTGACGTGACGCCATGCAGGGCTTATCTCGGCTGAAACTTCCGGCTCCGGCGGGAAATTTAGAATAGTTCTAAGGTGCTTGATCGATTTCGTCAAGAAAGTCGCACACCCAAACCACGGAGATACAGGCCCCATGCCCGAGGTTATCTTTCCCGGTCCCGAAGGCCGTCTTGAAGGACGTTACCACCCGCAGCGTGAAAAGGATGCCCCGATCGCGATCGTGCTGCATCCCCATCCGCAATTCGGCGGGACGATGAACAACAAGGTCGTCTACAACCTTCATTACGCCTTCTATAACATGGGGTTCACCGTGCTGCGGTTCAATTTCCGTGGCGTGGGCCGGTCGCAGGGCGAATACGATCAGGGTATCGGCGAACTCAGCGATGCGGCCTCGGCGCTCGATTATCTGCAATCCATGAACAGCAATTCCAAGCATTGCTGGGTCGCGGGTTTTTCATTCGGCGCCTGGATCGGGATGCAGCTTCTCATGCGCCGCCCCGAGATCACGGGCTTCGTGTCGGTCTCGCCGCCGGCAAACATGTATGACTTCTCGTTCCTTGCACCCTGCCCGTCCTCGGGTCTGGTGATCAACGGCACCGCGGACCGCGTCGCCCCGCCCGCCGACACCACGGCGCTCGTGAATAAGCTGCACGAGCAGCAGGGGATCACCGTCACCCACGAACAGGTCGAGGGCGCGGATCACTTCTTCAAAGAGCCGCATATGGACACGATGATCGACACCGTGACCAGCTATGTGAAACGGCGCCTGACCGAAAACACCCGGTGACATCATGGGCGTGACCGAGGATCTGGCCGACGAACTGGCGCTCGATGTGCTCAAATACATCGACGCTACGGGCGACGAGCAGATCGTCTCGGACGTGGTCAAATTGCTGGGCGCCACATCCCAGACGGCCGAAGAGGCTTTCCTGACGTCGTTGCGCGTGCGTCGTGCAAACAAGAAAGCCCGCGCCTTGCTGCTGGATCGCGCAAAGAAATTCCAAGCCGGGCTGGAACAGGGTGACAAAGCCTCCGACGCCGGATGAGCCCGACGCCGCTCGAGTCCCAAATGGCCTTCCTGATCGAGGCGTGCAGGCTCAAATCCATCACCCGCGGAAATGATCTGATCGATCTCTCGCGCCCCGAGAACGTCGCAGAACACAGTTGGCATGTGGCGCTCTGCGCGCTCATCCTGACCCCGCCTTCCGCCGTGGCGCAGGTGACGCCGCAAAGCCGTGATCGCGCCATTGCCATGCTTGTCGTGCATGATCTGGTCGAGATCGACACCGGCGACCAGCCCATCCACCTGCCCCACGATCCCGAAGCGCTGCGCGCCAACGAAGAGGCCGCAGCAGCACGGCTGTTTGCACTGCTGCCCTCCGATCAGGGGGCCGCTCTGCAGGCGTTATGGGCCGAATTCTGCGCAGGGCGAAGCCCGGCTGCCCGACTGGCGCGGGCGGTCGATCACCTTCACCCGATCCTGCAAGTGCTCTGCGCCGAGAGGCCGCGCCCGGATCATCTGGGCGTCGTGACCGACAATCTTACGACCGGCCGCGCCCGGTGGGTCGTCACCGACTGGCCCGACATGGCCGCCTGCCTCCACGCCCTGCGCCACGGCGCGCCGCTGCCCTCAAGCGCGCTGGCGCGCCAGATCACGTTTCTGGCCACCGCCGACCGGCTCAAATCCGTCACCCGTGCCACACCGATCTGCGACGGATCGCGCCATGAGAATTCCGCCGAGCACAGCTGGCATCTCGCCCTTTTCGCGCAGGTTCTGGCCGATCATGCGCCCGATGGCGCCTGCCCGGCGCGGGTGACACGGATGCTCTTGCTGCATGATCTCGTTGAAATCGACGCCGGCGACACGCCGATCTATGCCGTGGCCGACCGCACCGCCATCGCGCAGGCGGAAATCGCGGCGGCGGATCGTATCTTCGGGCTTCTGCCTGACGATCAGGGGCGCGACATGCGCGCCCTCTGGGATGAATTCGAATCCGCCCATACGGCCGACGCCCGCTTCGCCAAGGCGCTCGACCGGTTCCAGCCACCCAACCTGAACCTTGCCACGGACGGGGTCAGCTGGCGCGCACATGGCGCGACACTGGATCAGGTGAGCGACCGGGTCGGACAGCCGATACAGCGCGGCGCGCCGGCCCTTTGGGAGTGGATCGCGCCACAGATCGAAGCTTGGTTCGCCCGTCACGGCTGAGGCACCAAGCGCGACCGGCCGTCATGCCGGACAAGCACTCATCCCCGGATCAGCGGCACATGTGGCGCGGCGTCTTCGGGGATCAGCCCGATCAGCCTTGGATCGGGCGCGATCTCGATCTCGCGTTTGTAGGGCACAAACCCGCTGCGACGGTAGAACTCAAGCGCGGCGGGATGATCCAGCGTGCAGGTATGCACGTGAAACCGCCTGATTCCCTCCACCCAAGCCATCCGGATCGCCCGATTCATCATCCAGCGCCCTGCACCGGCCCCGACCATACCCGGCACCAGCCCGAAATAGGCAAGCTCGCACTGGCCTTGCACACGGAAATCCAGCTCCAGCAATCCGACCTCGGCCTCACCTTCCATCACCGCATGGACATGCACCAAGGGATCATCCAGCAGCCTTTGCAGATCGGCGCGCGCCATCTCCAGACGCCCGAACCAGAGCCACGGGTGGCCCACCCGCCGAAAAAGCCGCAGATACCAGTCAGGATCGGGCCGCATCACCCGCTGCAGGCGCAACGGCACATCTGCGCACGCGCGCTCGGGCGCCTCGCTCAACATCTCGAGATAGGTCACCACCGACGCGGTATGCCCCGCCGGCACATCGTGCAGCCCGTCCTCAAGCATCCTTGGCGACCTGCTTTTTCTTGCGCTCGGCCACGACCTTTTCCGCCAGATCGCGGGCAATGGCGAAGGCGCCCTTGATCTTGTCGCTTTCCTTGCGCCAGTCACGCCGCACCACGATCTTGTTGTCCTTCACCTTGGCCAGACCCTTCTGGTCTCGGATGAAATCCACCAGCCCCTCGGGCGTGGCGAACTTGTCGTTGTGGAACTGGATCGTCGCCCCTTTCGGCCCTCCATCCAGCTTCGAAATCCCGGCCTTCTTGCACATCGCCTTGATGCGCACGATCAGCAGAAGGGTGTTCACTTCGCGAGGCAGCTTGCCGAACCGGTCGATCAACTCGGCGGCGAAGCCTTCCAGCTCGACCTTGCTGCTCAGCCCGCTCAGCCGGCGATAGAGGCCAAGGCGCACATCCAGATCGGGCACATACTCTTCGGGGATCAGAACCGGAACGCCCAGATTGATCTGCGGCGCCCACTGCCCATCATCCTCGGTCAGCCCTTCCAACTCACCGGATTTGATCTTTGCGATCGCCTCTTCGAGCATCGATTGATAAAGCTCATAGCCCACATCGCGCATCTGCCCGGACTGTTCCTCGCCCAGCAGGTTGCCCGCGCCGCGAATATCCAGATCCTGACTGGCCAGCGTGAATCCTGCCCCAAGCGTGTCCAGAGACCCCAGAACCCGCAGGCGCTTTTCGGCAGCCGGCGTCAGCCGCGCGCGCGGCCGTGTGGTCAGATAGGCATAGGCCCGCGTCTTCGAGCGTCCGACCCGGCCCCTGATCTGATAAAGCTGGCTCAGCCCGAACATATCGGCGCGGTGAATGATCATCGTGTTGGCCGTCGGAATATCCAACCCCGACTCCACGATCGTCGTGGCCAGAAGCACGTCATACTTGCCGTCGTAAAACGCGTTCATCCGGTCATCCAGATCGCGCGCGGCCATCTGGCCATGCGCGATGACATAGGACACTTCCGGCACCTGCTCGGACAGGAACGCCTCGATCTCCGGCAGGTCGTCGATGCGCGGCACCACGAAAAAGCTTTGCCCTCCCCGGTAATGCTCGCGCAACAGCGCCTCGCGGATGGTCACCGGGTCGAATTCGCTCACATAGGTCCGGATCGACAGCCGGTCGACAGGCGGCGTGCCGATGATCGACAGATCCCGCACGCCGGACAGCGACAATTGCAGCGTCCGCGGGATCGGCGTCGCCGTCAGCGTCAGCACATGCACATCCGAGCGCAACTGCTTGAGCCGCTCCTTATGCGCCACGCCAAAGCGTTGCTCCTCGTCGATGACAAGCAGCCCGAGGTTCTTGAACCGGATGTTCTTGGCCAGAAGCGCATGGGTGCCCACCACGATATCCACAGTGCCACTGGCCAATCCCTCGCGCGTGAGGTTGGCGTCACGTTGCGAGACAAACCGCGACAGCGGCCGCACCGTGACCGGAAACCCCCGGAACCGTTCGGCAAAGCTCTGGTAATGCTGGCGCGCCAGCAGCGTGGTCGGAGCCACAACCGCCACCTGCACTCCCGACATCGCCGCCACAAAGGCCGCGCGCATCGCGACTTCGGTCTTGCCAAAGCCCACATCGCCGCAGATCAGCCGGTCCATCGGGCGACCGGCATCCAGATCGGCCAGCACATCCTCGATGGCGCGCAACTGGTCATCGGTCTCGGTATAGGGGAAGCGCGCCGAGAATTCCTCCCACGCGTGGTGTTCCGGCTCAAGCACCGGGGCACGGCGCAATTCCCGCTCGGCGGCAATCCGGATCAGCCTGTCGGCCATCTCGCGGATGCGCTCTTTCAGGCGGGCTTTCTTGGCCTGCCATGCGCCGCCGCCCAGCTTGTCCAGAAGCCCCTCTTCATGGCCGAACCGGCTCAGCAGCTCGATATTCTCAACCGGAAGATAAAGCTTTGATCCTTCGGCATATTCCAACAGCAGGCATTCATGCGCGGCCCCTGCCGCCGTGATTACCTCGAGCCCCTGATACCGGCCCACCCCGTGATCCACATGCACCACCAGATCGCCGGGACTCAGGCTTTGCGCCTCGGTCAGGAAATTCTCGGCGCGGCGGCGTTTCTTGGGGGCGCGGATCAACCGGTCGCCGAGCACATCCTGTTCGGCGATCACCGTCAGGTTCGGCGCCTCGAACCCATGCTCCAAGGCCCAGACCGCCAGATGCAGGCCGCGCGCCCCGATCCGGGTGGCATTGGCAACCGGCACCGCGCCGATCAGCCCCTCATCTTCCAACAGCCCCTCAAGCCGTTCGCGTGCCCCGTCCGAGTAACTGGCCACCAGCACAGGTCCAGCCGCCAGCTTGGTCTCGATATGGTCCTTCAGCGCCCCGAAAAGGCTCAACGACTCGTTCTGGCGCTCGGGCGCGAAATTGCGCCCGATCCGGCCGCCCGCGTCGATCACGCCCGGTCCGGTCGCCTGCGGCAAGGGATTGAACTGCATGACACGCCGCGTGCCCACCGCCGCCTGCCAGCCTGAATCATCGAGATACAAAAGTCCCGGCGGCACCGGCTTGTAGAGCGTGCCTTCGCGGCTTTTCTGAGTCAGTGCATGCACGCGGGTGTCATATTGATCGGCGATGCTGTCCCACCGCGACAGGCGCGCGGCGGTCACCTGATCGTCCAGCGTGATCGTCGCATCGGGCAGATAATCGAACAGGGTTTCGAGCTTTTCATGAAAGAACGGCAACCAATGCTCGATCCCGGCATGTTTGCGTCCCGCACTCACCGCCTCATAAAGCGGATCGTCGGTGCCCGCGGCACCGAACTCGATCCGGTAATTCTGCCGAAAGCGCGTGACCGCGGCATCGTCAAGGATCACCTCGCTGACCGGGGCCAGCTCGATCTGCTCCAGCTTGTCGGTGGTGCGCTGCGTCGCGGGATCGAAGCGGCGCAGACCATCCAGCACGTCACCGAACAGATCCAGCCGCACCGGGCCTGTTTCCCCCGGCGGGTAGATGTCGATGATGCCGCCGCGCACCGCGTAATCGCCCGGCTCCATCACCGTGGGCGCCTGGCTGAAGCCCATACGCACCAGAAACGCCTTGAGCCCCGCCTCGTCGATGCGCTGGCCCACCCGCGCGATGAAAGCGGCCTCTTTCAGCACCTCGCGCGCCGGCACGCGCTGCGTTGCCGCGTTCAGCGTGGTCAGCAACACGAAATGGCGCGGCATCCCGTGGATCAGCCCCGCCAGCGTCGCCATCCTCGCCGCCGAGATATCAGGATTTGGCGAGATCCGGTCATAAGGCAGGCAATCCCAGCCGGGAAAGCGGATCACCGGCATGTCGGGCGCGAAAAAGCGCAGCGCGTCGGCCATCGCCGCCAGCCGCTTGTCGTCGCGCGCCACATGGGCCACTGGCGCGTCGCGCCGTTCGACTTCGTTCAGGATGAGGCGCGCGTCGAAACCCTCGGGCGCGCCGCCTATGGTGATATGATCGGATCCGCTCATGCCCTGCCCGATACAATCAGCGTGCGCAGGGTGCAACCGCCGCTGTGTGCCGCCTCAGCCACCCAGAACGCCGATGGTCATGTTCTGCAACATGCCCCACATCGCCGTCACGAAGATCGAGATCATGCCGATCACCTGCGTGAGCAGCCGGTGGCGATAGAGCTGCTTGTAAAGCGCGTCGCCCTCCAATGCGCGGACCTTGATCTTGCGGGCGGTCCGCAAGGACAACAGCCCCACGATACTCATCGGAAAGCCCAGCAGAAACAGCGCCTGCGCGAATTCCTTGTGATAGACAAATCCCAGCAGGAAGGCGACCGTGATGGTGAAACACACGAACGCCGCCAGCAACAGCCCGGATTCCCGCGCGATATAAAGAATGCGATTGGCGTTGATGCGCACCAGATCATGCAGGTCGATCACGGTTTGCGCGTCCTCCGGGCCCTTGGCCTTGCGCGCCCGGATCACCACATCCCACGGCACGCCAAGCACCCAATGACTTGTCGATGACCACAGCACTGCAAGGGCAATCCAGAACCACAGATTGCTGAAACTGCGCATGTCGATGAGTTCGAAAACGGTCTCGTACCAATCCAATAGATCATTCCACCTTAATTCGCCGAACAGTCTTAGCGCCGCCCTCGGGCAATTCCTACCCTTGAGATGCGCGAATTTACGTGCCACTCAAGGAACAGAGTTTTCTTCAGGACAGGTCCATGAAACCCACCCAAGCCGCCTTTCCCGCCACCCGCCTGCGCCGCACACGGTCCACCCCCGCCATCCGCGCCCTTGTTGCGGAAAACACGCTGACCCCGGCCGATCTGATCTGGCCGGTCTTCGTGCGCGACGGCGACGCTGTCGAAGAGCCGGTGCCGTCCATGCCCGGCGTGATGCGCCGCAGCGTCGACAAGGTGGTCGAGGCCGCCCGCGAGGCGCATGACTTGGGAATTCCGGCCATTTGCCTCTTTCCCTATACCGGTGCGGCGAACCGCACCGCCGATTGCGCCGAAGCCTGGAATCCCGACAACCTGTCCAACCGCGCGACGCGCGCGATCAAGGACGCGGTGCCCGATATCGTGGTGATGACCGATGTGGCGCTCGATCCCTATTCGGACACCGGCCATGACGGATTTGTGGTGGATGGCGAGATCGTCAATGACCAGACAGTCGAGGCACTTGTGCGTCAGGCGCTGTCGCAGGCGCAGGCCGGGGTCGATATCATCGGCCCCTCCGACATGATGGATGGCCGGATCGGCGCGATCCGCACCGCGCTCGAGTCCGAGGGCCATCAGAACGTCATGCTGCTCAGCTATGCCGCGAAATACGCCAGCGCCTTCTATGGTCCCTTCCGCGATGCCGTGGGCGCGTCAGGGGCGCTTAAGGGCGACAAGAAGACCTATCAGATGAACCCCGCCAATACCGACGAGGCGCTGCGCTGCGTGGCCCGCGACCTGGCCGAGGGCGCCGATATGGTCATGGTAAAGCCGGGCATGCCCTATCTGGATATCTGCCGCCGCGTGAAGGACGAATTCGCCGCCCCCACCTTTGCCTACCAGGTGTCGGGCGAATACGCGATGATCCAGGCCGCGGCGATGCAAGGCTGGATCGACGGCGAGCGCGCGATGATGGAAAGCCTGATGGCCTTCAAGCGCGCGGGCTGCGATGGCGTGCTGAGTTATTTCGCCCCGGCGGCTGCGCGCCTCATGCAAAACGGGCGATAAGCTGCGCGGACGCACGGCCAGCGGGGTTGAGGCGTGACATGCGGCAAGAACCGGCCTATAGTTCGCACCACCGGCGCAGAAGAAGACCGGATTGATGTCAGGCAACGAACAGGCAACACCATGAGCAAACTCACTCGACGCGCCTTCACGCTCGGCGCTATGGCAGGCACGCCCCTTCTGGCTGCCTGCGGCAACGGCGTAGGTTCCAACAACGCGCAGAAAATCGACGCCCGCGTCGATACCACGCTGAATTACCTCTATACGCAGTATCCCAATACCCGCGATCTGGCCTCGAAATCGACCGGGATGCTGATAATGCCGCTGGTCACCGAAGCGGGCTTTCTGTTCGGTGGCGGCTATGGCCGCGGCGCATTGCGGATCAACAACACCACCGTGGATTATTATTCCGCCACCAAGGGCAGCGTCGGGCTGCAGATCGGCGCGCAGCAATTCGCCCATGTGTTGTTCTTCATGACCGAAGACGCGCTGGAGCGGTTCCGCCGGTCCTCGGGCTGGGTGGCCGGTGCCGATATCGAATATGTCTTCAACGATCGCGGCGAAAATATCCGCGCCGACACGACCACCAGCACAGCCCCCGTGGTCGCGGTGATCTTCGGTCAGGCGGGCGCCATGGCCGGCGCATCGCTCGAAGGCATCAAATATACGCGCATCATCCCCTGATCCGCCCCTGATCCGTCGGGTGTCAAGAAAGGCTTGGGGGCTCTGCCCCCGCCGTTGAAATCCCTCAAGGGGGATTTCAACGCCTCCCCCGGGATATTTCAGGCCAGAAGAAACGCCGGGCGCGGCGCCTAATGCAGGGTAAATTCCCCCACGACCTGGCGCCATTCTCCCGGCGCGATCAGCTTGCGATGGGTGAACTTGACCGAATGCAGCGGGCCTTCGATCTCGTCCTGCCAGAACTCGACGAATTTGAACAGGCGCGGATGATCGGGGGCCGTGTCGTAATCCTGCCAGATGAAGGTGTTCAGCACATGGGTGTAATCGGGCATGCGGTAATAGAATTCCGCCGTGGTCAGCCCGTAGCCCTTCAGCATCATTTCGGTCTCGCTCATCGCCATGGATCTGCTCCTGCTGGTCGCCGTTTCTTGATTGTACGGGAATCATGCCTGAAAAATTTACTTTTCAATAAAAACAGTATGTTAGCACATGCATATGCTGGCTGCCAAAGGCGGGCGGGAACAGGCATTGCACCCAATATCCGCGCTCTGATATAGTTCTGACAACAACATCTAGAGCATACAGGACAGGACGGGCCAGCACGTGAACGATACGCCGCAACCACCTGAAGACATGGAAGAAAATACTCCAGAACGCCCGCAATACGGCGGGCCCACGGTTTCGATCGAGGACGAAATGAAGACGTCCTATCTGGATTACGCCATGTCGGTGATCGTCAGCCGGGCGATTCCCGATCTGCGCGATGGTCTGAAGCCGGTGCATCGCCGCATCCTTTATGCGATGCATGAAGGCGGCAACACGCATGATAAGCCTTATCGCAAATCGGCCCGTGCGGTGGGCGATGTCATGGGCAAATACCATCCCCATGGCGACAGCGCGATCTATGACGCGCTGGTACGCATGGCACAGGATTTCTCGATGTCGCTGCCGCTGCTGGACGGCCAGGGCAATTTCGGCTCGATGGATGGCGATAACGCCGCGGCGATGCGCTATACCGAAGTGCGCATGGACAAGCCCGCGGCAGCCCTGCTGGCCGATATCGAGAAGGACACCGTCGATTTTCAGGACAATTACGACGGCAAGGATCTCGAACCCACCGTTTTGCCGGCCCGGTTTCCCAACATGCTGGTCAATGGCGCGGGCGGCATCGCCGTCGGCATGGCCACCAATATCCCGCCCCATAACCTTGGCGAGGTCTGTGATGCCACGCTGGCACTGATCGAGAATCCCGATCTCGGTTCGGAAGACCTGATTGAATACATCCCCGGGCCGGACTTTCCCACCGGCGGCATCATGCTGGGCCGCTCAGGCGCGCGGAAGGCCTATATCGAGGGGCGCGGTAGTGTCGTGATCCGCTCAAAAACCCGGATCGAGGAAATCCGCAAGGACCGCTATGCCATCGTCATCGACGAGATCCCCTATCAGGTCAACAAGGCCGCGATGATCGAGAAGATCGCCGAAACGGTGCGCGAGAAGCGGATCGAGGGGATCGCCCATGTGCAGGACGAATCCGACCGGCACGGCGTGCGGGTCGTGGTGGAGCTCAAGCGCGACGCCACGGCCGAGGTGGTGCTCAACCAGCTCTTCCGCTTCACGCCGATGCAGACCTATTTCGGCTGCAACATGCTGGCGCTCAATGGCGGCCGCCCCGAGCAGCTGACCCTGCACGGCTTTCTCAGTGCCTTCATCACCTTCCGCGAAGAGGTCGTCGCGCGGCGCACCGCCTTCGAGCTGCGCAAGGCGCGTGATCGCAGCCATGTGCTCTGCGGTCTGGCGGTCGCGGTGTCGAATGTCGATGAGGTTGTGGCCACCATCCGCGCCTCGGCCGATGCGGCCGAAGCCCGCCACAAGCTGATGACACGGCGCTGGCCCGCCGGCGATATCCTCGAATATATCGCGCTGATCGACGATCCGACCCATACCGCCAATGACGACGGCACCTATAACCTTTCGGAGACTCAAGCCCGCGCGATCCTCGATCTGCGTCTGCAGCGTCTGACGCAACTGGGCGTCAAGGAAGTCACCGACGAGCTGCAGGAGCTTGCCGCCAAGATCAAGGAATATCTCGCCATCCTCGCCAGCCGCGAGCGCATCATGGAGATCATCTCCACCGAGCTGCGCGAGGTCAAAGAGCAATTCTCCGTGCCGCGCCGCACCCAGATCGTCGACTGGTCGGGCGACATGGACGACGAAGACCTGATCGAACGCGAAGACATGGTCGTGACCGTCACCCAAGGCGGCTATATCAAGCGCACGGCCCTCGCCGATTTCCGCGCCCAGAAACGCGGCGGCAAGGGGCTGTCGGGCATGGCAACCAAGGAAGAGGATGTGGTCACCACGCTCTTCGTGGCCAACACCCATACTCAATTGCTGTTCTTCACCACCGACGGCATGGTCTACAAGCTCAAGACATGGCGCCTGCCGCTTGGCGGGCGCACCTCCAAGGGCAAGGCGATCGTCAATATCCTGCCGATCCCCCAAGGCGTGTCGATCGCGGCGATCATGCCCGTGGATCGCCCCGAGGAGGAATGGGACGATCTGCAGGTCATGTTCGCCACCACCGCAGGCGACGTGCGCCGCAACGCGCTCAGCGATTTCACCAACGTCAAGCGCAACGGCAAGATCGCGATGGACCTACCCGATGGGATCGAACTGGTCAACGCGCGCATCTGCGACGAGGGCGACGACATCATGCTGGTGACCAATTCGGGCCGCGCGATCCGCTTCCCCACGACCGAAGTGCGCGTCTTCAAGGGCCGCAAATCCACCGGCGTGCGCGGCATCCGCCTGCAAGGCGACGACCGTGTGGTGTCGATGTCCGTGATCCGCCATTTCGACGCTTCCGCAGACGAGCGCGCCGCCTATCTCAAGATGCGCCGCGCATTGGCCGGCGCGCCCGATGACGGGGAAGAGCCCGAGGCCGCCGCCGGCGACATCACGCCCGACCGGTTCGAAGAGATGCAGGCCGCCGAAAACCTGATCCTCACGATCAGCACAGAGGGCGCCGGCAAGCTCAGCTCCAGCCACGATTATCCAGTGCGCGGACGCGGCGGCATGGGCGTGCAGGCCATGGACAAGGCCATGCGCGGCGGGGATCTGGTAGCCTCCTTCCCGGTCGAGATCGACGATCAGATCATGCTGGCCACCTCCCGTGGGCAGTCGATCCGCGTGCCCGTGGACGGTATCTCGTTCCGCTCGCGCAGTGCAGGCGGCGTCAAGGTCTTCGACACCCGCAAGGGCGAAGAAGTGGTCTCGGTCGCTTGGATCGCAGAAAAAGGCGATCAGGACGACGATGCCGCCAGCCCGTCCGAGACGTCGGAGGAAGGCATCTCCAGCTAAGCCATCAGCCCGGCGCGCCCTTTTGGGGGGCGCCGGAAAAACGGCTGGCGTTAAGGGTCTGGAAATTCCGTTGAGTCATCATCGAGCGATGACCGAAACGGGGGCCAGGCGCCATGACGACCTATATCTGCTTGATCGATCTGCGCGACACGGCCAAGGCGCTGTCTTTCGCCGCGGCACTTGATGCGTGGATGTCCCATCTCAAAGCTCAGGGGGTGATCCGCTCCTGGCGCCTCAAACGTCGCAAGCTGAACCTCGCCTCCCAGTGCTTTCGCGATTTCCTGCTGGAAATCGACGTGAACGACCTTGCGCAGCTCGAACAGGCGTTTCGCTTCGCAGGCCGGCGAGACGACGACACCGCGCGGCTCTATGCGATGGTGCATGACCATGTGGGTCAGGCGGATATGGCGCTCTATCGCCCCTTCCCCGATCCCGAACGCGCCGAACGTGTGGCGCTCATCTGATGGCCCTGTCCGTCAGCACGGCCTGTGTGCCGGCAGTTTTGCGTGCGCGTCTCCCGGCCTCACAGGGTCTCCACCGTTCCCGTCACCCCCACGAGCGTCCCCAGAAGCCCGAGGATCGAACGCACCGCCGATACCGGCGATTCCGTCGCAAGCAAGGTGTCGCCCGGATGGATCTGGAACTGGCGCGCCGCAAACAGCCCGTCGGCACTGGTCAGATCCAATGTGAACACCACCTGCCGCATGTCCGGCCCGGCCATGCCGGGTTTCAAGTCCTTTGCCTGATAGTCGCGCAGCACCAGAATGCCTTTCGGATTGGCCCGCGACGCCTGCAGCCCGCCCATCACCGACAGCGCCTCCATGGCACTCATCCCATCGCGCTCGAAATACACCAGCTGCTGCGTGCCCGCGGCCCCCAGCACGTTGAAACTGCGGTCATCCTCGATGATCGTGATCTGGTCGCCACCGCGCAGGCGCACATTGCGCGCGGGCGTGCGCAGCAAGTCGGCCGCCAATATGTCATAGCCCCGACCGTCGCGCTGCAAGCGCACCAGCGGGTTGCGCAGCCCCGGATCTATGCCTCCGCCTTGCGCGATCACGCTCAGGATCGTCGTGGCGCGGCTGTCGAGCGGATATCGTCCCGGCGATGCCACACCGCCCACCAGATCGGCCGCATTGTTGCGCCCCGGCTCCACGGAAAGCTGCACCTGCACGGACGGGGCGATCTCTTCCAGCCGCGATTGCAGCAGGTTGCGCGCAGCCCCCGTGGTCATGCCGCGCACCTCCACATCGCCGACATAAGGCACAAAGACCGTGCCATTTTCGGACACGGTCATCCGGGGCAGTTCGGTCATCTTGCTGCCGATCCCCGCCAGAAGCGAATTTTCCTGCGATTCCCAAACCGCCATGTCCAGCGCGTCACCGGTCAGGATCACGCCCGAATCCGGGCCTTTGTCCTTGGGCAGCCAATGATAATGCCCCGACCAGCCCGTGACAGGCCATTGCGCCAGCAGCGGGCTGGTCTCGCGGGTCACCGCGACCACCTGAAACCCCGGGGTTTCGGACTGTTGCTCGGTCAGGATCTCGGATTGCAGCGCCGCACCGCGCGGCAGGGCACATGCCGACAAAAGAGCCGCGCAGACAAGCTGCATCACAACGAACCGGATCCGAACCAAGGCACTCACCCCAAACACATGCTCACCACGGCACAATCTTAGACACCACAGAACCGCAAAAGAAACCCTCTTTAGCTGTCCCTCGCTTGGAGCAAGCGTCGACCATGCCGGATATGTCACATCAGCCCTTGATCCACCTGACCGGCTCGAAACGCCGCATCTGCTCTTCGGCAGCAGGCTGGCGCCTTGTCAGCCAGTGGCACCTGCGCGCCGTCTTGGACGCTCAAACGCGCCTCGCGCACAGGCACCGGGGCATGGCCCCGGCATGACGCCCGCCAAACGGATCTTCGATCTGCTCCTCGCTCTGGTCCTGGTGCTGGCGCTTTTGCCGGTGATGGGCCTGATCGCCGCGCTGATCGCCCTTTGCGACGGCAGGCCGGTGTTCCACCGCTCCGAGCGTATGAAAACCCTCGATCATGCCTTCATCCTCTGGAAATTCCGCAGCATGCGCCCCAGTTCCGAACCCGATGGGGCCACCGGGGGCGACAAGGCCGCGCGCATCACCCCATTGGGCCGCACCCTGCGCCGCTCCCGTCTTGATGAACTACCGCAGCTTTTAAACATCCTGCGCGGCGACATGAGCTTTGTCGGCCCCCGCCCGCCCCTGCGCCGCCATGTCAACGATCATCGCAGCCTCTATGCCCGCGTCCTGCGCAACCGCCCAGGCCTCACCGGCCTTGCGACACTGCGCTTTCACCGCATCGAGGATCGGCTGCTCTCGTGCTGTCGCACGGCGCATGAAACCGAACAGGTCTATGCCACCCGCTGCATCGCGCGCAAGGCGCGGCTCGATCTTCTCTGGGCGCGCCATGCCAGCCTGTGGGTCGATCTGTGGCTTTTGGTGCAAACCGTCTCGAGCCTCTGGCTCCAACCTGCCGTCACCCGGGATAAAGATCGCCGAATTTCTCTTCGAGATAGGTCATCAGCGGCGCCGCCGACGGGTCCTGCCCGCCGCAGGCCCGGGTGATCGTCTCGCGCGGGCTGTTCAAACCGCCATGCCGCTGCACCGCCGCGCGCAGCCACTCCGTCGCCGGGGTTGGATCGCCCTGTGCCAGATGGTCGTCCAGATCCGGAACCGCCCGCCGCAGCGCCTCGTGCAGACACCCGGCATAGACATTGCCCAGACTATAG
The DNA here is from genome assembly GCF_000170875.1 of Roseobacter sp. AzwK-3b. Classification (NCBI taxonomy): domain Bacteria; kingdom Pseudomonadati; phylum Pseudomonadota; class Alphaproteobacteria; order Rhodobacterales; family Roseobacteraceae; genus Roseobacter; species Roseobacter sp. AzwK-3b. Next base: position 85,317 of record NZ_ABCR01000006.1, read on the forward strand.
GTCGGAAAATACCCGAACAGCCCCACCGACCAATGCACATCCTGCAGCACACCATGCGCAGGCCGGTCCACCGGATAGCCGAAATCGGCGGCAAAGCGGTCATTCCACGCCGCCTCCAGATCGCGCACCTGCAGATCGCCCGACACCAGCGCCCGCTCCAGATCAAAACGCAGCATGATATGCAGGTTGTACTGCACCTCATCCGCCTCGGTCCGGATATAGCCCCGGTGCAGCCGGTTCACCGTGGCATAGAACGCGTCCTCGTCCTGCACCCCGATCTCGCCAAAGGCATCCCGCATCCGCCCGTACAGGAAATGACAGAACGACCGGCTCCGACCCAACTGGTTCTCGTAGATGCGGCTCTGGCTTTCATGCACGCCCATCGACACGCCATGTCCCACTGGCGTCAGATGCCAGTCGCTGTCGATCCCCTGCTCATAACAGGCATGACCGACCTCGTGGATCGTCGAATACAGACAATTGAACGGATCATCCGCACTGGTGCGCGTCGTGATCCGCGCATCATCCCCGGATCCGGACGAGAAAGGATGCACCGCCTTGTCGATCCGCCCCCGCGTGAAATCATAGCCGAACCTTTCGGCCAGTTCGCGCGACAGCCGCATCTGCGCCGCCTCATCGAACGTACCGCTGATCGCCCTCAGCTCCGGCCCCTCCAGCGCGCGCAACCGCAGCCGCACCAGCCCCTCGCGCATCTCGTCGAACATCGCCTGCAATTCGGCCGCCTTGGCATCCGGCTCGAACGCATCCAGCAGCGCATCATAGACATCGCCACCATCCGCCAGCGCCGCGCCCTCTTCCCTCTTGAGCGTCAGAACCTCGGTCAGGACCGGGGCGAAAGCCGAAAAATCATTGTTTGCACGCGCCTCGGCCCACACACCTTGCGACCGGCTGGTCAGCCGCGCCAGCGCCGTGGCCAGATCGGCCGGCACGCGCACCGCGCGCTCGTAACTCCGCCGGATCAGCCGCAGCTGTGCCGCACCCGCCTCGTCCGGCGCCTGCGCCTGCGCCAGCCAATCAGCCACCCTCGGGTTGGTGCGCCGCGCGTGCAGCACACTTTCCATGGCCCCCATTTCTTCGGCCCGTTGCGCGCCCGCGCCACGCGGCATGACCGTTTCCTGATCCCATGACAGCCGCCCCGCCACCTGCGCCAGCGCCTCGGTCTCGCGGGTGAACGCCATCAGATCATCGAACGCCGCCATATCTTACCCTCTTACGGATTGCGCCCGCGGATACAGACTCAGGAACCGTGCCCGCAGGATCAACACCCATAATAGCACAGCCAGAAGTTGATGCACGATAGCAACCTGCCATGCAGCGATGTAAAGAACAGTGATGATTCCCAGCACGATTTGCCCGCATAGCGCGATAAAGGCCGCGTTGAACGCTGTCCGCGTGGCCGCGTTGGCGCTGCGCCGCCCCTTCAGCCACACCACGACAGAGAAGGCCAAAAGCACATAGCCCACCGTGCGATGCACGAATTGCACAAGTCCGGGGTTCTCGAAGAAGTTCCGCCAGCCCAGATCGGCCATCCAGAAATCAGGCGGCAGAATACCCCCCGCCATCAGCGGCCAGTCGGTATAGCTGCGCCCGGCATCGATCCCGGCCACCAGCGCACCGATGAGGATCTGCACAAACGCGAAATGCAGCCAGCCGGTCGACAGGCCGTAAAGCTTGGCTTCCTTGCCGCGCCTTGCCTGCAACAGCTCGCGCTCTTCGCGGCCAAGCGCCATCACATACCACGCGATCAGGCCCAGAATGACAAAGGCCAGACCCAGATGCGTCGCAAGCCTGTACGAGGCCACATCGAGCATCTCGCCTTGCAGCCCCGAACTGACCATCCACCAGCCGATCGCGCCCTGCGCACCACCCAGAACCCCAAGGAAAAACAGCCGCCCGGTCCAGCCCGGCGGGATTTGCCGCGTCGCCAGGAACCCGAAAAAGCCCGCGGCCCAAACCAGCCCGATCACCCGCCCAAGCTGCCGGTGGCCCCATTCCCACCAATAGATCACCTTGAACTCGGCCATGCTCATGCCCTTGTTCTGCAACTGGTATTCGGGGATCTGCCGGTATTTCTCCAACTCAACCTCCCATTCCGCCGCAGACATGGGGGGCAGCGCGCCGGTCACCGGCTTCCATTCGGTGATGCTCAGCCCGCTATCGGTCAGCCGCGTCAGCCCGCCCACCCCGATCATCAGCACCACAAGCGCAAAAAGCACGATGAGCCATGCCCGCACCAGCCCGCGCGCGCCCCTGCGCCCGGCGTCGATCATGCCGCCCTTCGGCCCCTCAGGCCGCGGTCCAGCCTCGGCTACATCTTCGAAAATGCTGCGTTTTTCACCCATCTGCATCATCCTTGCCTGATCGCTGTGCACGATAGTGCGCAGCCCCATGCCCTTCAAGCGCGCTCAGCCCTCGCGGTCCTTCCAACGGACCATCTGCCGCAGCACCCCGTGCAGGATCTGCACATCGGCCCGCGTGAGCGGCATCCGGCTCCACATGTTGCGCAGGTTCAGGCGCATCCCCTCCGCCTTGTGCTCGGGAAAGAAGAACCCCGCCTCGCTCAGCCGCGCCTCATAGTGATCGGCCAGCTTCTCGATCTCGATCTGTTCGGCCCAGTCGGCGCGCGCCATGTCCACGCGCTCGGGCGTGATCGCGCCTTGCGCGCGGCGCCATTCATATCCCGTCAGCAGCACGCATTGCGCAAGGTTCAGGCTGGGAAAGTCCGGGTTCACCGGCACGTTGATGATCGCATTGGCCTTGGCGATATCCTCGTTCTCAAGCCCGGCGCGTTCCGGCCCGAAAAGCACCGCGACCCGTTCTCCCGCCGCAATCCGCTCGGCGGCGACCTGCATCGCGTGTTCGGGGCTGAAGACCGGCTTCGTCAGCCCCCGGGCGCGCGCCGTCGTGGCCATGACGAAATGGCAATCGGCCACCGCCTCGGCCACATCCGCCGTCAGCTGCGCTTCGTCCAGAAGCCGCCCCGCGCCGCTCGCCATCGCGACCGCCTTGGGGTTGGGCCAGCCGTCGCGCGGCGCCACAAGCCGCATCCGGTCCAGCCCGAAATTCCACATCGCCCGCGCCGCCGCGCCGATATTTTCGCCCATCTGGGGGCGCACCAGCACAAAGGCGGGCTGTGGCGTGTCGGTGGGCATGGTGATCTCTCCTCGCGGCTCTGCGGCTCTCATAGCCGGGCCGTCACAGGCTGAAAAGCCCCGGCTCCCGCCTTTCCGCCTGCCGTGCAACGCGCGCCCTGTTCACCGATGGCCTGATCGGCCCCGATACCGACGCTATACCGACGTGATACCGACGCGGTACCGAACGGGTTTTGTACCGTTAACCAAGGCGAAAGAGGGTGATTCGACGACCCGTTAACGATCGGGGGGCGCTGCGCGGTCCTTGTCCCTGCCCTCGGGCACCGGATCATAGCCGCACCCGCCCCAGGGGTTGCACCGCAGGATGCGCCTCAGCGCCAGCCACCCGCCCTTGATCCCGCCATGGGTCTCAAGCGCCTCGAGCGCATATTGGCTGCAGGTCGGCTGATAGCGGCAATTATGCCCGACCCATGGCGAAAAGATCAGCCTGTAGGCCTTGACCGGCCATGACAGAATGCGCGCCAGCGGTGTCATTTTGTCTTGTTGTGCAAATGGGTTAGCGCCGTTCGCAAATCGGATTTCAGCGTCTCGAAGGGCAGCGCACCGGTGACGTTGGCACGCCCGATCAGCACATAATCCCAGCCCGGCCTTGCCGCATCCGGCAACACCGCGCGCGCCACTTCCCGCAACCGGCGCTTGGCGCGGTTGCGCGCCACGGCGTTGCCGACCTTCTTGGAACAGGTAAAGCCTACCCTCACAGTGGCCTCCCCGTCCTTGCGGTCGCGGGCCTGCACCACCATCGAGGGCATCGCCTTCCACTGCGCGCGCGCCGCCCTGAGAAAATCAGCGCGCTCCACAAGTGTCTGAAGACAAACGGAAACCGCCGGGGGCTGGTTCCCCGCATCGCGGTCGGGGGCCCCCGGCGGTACCATGTTCGTTGTCCTTGACCCGTGGATCAGGCGCTCAGCGATTTCCGCCCGCGCGCACGACGTGCGTTCAGGATCTTGCGGCCAGCCTTGGTGGCCATACGCGCGCGGAAACCATGGCGGCGCTTGCGAACCAGGTTCGAGGGTTGGTAGGTGCGTTTCATCGCTCCGTCTCCGGTCTTGTCGGGCGGCGCCTTGCGGGAATCGCGGCCAACCCGTGTATAGGTTTGAGGCCCGGTCTATAGTGGCCCCTTTGGCGCAAGTCAAACCCGCCTCGCGCCTTTTGAAACAAAAACATGCAACCGACCACCCCGGCCTGTCACAATCCCGTCCGAACAAGCGCAAAACGAGGTTTTTCAATCACCCTGCATCACCCCCGCGTGAACCCTATGGCCAAGTCCCCGCGCGCCCCGCATCTTGGCGCATGACACAAGCCCGATGGATCAAACCCCATGAATGACATATCCGACAGCGACAAGCCTGACCAGCGGCCCAGCCTGTGGCGCCACGCCCCGCTTGCCGCCATCCTGAGCGTGGCCGTCCTGGGCGCCTTCACCCTTGGCGATCTGATCAATTTCGACACGTTGCGCGACAATCGCGAGGCGCTTCTGGCCTTCCGCGACGCCAATTTCGCAGGCTTGGCTCTCGCTTTCATCGCCATCTATATCGTGATCGTGGCCTTCTCCCTGCCCGGCGCCGCCGTCGCCTCGGTCACGGGCGGGTTTCTCTTTGGTCTGGGCCTTGGCACCGTGTTCAACGTGCTCTCGGCTTCGCTTGGGGCATTCGCGATCTTCTGGGCCGCGCGTCTTGGGCTAGGGCAGACGCTTGCCGCCCGGATCGAGACGTCGGACGGCACGCTCAAGCGCCTCAAGAACGGCCTGCATGATAATGAAATCAGTGTGCTTTTCCTCATGCGCCTTGTTCCCGCCGTGCCGTTTTTCGTGGCCAATCTGCTTCCCGCTCTGGTCGGTGTGTGCTTTGTCAACTTCGCGCTCACCACGGTTTTGGGCATCATCCCGGGCGCGATCGTCTTTACCTGGATCGGCGTCGGTCTGGGCGAGGTCTTCGACCGGGGCGAGCGCCCTGACCTTTCGCTTTTGTGGGAGCCTCAGGTGCTGGCGCCGATCCTCGGGCTGTGCCTGCTGGCGGCCCTTCCCCTCGTCATCAAGGCCCTTCGCGGCCGCAAGGATATCTGACCCATGAGCGATTTTAAAACCGACCTGCTGGTCATAGGTGCCGGGTCCGGCGGACTGTCGGTGGCCGCCGGCGCAGTTCAGATGGGCGCCGATGTTATCCTGCTGGAAGGCCACAAGATGGGGGGCGATTGCCTGAATTACGGCTGTGTTCCTTCCAAGGCGCTGATCGCCTCTGGCAAGGCGGCCCATGCGCAGGCCCATGCCGCCGCCTATGGTGTGTCCAGCATCACCCCGCAGGTGGATTACGCCGCCGCCAAGGACCATGTCCACGACGTGATCGCGCAAATCGCCCCGCATGACAGCGTCGAGCGGTTTGAGGGTCTGGGGGTGCGCGTCATCAGCGACTACGGCAGCTTCCTGTCCCCCACCCAGGTTCAGGCGGGCGCACACAGGATCACCGCAAGGCGCATCGTGATCGCAACCGGGTCCTCGCCACTCGTGCCACCTATTCCCGGCTTGGAGTCAGTGCCTTACGAGACGAACGAAACCCTGTTTGATCTGCGCGAACGGCCCGAGCACCTGTTGGTGATCGGCGGCGGCCCGATCGGGCTGGAGATAGCGCAGGCCCACAGGCGCCTTGGCAGCAAGGTCACAGTGATCGAAGGCGCGCGCGCCCTCGGCCGCGACGATCCCGAAACCGCAGGCGTGCTTCTGGACGCCTTGCGCGCCGAAGGGATCGACATCGCCGAAGACGCCCTTGCGAAAGAGGTGCGCGGAACGGCAGGTGCGATCGAGATCGAAACCGAAGACGGCCGCCTCTTCAAGGGCACACATCTGCTTGTCGCCGTCGGACGCAAGGCCAATATTGACCGCCTGAACCTTGACGTCGCCGGGATCAAAACGTCCCGTACCGGCATCAAGGTCGATGCCGCCCTCAAGACCACCAATCGCCGCGTCTATGCCATTGGCGATGTGGCAGGCGGGCTGCAATTCACCCATGTCGCCGGCTATCACGCCGGCATCGTCATCCGCTCGGCGCTGTTCGGCCTGCCCGCCAAGGCCAGCACCACCCATATCCCTTGGGTCACCTACACGGCGCCTGAACTGGCGCAGGTGGGCCTCACCGAAGAGCAGGCCCGCCGCGAGCATGGCATCTATCTCGAGGTGATCCGCTTTCCTTACTCCCAGAACGACCGCGCCATCGCTGAACGCAAGACATCCGGGCTCATCAAGGTGATGGTCACCCGTGGCCGCCCCGTGGGCGTGTCGATCGTCGGCGAACAGGCGGGCGAGCTGATCAATCTATGGGCCTTTGCCCTCGCCAACAGGCTCAAGATGAAACACGTGGCCAATATGGTCGCGCCCTATCCAACATTGGGGGAGTTGAACAAACGCGCCGCAGGTGCCTATTTCTCGCCCAAGCTGTTTGATAATCCTAAGGTAAAGAAAGTCGTGGGGCTGGTGCAGCGCTGGCTCCCTTGATACGGGCGCGCAAGATGCGATGGTTGAAATCATTATCGGGGCGGTTCCTCATTCTGACGGTGCTCTTCGTGATGCTGGCCGAAGTGCTGATCTTCGTGCCTTCTATCGCGCGCTACCGTGAGGATTTTCTTATCTCCCGTCTGGACCGGTCGCAGATCGCGTCGCTGGCTCTGCTGGCCAAAGAGGATATCAGCCCCGAACTGCAGGACGAATTGCTGCGCAATGCCGGTGTTTTCAACGTGGTGCTGCGCCGCGACGAGGCCCGACAGCTGGTCCTGTCCTCGCCCATCCCCGCACCCATCACCGCCACTTATGATCTGCGCGACGCCACCGCGCTCGAACTGATCCGCGATGCGATGATCCGGCTCGCCACGCCCGAACCACAGGTGATCCGGGTAATCGGCAATCCGGTGCGCATGGCAGGCATCCTGATCGAGGTAACGCTGGACACACGCGAGTTGCGCGACGCGATGATCGATTACGGTTTGCGCATTCTTTTGCTGTCGGCGGTCATCTCGGCGGTCACGGCAATCCTGCTTTTTCTGGCCGTGCGCAGCCTTCTGGTGAAACCGATCAAGCGCGTCGTGGGCCATATGCAATCCTATGCCGCCGCCCCAGAAGACGGGCGCCGCGTCATTACCCCCTCGGCAGGCGTCACCGAATTGCGCGAAGCCGAAGAGACGCTTCAGCTCATGCAGACCCAGCTGACCAGCTCTCTCAAGCAAAAGGACCGTCTGGCCCAACTGGGTGCCGCCGTCGCCAAGGTCAGCCATGATCTGCGCAACATCCTGACATCGGCGCAGCTTTTCACCGACCGTCTGGAAATGAGCGAGGATCCGACGGTCAAGCGCATGGCCCCCAAGCTTGTGAATTCGATCACCCGCGCCGTTCATCTGTGCGAATCCACCCTCGCTTATGGCCGTGCCGAAGAACCCGGCCCCACCCTTGGGCGCGCCTATCTGGCCGATATCGTGAGCGATGTGATCGACAGCGAAAGGCTCTCCGTGGGCGATGGCGAGGTCAGCTTTTCCGAGGATATCCCCGGCGCCATGACGATCCGCGCCGATGCCGAACAGATCTATCGCGTGATCTCGAATCTGGTGCGCAATGCACGACAAGCCCTTGTCTCAAGCGGCACGCCGGGCGAAATCAACATCGCCGCCCTAGAGACCGAAGCCGACTGGATCATCCGCATCACCGATACCGGCCCGGGCCTTCCTCCGAAGGCGCGTGAATTCCTGTTTCAGCCGTTTCATGGCCGAGCCACCAAGGGCGGCAGCGGTCTGGGCCTCAATATCGCCTCCGAGCTGGTGCGCGGCCATGGCGGCGAACTGACGCTGGAACGCTCCGACAAAACCGGCACGGTGTTCAAGATAACGCTTCCCAAGGGCGGTCTGGAAAGCACCTGAGTTTTTCTGCCGGCCCCCCCTTGCATTGCCGGGCGGCAAAGTCTACATCCCGGCCTCAACGGACCGATAGCTCAGCTGGATAGAGTACCTGACTACGAATCAGGGGGTCGGGGGTTCGAATCCTCCTCGGTCCGCCACCTGCCCCAACAAAATCAAATAGTTAGCGGGTTTTGGCTTGCGGTACCCACCTGCTCACCCCTCAAATTTGCTGTGGAGCGGGTCCACTCTCCGAGCGTTTGTTACAGCCAATCACGTTTTCCCTTGGTGCTTTTGGCGCGAGCACCAAAACGAGCACCAACACAAATCCATTTGTTTTAGTCATCCAGAGGGCTGACGCCCTCTTAGCCTTGTCGCTTTTGGTGTGACTTTGCCTGACTGCGCGCATGGACGGCCTACTCCTGCCAATCTGACCGAGGATGGCCGCAAGAAGGGCCTGCAGGCGCTCAGATGCCGATCCAACACTAAGTCCAGTTCCCGCTGCAAGAACCCCGCCATGAGGGGCGCTACGCGGTGCATCAAGCATGGAGGTCGAGTGGAGGTTCCAAACCACCCTCATAACGTTCGGCGCTTCATGACAGGAAAAATACGCGCTTATTACGAGGAGCAAGATCGGTATCTGGAAGGCAAGGCTGCATGGGAGACGATGTCGTGGCAGCAGCAGACGGAACTGCTGGAAGCTTTACCTAACATCGCAAAGCAGGAAACGCAGACACTATACGCTGCAGCGCTGGTTTGGCGGCTCTCTGATGTCCTAACCTTCAACGCTTGGCATGCCCGATGGCAAGCCGTCGTCACTTCTTAACTCCGAACCGACGCCTATCAAAACATCAGATAGGCACTTACGAACCTCACAGCGCAGCATGAGTTTGGCTAGGTTCCCGTTGGGCTATGCATCTCGATGCCCGCCCGCCGATAACGCTCCAAAGGATCGTCGCCGAACTTCCAACCATCTGGCATTTCGTCCCTAGCGTGTGGATAAGCATGCGAAAGTGCTGAGTGTTCGTCCGCCGTAATGATTGAAAGGCTGTATGCATCAAGTATCATGTTCATCTCATCGACGCTGACAGCGTTCATCGCGCCGCGCACTAGTACCTTAATGGGAACCACATGCTCGCGATGAAGCGCAGCGTCGCGGCGTTGCTTAGCTTGCACACTATGCGGCAATGATGCGCGGCCTTTCGTAGTAAAGACGTTAACGCCATACTTTTTCCAGCCAACGATTGTATCGAAGTGTTCACGAAGTGCATGAGCGAACACCGTTTCCCATGTATGCGGTCGTAGAAGCCTGAACCCATTCACCAACTCAAGAGTATTATCGACCACATCATCCATCGACCAAGCTTCAATTTTCTCGTTCATCTCGAAATTCCTACGCTTTGCAGGAAGATCTTGCCCGACCGAAGACGTAAAGTCAGCAGTCAAGCCATGCCGAAAAGGGCCGTAGCAAGCGCTGGAAACACAAACATTATGGCGATGGCCGCAAAAAGCCCTAAGCCCCAAATATTCGTTAAGACAAATACCGAAAAGACAAGTATCGCAAGCCAGCCAATCACGGGGATAAGTAGCGAAACTCCTGCGGTAAACATGCTGGCGAAAACGCTCCAACCAAACAGGTTTCTGATGCCTTCATGTGGCAAGCCATACCAAAAGAAAAACAGGACAAACCAAGCAGCAAGCGCAAAGCCGGAGATAATCGCGAGCGCCGTGCCAACAAAACGTTTCACGTGCAGTCCTCCCAAAGTATCAATCAAATGCGCATTTCACTCTGACACGCTCCGCGCGATATGTCAGCAGGACATGGAGGGGGGAGGTCTGACACCTGCCGCCGTTTCCCTTATGTTTGCCAGAACTGGTCAACATAAGTAATTAATAAACCCCTCCCCCCTTCCCCCCCAGCCCCTTGCGAGAAACTTTGTCATCGCAATTCGGTCACGTTTTCTGGCAACTCGGCCCGAAACTGCTTCAGCCTATAGGTCCTTTTACGCTTTCCCGCGACATGGTTTTGAGCGACTTCTAGAACGCCTATTTCCAGCAACGTATCTCGTGCCGCCTTGAACTGGCGTCGTGACAAATTCTTCGTATGACCTGCTTTCTTCATAGCCTCGTAGTCTAATGGAAACTCTCGGGCCGGATTATGCCCATGCAAGTCAAGAAGCCTCAAATAGAGCACGAGTGCATATGGTTCATTAGGGTCACCCAAGCCACAGAAGAGACTTTTATCATCGGCAACGCATCTACCGCCAAGTCACCTTTCACCGGGACGTACACGCCACCATCGGGCCGAACAGAACCCGGCCCCATTCCATTTCACGCTGATACGCTGCATACCCCGCCCGGTCCTCCGGGTGGGGGTTGCTTTAGGCGGCCTCGCGGCTTGCCATCCATTCTTCGATTTCGGATTTCTTCCAAGCGACAGCGCGCTTGCCGATGCGGACCGGACGGGGGAATTTCCCCTCATCCATCATCGCGTAAATCGCGCTTCGGCTGAGGCTCGTGGCGGCCTCAACATCATGGCGGCGGATCAGTTGTTCCTGCATCTTTTCAGTCTCCAACGGTTTGTGGTGACTGACAGGACCACGAAGGAAAAATTATATCCTCACCCAAATGTTCACTGTCGATACAACTCTGGGATGCGCTCTTTGTTATTCTCCCAAATCCGCAAAAGCTGGCGCTCGGAAACTTCCATACCTAAAAATCTATTCACTACCTCACGAACAACTTCGCGAGCAGTAACAACTTTGGATTTTTTCAAGAAGCGCCCACCCTCCACCGGAAAGCCAAGTGTTCGAGCATCATTGAGCAACCAGACCAAAAGCGCATCGCGCCATTTCAGCTGAGCACGTTTACCAGTTTTCGCAGAGGGGCGCTTGTCTGGCCTGCAGGCCATCCAGTCTAATAGCGACTTGTTCGGGGGGCCGGGCCTTTTCGCGTCATCTTTCACGAGACCATCGAGCGCGTCATAAATGTATGGATCAGAAACAGCCCGCGAGAACAACGACGAGAAGTCAGTGGTTTCGCGGGCTTCTTCAGCCGCATACTCGATCACGATTTCCAGAGGCACTTTTCCAAGAAGTGTTGCGCCGCCTGTTCCCTTTTGATCGAACATTTTACCGATTTCTTCGGGCCCCATCATTTCCACCGCCTCAACTAGCGGCGAACGGCTTATCAATTCCATCGCTTCTTCTTTTGATGGCGTCTTTTGGCCTGATTTGATTGCCTTCTTTGCCGCACGGACCAAGCACAACTCATGTTCAGCATGTCGCTCTGTCCAATAAGCGCGCGACGCCCGATGAGCGTGTTCTCTAACCACGTCACCCATGCCCAAATTCCACGGGCACGACCTTGCCGCTTTCGCCCAACAGGAACCCGGCCCAAGCCGCCATCATCTGTCGCCGCTTGTCCAACTGGTCGCCCCGCCGGTAGGCGGCCTCGACCGAATTGCTAACTTTGTGCGCCAACGCGATTTCTGCCAATTCGCCGGGGTAACTGGTCTGCTCGGCCACCCAATCCCTGAATGTGGACCTCAGACCATGCGGCACGGCGGGGCGCTGGCTCGTCCTATCCAAGAACCCCTCGCCCCCTGCCCGCTTTTCAGCCTCGTGCATCCGCTTCATCACGGCTGAGACGCTCATATCCGACAGTTTGCCGCCCTGCTGGGCAAAGAAAACGAAGTCAGACGTTTTGTGCCTTGGCAGGTCGCGCAAAAGCGTCACCGCGCCTTCGGTCAGTGGAACCCGATGCTCTCGGTTCATCTTCATGCGCGATGCTGGTACAGTCCAAAGGCCATTCGCCAAATCAACCTCGGCCCAAGTCATGCCCCTGACTTCACCCGACCGCGCAGCGGTCAGGGCAAGAAACTCCAACGCCCGCGCACTGTTGCCCTCGCGCTCTTTCAGCTTGGCGAACCAAACAGACGCCTCGGACAATGAAAGCGCCGGTTGGTGCCGTGTTTTCGCAATCTTGTTCGGGCTTGGTAGACGTTCAGCCAAATTGTCCTTCCACCGGGCGGGGTTCTCCCCTTCGCGGTATCCGGCCACAGTTGCCCACCTAAGCACGGCCTCTATGCGCTGGCGTAGCCGCTTGGCCGTTTCGGTCTTATCCATCCAGATCGGTTTGAGAATGGCGAGAATGTCGTTTGCGTCGATTTCATCCACCCGACGCTTGCCAATCACTGGGACGGCATAACGGCCCAATGTCGAGCGCCACTGCTTTTCGTGTTTCTCGCTGGTGAACTCCGGCGCTTTCTTTTCCATGCACCCCTCGACCGCCTCAGCGAACGTGGGAGTGCGTCTGGCCGATGTAAGCGCCTCTTTATTCGCTTTGCGTTCTTCGATGGGGTCACGGCCTTCACGGGCTAAGCGCAGGTTCTCAATGGCCTGCTCTCTGGCTTGGGCCAAAGTGACCACGGGAGGTGCACCTAGACCCGCCTCCCTACGTCTGCCGTGGATCGTCAATCGCTGATACCAACGCCGCGCCTTGTTCTTCTCGACCAGCAGGAAAAGCCCGTTCCCGTCGAAATGCCGACCGGGAGGCGCGGACTTCACAAAGACCGCGCTCAATCGGTTCTTTTGATGCGGTCCCTTAGGCTTTCCGCCGCACCTGACTGTGCCTTGACTTCCGTCCGCCATGACTTTCACACCTCTATCCACCCACTTTTTATTTGTGGATGGTGGCGGAAACGTCAAGACCGCTACGGAACAAGTAACTACCAATGTAATAGCAAATATCTGTTTTTTATCATTATTTTGAAACGCTTGGGCACTATGCTGTAGTGTCAGGGGGTCGGGGTACGAATCCTCCTCGGTCCGCCACTTACCCTCCGATAGCAGACGATGATGTGGCTCGGGCGCGATGTGCTGAGCGCGTTTGGACCCATATGCCACAAGGCGGCGGCTTCTCGCGCGTTGCCACAGCCCATATTCCATCTGCCCTAACGTCACCCTTTCTGGAAAACGCGGCATCACCGCTTACCTAGGGTGATAACCACATCTGACCGGGGCTTGCGCATGAAATTAACCGTCGACGGCACCGACCACGAGCTCGACATAGAAACCGAGATGCCGCTTTTGTGGGTCTTGCGGGATGAACTGGGCCTCACCGGTGTGAAATATGGCTGCGGGATCGCCCAATGCGGTGCCTGCACGGTGCATATCGATGGGCAGGCCGTGCGCTCCTGTCAGGTTGCCGCGGGCGATGTCTGGGGTCCTGTCACCACCATTCACGGGCTCGGCACCCCAGAGACGCTCCACGCCGTGCAGGCCGCATGGATCGCGCATCAAGTGGCGCAATGCGGCTACTGCCAGTCCGGTCAGATCATGCAGGCCGCGGCCCTTCTGGCCACGACACCCGCGCCCAAAGATGCCGATATCGACGACGCGATGAGCGGCAACCTGTGCCGCTGCGGCACCTATCCGCGCATCCGCGCCGCCGTCAAAACCGCCGCCGCCACGCTGGCAGAGGCCTCGAAATGAGCCGCGCTGCAAAGATCGCGCGCCGCAGCTTCCTGATCGGCTCGGCCGCCGTCGCCGGCGGCGTGGCCTTCGGGGTGGTCCTGTACCGCCGCCCCCATGACAATCCCTTGCTGGACCGGCTAGAGCCCGGACAGGCCGCCCTGACGCCTTATGTGCTTGTCACAACCGACGGCGTGACCCTGATCACGCCACGCGCCGATCTTGGCCAGGGGGCCTATCACCTGCAAGCCGCCTTGATCGCCGAGGAACTCGACGTGGCGCTCGATCAGGTCACCGTCGATCCCGGCCCGCCCGATCCGGCCTATTACAACACCGCACTCGCAGGCGACGCCGTGCCGTTCCCGGCCACCGATGACGGTTTTCTCGCCCGGACCAGCCGCGCGGTGATGGACGCACCGATGAAATTCATGGGCATCCAGATCACCGGCGGCTCCACCACCGTGCCAGACGCATGGGAAAAACTGCGCCATGCCGGCGCGGTGGCGCGCGAAACGCTCAAGGTCGCCGCCGAGGTCAGGACCGGCACGCCACGATCCGCGATGCGGACCGAAAATGGCGCTGTGATCCTGCCGGATGGCAGCCGCCTGCCCTATACCGATCTGGCTGCAGAGGCCGCCGCACTTGAGCCGGTGACAGATGTCGTCCTTCGCGATCCCGCGCAATGGCGCCTGATCGGACAGGATATGCAGCGCCTTGATATCGTGGCCAAATCCACCGGCACCCAAGGATATGGCATCGACCTGCGATTCGACGACATGCTGCATGCCGCCGTGCGCAGCAATCCGCGTCCGGGCGGTGCGATGCTGGCGCATGACGCCACCGCTGCGCGCGCGATGCGCGGCGTGCAGCAGATCGTCCCGATCACCGGGGGCATCGGCGTTCTGGCCGACAACAGCTGGCGCGCGATGCAGGCGGTGCAAGCCATCGAGATCGACTGGGGCCCTGCCCCGTTCCCGCCCGAGATGGACGCGCATTGGCAGGCGCTCGCCGACAGCTTCACCGACGACCGGATCGACAGCCGCAACCGCGACGACGGCGACATCGACGCGGCCCTTGCCACGTCCGATCAGGTCTCCGCCGAATACCGCGCGCCCTATCTGGCCCATGCCCCGCTGGAGCCCGTCAACGCCACCGTGCGCGTAACGCCAGAGCGTGTCGATGTCTGGACCGCCACGCAGATCCCCCGGTTCATGCAGACCCATGTGGCCGAGATCACCGGCCATGACCCCGCCGATGTGCATGTCCACGTGCAGATGGCCGGCGGCAGCTTCGGTCACCGGCTCGAGGATCTGGTGGTGCGGCAGGCGGCAGAACTCGCCATGGCCGCACCCGGCCGTCCGGTCAAACTGACGCTCTCTCGCGAAGAGGACATGGCCCATGACTACCCCCGCCAGATCGCTCTGGCGCGTGGGCGCGGCGCCGTTGCAGGTGGCCGTGTGGTAGCCTGCGATCTGGGCATCGCCATGCCCTCGGTGATCGCCTCGCAGATGGGGCGCCTTGGCCTGCCGGTGGCCGGACCGGACCTGCAGATCGTGGCAGGCGCCTGGGATCAGCCTTTCGCGATCCCCCACTACCGCGTCACCGGCTACCGTGCGCCCGCGCTTGCCCCGATCAGCTCATGGCGATCCGTCGGCGCTTCGACCAACGGGTTTTTCCACGACTGCTTTCTCGACGAGCTGATCCATGCCGCCGGCGCCGACCCGCTGGAGGAACGCCTGCGCCTGTGCACGCACGCCCCCTCGCGAAAGGTGCTCGAAGCGGTCGGCGAGATGTCGAACTGGGGATCGCCACTGCCGCAAGGCCGCGGGCGCGGCGTCGCCTATTGCCTGTCCTTCGGCGTGCCCTGCGCCGAGGTGGTCGAACTCACCGCCACACAGGACGGCATCCGCATTGACAAGGTCTTTGTCGCCGCCGAAGTGGGCCGCGTGATCGACCCGGTCAATTTCGAAAATCAGGTGCAGGGCGGCGTGATCTGGGGGCTTGGCCATGCCATCATGGCCGAAACCACCTTTTCCGATGGCCAGATTGAACAACGCAATTTCGACAGCTTCCCGTTCCTGCGCCAATATCAATGCCCCGAGATCACCGTGCGCGGGCTTGAGAACGACAGCCAAGTGCGCGGCGTCGGCGAACCCCCGGTGCCCCCCGCCGCCCCGGCGCTCGCCAATGCCATCTTCGCCGCCACCGGACAGCGCCTGCGTGACATGCCCTTCAACCGACATATCGATTTCGTCTGACGGTCAAGGGCTTGCCCTGCCCCGCGCGCGGTGCTTCATGGTGGTATGCAGCACCCGGTCACCACATCCGCCCTGTTATGCCTTTGCTCCATCGGCGCATTTGCCGCGCAATGGGCGGGCCTGCCGCTGCCGTTCCTGATCGGCCCCCTGCTGGTCAGCGCGACAATCGCCACCGCCGGTGGCCGGCTCCTGCCTGTGGGGTATGGCTTTCCGAACTGGCTCAGGGTGACGTTCATCACGGTGATCGGGTTGATTATCGGCGCACAGGTCACCGCCGATCTTTTTCAGACCCTGCCCCTGCTGGGCGTCAGCTTCTCTGCTCTGGCGCTGTTCGTGGTGCTGTCGCATGGCTTCAACTACGCCGTATTCCGCCGCCTGGGCGGCTATGACAAGGCCACAGCCTTCTACTCCGCCTCACCCGGGGGCCTCTTCGAAGCGCTTGCCATGGGCGAGGAGGCGGGGGCCGATCCGGCCCGCCTGATCCTGCAGCAATTCCTGCGCGTCATTCTTGTGGTGACGCTGCTGCCCATCGGCCTGTCGCTCTGGATCGGGGCGCCGATCGGAAGTTCCGCCGGAATGACATTCGCGCGGGATGTCGTGCCATGGTCCAGCCTGCCTCTGATCGCGCTGGCCGGTCTTGCCGGTATCGTCGTCGGACACCTGCTCCGCCTGCCTGCGCGGCAACTGACCGGCCCCATGGCTGTCGCAGCGGCCCTGTCGGTCAGCAATCTCTACCATATCGACATGCCTCAATGGCTGGTGAACATCGCACAGATCGTGGTCGGCACGGCGCTTGGCATGCGCTTCACCGGGCTTGGGCCTGCGGTGATCCTGCGCGGCGCGCGCCTGTCGCTCATCTCGGTCGGGGGCATGCTTTTGATGGCGGCGGTCTTTGCCGAGGCACTGCATCTGTTCATGGGCGAGCCGTTCGATGTCATGCTCATCAGCTTCGCCCCCGGCGGCGTCACGGAAATGGCGCTTGTCGCCCTGTCGCTGCAAGCCAACCCCGCGCTCGTGACGCTACATCACATCTGGCGCATCCTCGTGACAGTCATCGGCCTTTCGCTCATAGGACGCCTGCTGCGCCGTCACCTTTGACAGACCGCGCCACCTGCGATATCTGAACAAACGTTCATTTAATGCAAGCGGGGACCTTCCGGAATGCGCATCGACCAGACCTCAGCCATCATCACCGGGGGCGCCTCGGGCCTCGGTGAAGCAACCGCCCGCCATTTCCGCCAGCACGGCGCACACGTCACCATCCTTGACCGTGATGCCGAACGCGGCGCCGCCACCGCCAGCGAGATCGGCGCGACATTCGTGGAAACCGACGTCACCGACGAGGTCTCGGTCGCCCATGCCATAGCCACCGCCAAGGCCCATATGGGACAAATCACAGCAGCGGTGAACTGCGCCGGGATCGTGAGCGGCGAAAAGACCCTCGGCAAAAACGGGCCGCATGATCTTGCGGCGTTCCGGCGTACCATCGACATCAACCTGATCGGCAGTTTCAACGTGGCCCGCCTTGCCGCCGCCGAAATCGCGCAAAACGCCCCCGGTCCCCATGGCGCGCGCGGCGTCATCATCAACACCGCCTCCATCGCAGCCTTCGATGGCCAGAAAGGTCAGGCTTCCTATGCCGCGTCCAAAGGCGGCATCGTTGGCCTCAGCCTGCCCATGGCGCGCGATCTGGCGCGTGAGGGCATTCGCGTGATGGCCATCGCGCCGGGGATATTTCTTACTCCGATGATGCAGGGCTTGCCGCAAGAGGTGCAGGACCAGCTGGCGCAGGATGTGACCTTTCCGAAGCGTCTTGGCGATCCGGCGGAATATGCCGCCCTCGCCCGCTTCATCGTGGAATGCGACTATCTCAACGGCGAGGTGATCCGCCTTGACGGCGGCTTGAGGATGCAGTGACCGCAGCCCGCCTCAAATTGCGCCTTCCGTCTCGATATTCAGCTCTTCACCGCAATGCTTGCAGTGGATCGCATCCACATCATGCTTGAGCAGTCCGCAATTCGGGCATTTGTGCTTGATCTTCGCAGGTGAAAAGATCGCCCTGACCAGTTGCAGGAAGAGGCCAACCCCCACCACCATGATCCCCACGGACAGCAACCGTCCCAAAGTGGTTGTCATGGTGATATCGCCGAACCCCGTGGTCGTCAGCGTCGCAACGGTGAAATAGAGCGCATCCACATAGGTATTGAGGCCCGGCTCATCCCCGCCGCGCAGCGCAAAGACCAAGGCTGTCATCGCAAAGATAAAGACCGTCAGGTTCATCGCCGCGATGATCGTGTCCTCGTGTCGGCGAAAGAACAGCACATCGCGGCGCAGATCGCGCAGCAGATGATAGGAATGGATCAAGCGCAGTGACCTGAGCACGCGCAGCACCGCCAGCCCCTGTCCCACGAAAGGCGCCGCCACCAACGAAGCCAGCACAACGATGTCCACCAAGATATAGACCCGCCGCAGCAGCCGGAGACGATCTTTTGAAATCCAGAAACGCGCGCCCAGATCCAGCGCGATCAGAAGGCCGATCACGATATCCGCCATAAGAATCCACGGGGCAAAGGCCATGGAGGCCGTGGCCAGAAAGAACAGGATCGTGACAAAATCGAAGATCAGCAGCCCATAGCGGAACCGCGTGGCGCGCTTGCTGCGACCCTCGTAAAGCAGCCTGACCTCGTCTTGAAGTGACCTGTTTTCCGTCATGACAGCACCGACGTTATACCGACGTGATACCGACGCAAGACCGACACGCCGATTCAGCCCAGATTTTCGGCTTTTTCCTCAAGCGCCATCCACTCGTCCTCGGCGGCACTCAGCGCCGCCTGACGGCTGGTCAAGGCATCGGTCGCCTTTTGAAACTTGACCGGTTCGCGGGTGAAAAGCTCCGGATCGGCCAGCAGGCTCTCCAGCTTGGCGATCTCGGCTTCCAGTCGCGCGATCTCGTCGGGCAGCGTCTCGAGCCTGTGCTTTTCAGTAAAGGACAGCTTGGATTTGGCAGAGTTTCGCGGGGCGGGCGTCTCTTGCTTTGCCGTTGTTTTTATGTGCTTTTTTTGCTCTGTCAGGGGTTCTTTCCCGGCCATGGCCTCAGCCCTTTGGGCGCGGTAGTCCGACCATCCCCCGGCATAGACCGTCGCCTGCCCGTCGCCTTCCATCGCGATGGTCGTGGTCGCGATCCGGTCAAGGAAATCGCGGTCGTGACTGACCAGAAGGACCGTCCCATCGTAATCGTCCAAGAGTTCCTGCAATAGATCGAGCGTTTCGATATCCAAATCGTTGGTCGGTTCGTCCAGCACCAGAAGATTGCTTTCTCGCGCCATCAACTTGGCCAGAAGCAAACGCGCTTTTTCCCCGCCAGACAAGGACTTAACAGGCGCTCTTACTTGCCGCTCATCGAACAGGAAGTCCTTGAGATAGCCCACCACATGCCGCGGCTGTCCACGTACCATGACCTGATCCGCCTGGCCTGAAACGCGCATGTCCTTGTCACCGGTCAGACTGTCCCAGAGGGTCATTTCGGGATCAAGCTGTGCGCGCGCCTGATCGAAGACGGCGGGCATTAGGTTGGTGCCATGCTCGACCGTGCCGGTATCCGGCTCAACCTCTTTCAGAAGCATCTTCAGAAGGGTGGTCTTGCCCACCCCGTTGGGTCCGACAAAGGCCAGACGCTCGCCGCGCAGAATACGGATCGAGAAATCGCACAGGATCGGCTTTCCATCGTAAACCTTTGAAATTCCACGTGCTTCAATGACGCGCTTGCCGGATTTCTGGCCCGCTTCCAGCCCCATGGCGGCGGCGCCCTGACGCCTGATCTGGGCCGATCTCTCGGCGCGCATGGCTTGAAGGTTTCGGACGCGGCCCTGATTGCGTTTGCGGCGGGCGCTGATTCCCTCGACTGCCCAACGGGCTTCGGCCTTGATCTTGCGGTCGAGCTTGTGGCGGGCCTGGTCCTCTTCGTCCCATACCTTGTCGCGCCAGGCCTCGAACGCGTCGAAACCTTTTTCCTGACGTAGTATCTTTCCCCTGTCTATCCAGAGGGTTGCGCGGGTAAGTTCACGTAAAAACGCGCGGTCGTGGCTGATGAGGACAAAGGCGGCGCGGGTTTGCGTCAACTCGGCCTCGAGCCAGGCGATCGCTTCGATGTCGAGATGGTTTGTCGGCTCGTCCAGCAGCATCAGGTCCGGGGCCTCGGCCATCAGTTTGGCCAGCGCGGCCCGCCGTCTCTCGCCGCCCGAGGCGGTTGCGACAGGGGTCGAGGGGTCGAACTTGAGACCCTCCGCCGCCATCTCGACCCGGTAGTGCTCGGCCGGATCAAGCGTGCTGGCGGCAAACTCGCCCAACGTGGAAAACCCTGTCATTTCAGGGTGTTGCTCCATGTATCCAACACTTGTTCCGGGGGGCACCACACGCTCGCCCTTGTCCGCCTCAACCAGCCCGGCCATGACCTTCATCAGCGTCGACTTGCCCGATCCGTTCCGCCCCACCAAGGCCACCCGATCCCCCGGCTGAATGACCAAAGAGACCCCGTCGAAGATCGGCCCTCCGCCGAAGGTGAGCGAGATATCCGAGAGCTGGAGAAGCGGTGCGCGTGCCATGAAAGCGGGCTATCCCGCGGCCAAGGTGGCGTCAAGCGGTGGCGCGAAAACGCATGTCGGTATCACGTCGGTATCACGTCGGTATCGCGTCGGTGCATCAGGGGGTCGCCGGAGGGGGCCGCCACGGCGCGCAACAGCCGCTTGCGCGCATCCGGAATGGTGGCGATTTCCAGCCCGGTGAACACATGCAACGTATCCAGCTGACGATCGACCACGGCGTGATCGCTGACCCACCCGCCCATCAAGAGATATGTCCGCAGCAATGGCGGCATCCGCAGCATGGCCAACCTTGTGTCAGGCCGACGACGGGCCAGCTTTTGCGCGAATCGAAAGACCAAGGGCGCCTTGATCCGGGGCAGCCATCGACGCGGCGCGATATGGCGGGCGGCAAGCATCGCGAAGGCATCCTGATAGGTCTCGGCATCGACCCCCTGAAAGGAAGAACAGCCAAAAAGCATCTCGACCCCATGCTGATCGACATAGCGCGTCATGGCCCCCCATGCGACGCGCAGGATATCGGGATCGCGCATGTCGGGATGGATGCAGAATCGCCCCAGTTCAATCATCGGACCCTCAAAGGCGGACAAGGCCGACAATTCATAGAATTGCGCCGAATAGCTGCGTTCGATCTCGGCGCCGCCTGTCAGATGCAGCAGACGAAAGCAGCACACCAGACGGCCGCTATCCTGCTCCTCGACCATGAAATGGGAGCAGGTCGCGTCGAACGGATCGCAGTCCAGCCGGTCGGGATCGGTGGATTTCAGAAAGGTCAGCGCCCTGAGCCGCTGGCAGGCAACCAGATCGGCCGCACTCTGTGCGATCCGTGCCGAGTAGCGCCCCTTGTTCAATGCCGTCATCAGGCCAAACCCCAAGTCACGCCGAAAGCTACTTGGGTATCGCGTATCACACAAGTCGCGACGCAGGCATGACGGACATCAGTTGAAGATGTCGCCCGGATCGATATTGCCGATATTACTGAGCAACTGGCGCAGGAAATTGTTGTCGACCACGGAAGATTCGGTCACCCGGCGTGAGAGCGGCACGACCACACCATCCTCGAGACCGAACCGCTCGATATTGGCGATCGTGTCGGTACTGTCGAAGCTGATGGCGAGCACCTGGCGCTCGACCACCTCGGGGCGGTACATGCCGTATTCGCGGATCCGGCTGCGCACATAGTAGTAATCGCCCTGTTCAAGAACGCCCGAGGTAGAGGGCGGGCCGATCACGTCATCGACGGTCGCACGCGTGTCGACGCCGACGACAAGCTGTTGGAGGTCTTCCTCGGGCGGGATATAGCCATGGTTCTGGTAGGTCGCGGAACAGGCGGAGAGGGCAAGAACGCCAAGCGCAAGCATGGTGCCGCGCAGTCGCTGTCTGATAGCAATCATGTCCGCCCTCTTGATCTTGGCACGCTTTGCCTTTTATCCCGCTTACAACAAGGTGGGCCACAGGTTCAAGAAAGGAAGAGAGTGCCTTGACGCAAGACAATGTCTCCAACAAGACGGTTTACCGCGTAAAGGACCTTTCGTCCCACAGCCCGACGCAGTTCAATCTACGCCCTTCGAGGGACAAGACTGATGCGATCTGCGGGCAACTGGGGCTGCTGGGGCTGCGCAAATTGTCATTCACAGGCGAGCTACGTTCGGTCGGGCGGCGCGACTGGCAGCTTGACGCGCGACTCGGGGCGACGGTCGTGCAGCCATGCGTGGTCACGCTGGAGCCCGTGAAGACGCGGCTGGACGAGGACATCACCCGGCTGTTCCTGGCCGAGATGCCGGTTGAAGCACTCGCCGAAGAGCAGGAAATGCCGGAAGACGACACGCAAGAGCCGTTGGGGGATGTGATCGATGTGGCCGCGGTGATGATCGAGGCGCTGACACTGGCCCTGCCCGACTATCCGCGCAGCGACGCCGCCAGCTTTGAGGGGGCCGAGATCACCCCGCCGGACGCGGAGCCGATCGCCCCCGAAGAACGCAAACCCTTTGCAAAACTTGCCGAGCTGAAAAAGAAACTCGAAGACAAAGGCTGAGCAGGCAAAAAACGGCTTGCCCTGATGGCGATTCACTGTATTTTCGCGCTTCCACCGGAATTTGGGGTTGAACCGCTGGCTCACTACGGATTATGAGCCGCGGACACTCGTGAAACAGGGCTGGTCTGGCCCACAGGAAATTGAGGTTGCGACATGGCTGTCCAACAGAACAAGGTATCGAAATCGCGCCGCAACAATCGCCGCGCTCATGACGCGCTCGTTGCGGCCAACCCCAACGAATGCCCCAATTGCGGCGAGCTGAAGCGCCCGCATCACATCTGCGCGGCCTGTGGCCATTACGCAGATCGTGAAGTGGTCGCGATGGTTGATGACGTCGATCTGGACGACGACGCAGCCTGAGCATCCAGGGGGCGGACGTCCGCATGACCGCAGGAATGGACCATTCTCGCGCGCGCGCCGGACGCACCATTATCTCCGTAGACGCCATGGGTGGCGATGAAGGGCCGGCAACCGTTGTTGCCGGCATTTCGCTTTCGGCAAAGAAAAACCCTGATATTGGCTTCATCCTGCATGGCCCGAAAGAGTTTCTGGAACCTCTGGTGGCCAAGCGGAGCAACCTTGCGGGGCGCTGCGAGATCAGGCATGCCGCCAATGTCGTGGAGATGGAGGACAAGCCGAGCCACGTGCTGCGCAACGGGCGCGAGACCTCGATGTGGTCGGCGCTGGAATCCGTGCGCAACGGTGAGGCGACGGTCTGTGTGTCGTGTGGCAATACCGGCGCGCTGATGCTGCTGTCGGTGATGCGGCTGCGCAAGCTGGGCGGAATTTACCGGCCCGCCATCGCGGTGATGTGGCCCTCGCGCAATCCGCAAGGGTTCAACATCATGTTGGACGGGGGTGCGGATATCCGGGCCGATGCCAAGGACCTGATGCAATATGCGCTGATGGGAACCTCCTATGCGCGCAATGGATTCGGGCTGGAGCGGCCGAGGGTCGGTCTGCTGAATGTGGGCACCGAAGAGCACAAGGGCCGCGCCGAGCTGAAAGAGGCCTATGACCTCATCTCCGCCAATGCGCGTCATGCGGATTTCGACTTCGTGGGCTTCGTCGAGGGGCGCGATCTGCCGGGCACCGTGTGCGATGTGATCGTGACCGACGGGTTCACCGGCAATGTGGCTCTGAAGACCGGCGAAGGGATCGCGCAGCTGATCTCGCAGCTGCTGCGCGAAGCGTTCCGGTATTCGCCGCTGTCGCAGCTTGCGTCGGTGCTGGCCTATACGTCGCTGCGGCGGCTGAAAAAGCGGATCGATCCGCGCCGCGCGAATGGCGGCGTGTTCCTCGGGCTGAACGGAACGGTGGTGAAATCGCACGGATCGGCCGATCCGACGGGAGTTTCGTCGGCGGTGAAGCTGGCCTATGAGTTGGCGCAGAAGGGCTTTTCGGAAAAGCTGGCTGCAAGGGTTGCATCCGCCAACATGCTTGACCAAGATACCCCAGCAGAAACAAGAAATAACGGTGAAACCGAATGACGCTTCGTGCCGTCGTTGAAGGCGTCGGGCACTACCTGCCGGACCGTATCGTCCCGAACTCCGAGTTTGAAAAGACGTTGGACACGTCGGACGAGTGGATCAGAACGCGGTCCGGCATCGAGCGGCGCCATTTCGCGGCAGAGGGTCAGACGACCTCGGATCTTGCGGCGCGCGCGGCGCGTGCGGCGCTGGAGAATGCGGGTCTGGATGTGGATGCGATAGACGGGATCATCGTCGCCACCTCGACCCCGGATCTGACCTTTCCGTCGGTGGCGACCATGGTGCAGCGTGATCTTGGCATGACACGCGGTTTCGGTTTCGACGTTCAGGCAGTCTGTGCGGGTTTCATCTATGCGCTGACCAATGCAAACGCGCTGATTCTCGCCGGACAGGCCAAATGTCTGCTGGTGATCGGCGCCGAGACTTTCAGCCGGATCATAGACTGGACCGATCGCTCGACCTGCGTGCTGTTCGGAGATGGCGCGGGCGCGGTGGTGCTGCGCGCGCAAGAAGGTGACGGCACCAAGGCGGATCGTGGTATTCTGTCGGCGGACCTGAATTCCGACGGTCGGTATCGCGACATGCTCTATGTTGATGGCGGGGTATCGAGCACGGGACATGCCGGCAAATTGCGGATGCAGGGCAACCCGCTGTTCCGGCAAGCGGTGGAAAAGCTGACCAGCACCGCCGAGACTGCGCTGGAGAAGATCGGGCTGACGGGAACCGATGTGGACTGGATCGTGCCGCATCAGGCCAATATCCGCATCATTCAGGGTACGGCCAAGAAAATGGGTCTGTCGATGGAGCAGGTGATCGTGACGGTGCAGGATCACGGGAACACATCGGCGGCCTCGATTCCGCTCGCCTTGTCGGTGGGGGTGGCCGAAGGCCGGATCAAGCGCGGCGATCTCGTGCTGTCGGAAGCCATCGGAGGGGGGCTCGCCTGGGGCGCGGTTGTCCTGCGCTGGTGATGGCAAATCGTGCGATATCCGCTTAAAGATACCTCTTCAAGTAGTTGAGATTGACTCGGAAATTCCTTCCGACCTACAGTCATTGCAAACCAGAGGGATAGAGATGAGCGAAAAGACACTTACCAGAATGGACCTGAGCGAGGCAGTGTTCCGCGAAGTCGGGCTGTCTCGAAATGACTCCGCAGAGCTTGTGGAAAGCGTGTTGGCCCATATGTCGGATGCCTTGGTCCGTGGCGAACAAGTCAAGATTTCGTCCTTCGGAACATTTTCCGTACGCGAAAAATCGGCGCGCGTCGGTCGCAATCCAAAGACCGGAGAAGAGGTTCCGATCAACCCCCGCCGGGTACTGACCTTTCGTCCCTCTCATCTGATGAAAGATCGGGTCTCGGACGGCAACAAAAGCTAGGATAAAAGCGGGATATGGCCAAATCCGCCGACGCTTTCCGCACCATCAGCGAAGTGGCCGACTGGCTGGAGACGCCAGCGCATGTTCTGCGTTTCTGGGAAAGCAAGTTCAGCCAGGTGAAACCCGTCAAACGGGCTGGCGGGCGGCGGTATTACAGACCCGCGGACATGGAGCTTCTGGGGGGGATCAAGAAGCTCCTGCATGATGACGGCATGACCATCAAGGGCGTGCAGAAAATCCTGCGCGAAGAAGGCGTGAGGCATGTGGCAGCTTTGTCCCAACCTGTGGATGGCGATCATGAGGGGTATGTTGACGCCACGGCCTATGATGAGGCGCCTGACGAACGCCCACAGGACAGCGAGCATCTGGTGGCCATGACGCCCGACATTGAGGATGCCGAGGCCGCGCATCGCGAACCTGCCGCCGAGGAAATTACATCCGTGAGCGTCGAGCCAGATGAGCCAGTGGCCGAGGTGCCCGACACGCCAGCGCAGGACAGCGAGCAAGACGCCGCGGCGGTTGCCGAGGACGCGCCCAAGACGACGCGCGAAGAAATCGACGCAGCGGCCCCCGTCATGCCCAGCTTCAGCCAGCGCAGGGATGTTGAGGACGCTGACGAGACGGCGGAGGCTGAAGTGGAGGCTGAGACTGAAGCTGTGGCTGTGGCTGTGGCTGAAGCTGAAGCTGAAGCTGAAGATGATGTGGAGGCTGAGATCGACCATGGCGCGCCTGCCGAGACAGCGCCGGAGCCTCCTGCCCCACCCACACCCAAACCGGCTGTGATCACCCTACCCGACGATCCTGCGGACGACATGGCCGCTGACGCGGGCCTTCTGTCTCGATTGGCCACGCTGAGCCCGCCCGCCACCGAGGAAAAACGCCACCGGATCAGGACCCTGATGGCCCGTCTGCGCGAGGTCGCGGACCGCCCGGCAAATAGGCGCGATAGCTGAGAGGAAAATTCCAAATTCCTCTTGTTCCCATTCTCAAAACAGGTATGTAACACTCCAAGTCGGGCTATAGCGCAGTCTGGTAGCGCGTCCGTCTGGGGGACGGGAGGTCGTAGGTTCGAATCCTGCTAGCCCGACCAAATAATCCGTCCCCACTCTTGCTTGTCGACGCTGACCATCGGCGCGCATTCTGCCCGGTACTGTTCGGCACGGGCAATCAGAGGGGACGAGATGACCGGTGTTTTGGCCAGCCAGCAGATTTCGGCTCTGATTGCCGATGGACGAATTTCAGCGACAACAGGCGTTTCCCCGGAACAGATTCAACCGGCCAGCCTTGATTTGCGTCTTGGCGATGTGGCCTACCGCGTGCGCGCGTCGTTTCTGGCCGGTCACGGATGCACGGTGGCCGACCGGCTGCCCGAATTCGAGATGCACCGCATCGATCTGACGCAAGGCGCGGTTCTGGAGAAAGGCTGTGTCTATGTCGTGCCGCTCATGGAATCGCTGGACCTGCCCGACAGCCTACAGGCGGTGGCCAATGCAAAATCCTCGACCGGGCGGCTGGATTTGCTGACACGGACGATCACCGATGGCGGCACCGAGTTCGATCGCGTTCCGATGGGCTATTCTGGCCCGCTTTATGCCGAGATTTGTCCGCGCTCGTTTTCCGTTCTGGTGCGGCCCGGTATGCGGCTCAACCAGATCCGCTTTCGCGAGGGTCAGGCCGTGCTGGATGACGCCGCATTGCGCCAGCTGCATGAGGATACCCCGCTTGTCGATGGCGACGCCGTCATCAGCGACGGTCTGGGGTTTTCGGTCGATCTTAGGCCGGCTGCGGGCAGTCTGGTGGGATATCGCGCCAAACCCCACACCGGAATCATCGATCTGGACAGGATCGGCGGCTATGATCCTGCCGAATACTGGGAAGAGGTGCATTCGAGCAAGGGGCGCATCATCCTTGATCCCGGTGCGTTCTATATCCTTGTCAGCCGCGAGGCGGTGCATATCCCGCCGGCCTATGCCGCTGAAATGGCCCCCTACCTGGCTATGGTCGGTGAATTCCGGGTGCATTACGCGGGCTTTTTCGATCCCGGTTTCGGCCACGATGCAGCGGGCGGCGCCGGGTCACGCGGCGTGCTCGAAGTGCGCTGCCACGAGGCACCGTTCGTGTTGGAACATGGGCAGATTGTCGGGCGGCTGGTTTACGAACGCATGAGCGAGGTGCCTGACCAGCTTTATGGATCAGGCATCAAGTCGAATTATCAGGGACAGGGCCTTAAGCTCAGCAAGCATTTCCGAGCGGTTTGAGCGGCGGGAAAAGGGGTCAGAACCGACCGAAGCGACGGCCGATCTTGAGCGCCTGACGGGCACGTGCCTGCGTCTTGCGGGTGTCCGGCCCCGGTGCCGATGCTCCATCGGCGTCATTGCGTTTGCTCATGGCGTTGATGCCCGCATTCATGCCTTTGCTGACGACGGTTCGCATGACCATGCGCACGATCATCGTGATGATGCTGTTGACGTTCATAACTACCTCACTCGTGTTTCAATGTACCCGTGGTCCATGATATAACATGAAATCACGGCGTTTTCAGGGCTTAGAGCCCAAGAGCCTCATCAATCTTCGAATAGTTCGCTTTGACCCTCGGAGGATTGCTCGTCCGCATCGCTGTCGCCCTCGCCCATTTGGGGCATGGCGCCGGGAGCAGGACGGTTTTCCAGCAAACCCGCGGCGCGCAGTTCCTTGAGGCCCGGCAGATCGCGGGCCGATTCGAGGCCGAAATGATCGAGGAAGGACTGAGTGACCACGAAGGTCACCGGGCGACCGGGCGTCATCTTGCGGCGGCCAAAGCGGATCCATTCCATTTCAAGCAGTTGATCCACCGTGCCACGGCTGACGGAGACGCCGCGGATCTCTTCGATCTCGGCGCGGGTGACGGGCTGATGGTAGGCGATGATGGCAAGGGTTTCGACCGCGGCGCGGCTGAGTTTGCGGGTCTCAACGGTCTCTTTCTGCATCAGGAAGCCAAGATCCGGCGCAGTGCGCATCGCCCAGGCGTCGCCCACCTTCACAAGGTTCACCCCGCGGCCCTCGTAGCGTTTGCGCACATAGACCAGCGCCTCGGCCGCGTCGCAGCCATGCGGCATGCGCGCCTCCATCTCCTTGATCGTCAAAGGCTCGGCTGTGGCGAAGAGGATTGCTTCGCACATGCGCTCCTGTTCGGCTATGGGTGGCGCATCAAAGAGACTTTCTTCTTTTTTCTCAGTGTCTTCTGCCATATTCCTAATCCTTGCGCCGCACTTCGATCGGCGCGAATGTGTCGGATTGTCGGATCACTATCTTGCCTTCCTTGACCAGTTCCAGGGAGGCGGCGAAGGTCGAGGCCGTGGCCGAGCGACGGCGCGCGGGATCGGTGGTGAACCCCTCGGGCAGATAGGTCGAGATATCGGTCCATGTCCCCGCAAAACCGATCAGGCCGCGCATACGCTCGAGCGCCTGTTCCATGGTGAAGATTGCCTCGCGGTCCATCGCGTAGGGGCGGAATTCATCCTTGGTGCGGATGCGCGCATAGCCCTGCATCAGGTCAAGAAGCGTCGCGGTATAGGTCACGCGCTTGATCCGGGTGATGTCTTCGGGGATGCCGCGGGCAAAGAAATCCCGGCCCAACTGATCGCGCGCCATGAGCTTGGCCGCATGTTCGCGCATCGCTTGCAGGCGTTCGAGCTGGAACGCCAGATGGGCGGCCAGTTCTTCGCCGGACGGGCCCTCTTCGGTCGGGTCGGGGGGCAGCAGAAGGCGGGATTTGAGAAAGGCGAGCCAAGCCGCCATGACCAGATAATCCGCCGCCAGCTCGATCCGGAGCTGTTTGGCGCGCTCGACGAAGGCAAGGTATTGCCGCGCGAGATCGAGCACCGAGATCTTCAGCAGATCGACCTTCTGGGTGCGGCCAAGCATGAGCAGCACGTCAAGCGGACCTTCGAAGCCGTCGATATCGACGATCAGGGCTTCGGCCGCCATCCGGTCGGCCACCGGGGTCACTTGCGCCCCGCCCTGATCCTCGAAATCGTCTTCAGCCATCACCGCGTCCATTTATCAGCTGATCAAGCTTTGCCTCAAGGGCGCGAATGTCAACCTCGTCCGGTATGCGGCGGGCCTCCATTGCGCGTTCGGCACGCGCAAGCCCCGCCGGAGACAGCCAGCCCGAGACATCGGCCACGGCGCGGCGCTCCTCGAGCGTGGCATTGCACAGCAGGACCACATCGCAGCCTGCGTTGAGCGAGGCGCGCGCGATATCCGTGAGCGACCCTTTGAGTGCCTTCATCGAGATATCGTCGGTCATGACGAGACCGTTGAATCCGATCTCGTCCCGAATGATCCGCATCACTACCGGAGAGGTGGTGGCGGGCCGGTCGTCGATCGCCGAATAGACCAGATGCGCGGTCATCCCCATCGGCAGATCGTTGAGCGCCTTGAACGGCAGAAAATCCACCTCGGAGAGATCACGATGTGCTGCACCGACCACCGGCAAGTCCAGATGGCTGTCGACCACCGCACGGCCATGGCCGGGGATATGCTTGAGCACTGGCAGCACGCCGCCATCCATCAGGCCATTCGCCACGGCCCGCCCAAGGCGGGCCACCGTGCCGGGATCGAACCCGTAGCAGCGGTTTTTCAGAAAATCATGCGTTTCGGGACCAGCGACATCCACCAAAGGCGCGCAATTGCTGTCGATCCCAAGATCGCGCAGTTCCGAGGCGATGATCCGATAGCGCAGATAAAGCGCCTCTTCGGCGTGCGGTCCGGCGACGGCGACATGCTCCAGAGGCGGCAGCCAATCGCGCCATATGGGGGAGCGCAGACGCTGCACGCGCCCGCCTTCCTGATCGATGGTGATCGGCGCGTCGCGGCCAACGGCATCGCGCATCTCGGCGCAGAGCGCGCGCACCTGATCGGGCGTGTCGATATTGCGCGCGAAAAGAATGAAGCCGAAAGGATCGGCATCCGCGAAAAAGCGCTTTTCCTCGGCCGTCAGACGCAGGCCTTCGGCATCGAGGATGCAGGCCCCGAATGGCGTACTCACCTTGTAACCACCGGAATGCACTCTGCGTTTTCGGCCACAAGTGCGGAACAGAAGCGCCGCGCATCGTTGATATCGGCAAAGCCCATGGCGCGCAGGCGATAGAAGGTCCGTCCGCCGCTTTGCGCCTTCTGGATCACGCGATCCTTGCCGTCGAGATATTCGCCGAAACGCCCATCCAGACGGTCCCATTCCTTGCGGGCGATATCGGGCGAGGAAAACGCGCCCAACTGGGCAAGGCGTGTGCCAACGGGGATATCTTCGGGCGCGATCTCACGCGGGGAGCCAGAGCCGCTTGCGATGGTCAAGGACGCCTGCTTCACCTCACCCAGTGAAGCGGGGCGCTGCTTGGGGCGCAAGGACCGGCCGATCCCGTCCGCAGATGTCGTAACAGTTGCGGCAATCGGCTCGGGGGTGGCGGTTGGTGCGGGCTCTTCGAGCGCCTGTAGCGGTGCGACACCGTCGGCCATGCGCGCGGCCAAGGCCTCGACCGCGACAAGCTGCACGGCGCGGTCCTCATCGGTCAACCGCTCGTCCATCTCGGGGGCGGGTTCGGCATCGGCGACCGTCTCGGCCTCGTCGGCGGTGTCCGCAGGCGCCTGCACAAGGGCGGAAAGTTCGGCTTGCGGGATGTCTTCGAGGGTCAGCTCCAGTGGTCTCGGCGCGAGGATCAGCTTGTCGGCGGGTCGCTCTGCGGTGCCTTCGGCGGCCACGGCGTTCACGGCCAACCCCTGATGCGGAGCCTGTCGACCACCGGGATCTGCGGGCTGCACGCGCATCGGGCCTTCGGCGGCGCGCACGACAGGCACACCGCTGACATCACGCACAAGAAGCTTGTATCCCCAGACACCGATCCCGACAACGAGCGCCAGCGATATCGCCGCGCCCGCAAAATTGGTGAGTTTCGCGATACTGTTGCCCTGCCCGGGCGCAGCGGAATGCTGCACGTCTTGCCTGTCTGCCATGTCTCGCCTCGTTTGCACTCCGGCGATACTTGGCCGCCGGGGTTTGTTTACTGCCTGCCCCGGCGCATATGTGCGACTGTTATCGCATCTCTTCTGCCGGTGTGACGCCCAGAATACCAAGACCTGAGGAAATAACAACGGTCACGGACCGGGCGAGGGCGATTTTGGCCTGACTTGTTGCAGGGTTGTCCTCTTGCAGGAAACGCAAGGCGGGTTCGTCATTGCCGCGATTCCAGAGCGCGTGCAGATCCGAGGCCAGATCGTAGAGATAGAAGGCCACCCGGTGCGGCTCGTGCGTGCGACCGGCAAGCTCGGCCATGCGCGGCCATTCCGCCAGCTTGCGGGCCACCGCCAGCTCGACCTCGTGGACCAGCCCCGACAGATCCGCCTTGGCCAGTGTCGCATCCTCCACGTCGATGCCCGCCTCGCGCGCCTTGCGCAGCACCGAATTCACCCGCGCATTGGCATATTGCACGTAGAAAACCGGATTGTCCTTGGACTGTTCGAGCACCTTGTCGAAATCGAAATCCAGAGGCGCATCATTCTTGCGGGTCAGCATCACGAAACGGGTGACATCCGGGCCGACCTGATCGACGACATCGCGCAGGGTCACAAACGTCCCTGCCCGCTTGGACATCTTGAACGGTTCGCCATTCTTGTAGAGCTTGACGAGCTGGCACAGCTTGATGTCGAGCGGCACACGATTGTCGCTCAGCGCGCCCACGGCGGCCTTCATCCGCTTGACATAGCCGCCATGATCGGCGCCGAAGACGTCGATCAGCTTGTCGAAGCCACGCGTGATCTTGTCATAGTGATAGGCGATATCGGGCGCGAAATAGGTCCAGCTGCCATCGGATTTCTTGACGGGGCGATCCACGTCATCGCCGTAATCGGTCGACCGGAAGAGCGTCTGTTCGCGCGGTTCCCAATCCTCGGGGGTCTTGCCCTTGGGCGGTTCCAGCACGCCTTCATAGATCAGGCCGCGATCCTCGAGCGATTTGAGCGCCTTTTCGATCAGCCCCGTGCCGTAAAGCGACTTCTCCGAGAAGAACACATCCATCTCGACGCCGAGGGATTTGAGGTCGTCGCGGATGAGGTCCATCATCCGGTCGGTGGCAAAGCTGCGCACTTCGGCCAGCCAGACGTCTTCGGGCTGATCGACATAGGCGGCTCCAACCTCGGCTTTGAGCGCCTCACCCACTTCGATCAGATAGTCGCCGGGATAGGTGCCATCCTCGAAGGCCACGGCCTGCCCATGCGCCTCGAGATACCGAAGGTAGACCGAGCGCGCCAAAACATCGACCTGCGCGCCGCCATCGTTGATGTAGTATTCGCGGGTGACCTCGTAGCCGACGTAATCCAGAAGGCTGGCCAACGCATCGCCGAACACTGCGCCACGCGTATGGCCGACATGCAAGGGGCCGGTCGGGTTGGCGCTGACATATTCCACGTTGACCTTCTTGCCGGCACCCATCGCGGACCGGCCGAACGCTTCGCCGTCTTGCAGGGCTGCGCGCACGACCGCGTGCCACATACCCGACGACAACCTGAGATTCAGGAAGCCGGGGCCAGCCACATCGGCGCTTTCGATCCGGTCATCCTCGAGCAGGCGGGCGGCCAGATCCTCGGCAATGGCGCGCGGCTGCAGACCGGCGGGCTTGGCCAGCACCATCGCGGCATTGGTCGCCATGTCGCCATGGGCCGGATCGCGCGGCGGCTCGACCGCCACATTCGCGAAATCGAGCGCTTCGGGCAGCTTGCCCTCGGCCTGAAGGCGGCCCAGTTCGGCCAGCACTAGCCCGTGGATTTCGGTGAACAGATTCATCGGATCATCCCTTGTTCGTCGCGGGCCGGTTTATCATTGCCAGTGCCCGCGTCAATCGGAACGCGGCCAAAGCGGCAAAAGCGCCCCTCCGATGGCACCGCCATGCGGCCCACACAGGAACATCACCGTCGAGACCAGAGCCTCCATCGACCAGATGTCACCGACGCTCGCCGGAAGGCGCAATCCATTGCAGCAGATACCATGCACCCCCAGCTTGTCATGGAGCATGCCAGGAAGCGCGCAGAGCGCCTTGTCCAGAAGCGCGCGGTCGATCCCGGCCAGCGGCGTGGGCGCGGAAAACAGCACGAGCACCCTGCCCTGCCCGGCTTTCAAGGCGCGCGCCAGGTCCCGCGTCAATGCGGGAATGGAGGACATGGCCGCCGCAAGATGATCGGGATGGCGCAAGGGCTGCAGATGGATCAGAATGTCGAGCGGTTCATCGGCCCAGATTTCGCCGAATTGCGCGCTCAGATCGGCGCGCAGGGGATCAAGGGCCAGCGGCTCGATCCGGTCACGCGCCAGGGTCGCCACTTCGAGGATCGTGGATTCCTCGCGGTCCATGAGCACGATCCGCGCGCCCATGCGGCCCAAACCATGCGCAAGTGCGATGCCAACCTCACAGCCAGCGCCCGCGATCACCACGGTCTTGCCAGAAAACTCCACGCCACGCAAACAAGCCACTCACACAAGCACCACCGGCATGGGGTATCATCGGAGCGGCGGGTAATCAACGCTCGGTCTGAGGTACTTCGGTCTGATCCGGTTTTTGGGGCGCAAGCGCAAGAACACGAACACCTGAGAGTTTTTTCGGCGTCTGTTCATGCTCAATCAGAGTCAGCCCGGCGCTTTCATCATAGCTGGCCAGCAAGATGGCCTCGGGATTGTGCGCGGCCCAATCCTCGAGTGTGAATTCCTCGGTCAGGTCGGTGCTGCGCACGCTCCAGCCGTCGCTCATCTTCGTTGCAAGCTCGTAATAGGTGAGCCCCCCTGCGGTGATACGCCCGCCAAGAGTGGCCGGGAGCGCATGACGCTTGCTGTCCTGTTTGGCGCGTTTGAGTTGAAAGACGTTCTCGCGGCCGAATTCCGGCGCGAGATCGGTGGCGACAAGGGTGTTGTAGGCATCGTTGTCGCTGATCGCCATGACCTGCCCATAGCTCATGATCTCGACGCCATGTTCTGCCGCTTCAGAAAGGATATCGCCAAAAAAGACCGGCACCCCGGCCTCGCGCGCGCTGCGCAGGCGTGCACGATTGGAATCGGCAATCAGCACTGGCACGTCGCGTTCTTGCAGGGCTTTGGCAAAAGCCATGGCAAAGCGCGATCCGCCCACGAAGATCACGCCGGGAATGGCGGCCCCGGCCAGTCCGAAGGCCCGCGCCATGGGACGCAGCGAAAATCCATGCAACACGACTGTCGCCGCCACCAGAGCAAAGGCCAAAGGCGTCAGAAGAGCCGCATCTTCAATGCCTTCGGCAACCAGACGCTCGGCGAAAAGTCCCGCAACGGCGACCAGCACGACGCCGCGCGGCCCCGTCAGCCCCACCAGCAGCCGCTCGCGCATCGGCAGCTTGGTGCCCAGAAGCGAGATCAGCACCGTCAGCGGACGTACGATCAGGATCACGACGGCGACGAATGCCGCCGCTTGCCAGTTCAGCAGGGCCAGTGTGTCGAATTTCATATTGGCGGCCAGCAGGATGAACACGCCCGACACAAGCAGGATCGTGGCATGTTCCTTGAAGCGGCGCAGCTCGGTATAGCTGGGCAGATCGGCATTCGCGATCCAGATGCCCATCACCGTGACCGCCAGCAGGCCACTTTCATGCAGCACGGTGTCAGACACGGCGAACACCCCCAGAAGCAGGGTGAAGAGCACGGGCACTTTCATGTATTCCGGCACCCATGCGCGGCGGAAGGATTCCGCAATCGCCCATCCCGACGCGACCCCAAGAACCGAGGCCACCACCAGACCGCGGGCAATGTCCAGCACCGCGTCGCCCGCGGATTCGGCTGCTTGCAGCACAAGCACCACCTCGAAGGCGAGAACGGCGGCCAGCGCGCCGATCGGGTCGTTGACGATGGCCTCCCATTGCAACAATTGCGCCGGGCGCCGCCTGAGCCGGGCCTGACGCAAGAGCGGCGCAATCACGGTGGGGCCGGTGACAATCATGATCCCGCCGAACACAGCCGATGACGCCCAGCCAAGCCCCGCCACGTAGTGCAGCGCCAAAGCCGAGAGCAACCAGCCAAGCGGCGCGCCAACGAAAACCAGCCGCCTGACGCCTTCGGCCGCCCCGCGCAGGCTTTGCACGCTGAGGGTCATGCCGCCTTCGAACAGGATGACGGCGACCGCGATCGAAATCAGCGGACCCATCAGCGGGCCGATATCGCGGCCTGGGTCGAACAGGCCCGTCACCGGCCCGATCATCAGACCGGCCACCAGCATCAGCACGATCGCCGGAAGGCGCAGCCGCCACGCCAGCCATTGCGCACCGACGCCAAGCGCGCCGACCAGTGCAAAACTCATCACTGGGGCCAGCGCCCCGGTCGTTGCCGCGTCAATCGCCATGGTTCATGTCCCGCCCCATGCTCCGGCGCCACCGGGTCCGCCAAGAAGCCGGGCATGTTGCTGCAAGGCATATCGGTCGGTCATGCCGGCGATGTAATCGCTGACCAAGCGGGCCAGCGCGACGTCGTCGGTGGCCTGTGCAACATCGTCTCGCCAGCGTTCGGGCAGATGCTCGGGTGAGCCGAGGTAGAACGGAAACAGCTCTTCGACGACGCGGGTGACTTTGGCGCGCATCTCCATGACGACGGGCGCGCGGTACATGCGGGCGAACAGAAAGGCGCGGATTTGGCGCAGATCGCGCCACATGGTGTCCGAAAAGCGGATCACCGGACGCCCCAGATGCCGGATATCGGCGGCATCGCGCGGCGCGGCTTGGGCCAGGTGCCAGCGTGAGGTTTCGATCACATCGCCGACCATGACGCCAAAAACCCGCCGCAGCGCCTCGTGGCGGCGGCGATAGGGATCGAGGCCCGGATAAGCGGCATCGACCTCGGCATAGCAGGCATCGATGATGGGCAGCCCCTGAATGTCGGCCTCGGTAAAAAGCCGCGCACGCAGACCGTCATGCAGATCGTGATTGTTGTAGGCGATATCATCGGCGAGGGCTGCGACCTGCGCCTCGGCGCTGGCATGGGTGTCGAGTTCGAGATCGTGGCGCGCATTGTAATCGTGCAGCGCATAGGGCAGATCGCCGGTGACCGGGCCGTTATGCTTGGCGATGCCTTCCAGCGTGTCCCAGGTCAGGTTCAGCCCATCGAATTCCGCGTAATGCCGTTCCAGCGACGTGACGATGCGCAACGCCTGGGCATTGTGATCGAACCCACCATAGGGCTGCATCAGCGCATCGAGCGCATCCTCGCCGGTGTGACCGAAAGGCGTGTGGCCCAGATCATGCGCCAGCGCCACCGCTTCGGTCAGTTCGGAATTCAGACCGAGCGCGCCCGAGATCGTCCGCGCCACCTGTGCCACTTCGATGGAATGGGTGAGGCGCGTGCGGAAATAATCTCCCTCGTGTTCCACAAACACCTGCGTCTTGTGCTTGAGGCGGCGGAAGGCACTGGAATGAATGATGCGGTCGCGATCGCGCTGATAACAGGAGCGGAACGCGCTTTCCTCCTCGGGCACCAGACGCCCGCGTGTGCGCGCCGGGTCCGAGGCATATGGCATTTGCATGTCGGCCATCCTTGTCGGCTTTGTCCCGTTCCCATATATTGCAAGCAACAGGATAACGGAACCGTCAGGAGACCAAGATGCAATTGCCCCCGACAGTGACAGAGCGCGCTTTCTCCCGCCTTTGCGAAATAGGTGCCGGCGATGAGGGTCGGGCTCTTCGCATCGCCGTTGAAGGTGGCGGATGTTCGGGTTTTCAGTATGACATCCGGCTGGACCAGCCCGCCGAGGACGATCTTGTTCTCGAAGGATTGGGGCAGAAGGTGGTCGTGGATAGCGTATCCCTGCCGTTTCTAGCTGGTGCCACCATCGACTTCACCGAGGAACTGATCGGCGCGCGGTTCACGATCAACAATCCAAATGCCAGCAGCTCTTGCGGCTGCGGAACGTCTTTTTCGATGTAATAAGAATGGCTTGCGAACGAAAGCTCATGTCGCCTTCGGCAAGCTTTCACTCGGCCGGGACCACGGATTCAGGGCGTGACGCAGGCATCGGGCGCACGCGCAACTGATCGCGCATCAGAATGGCGCTTGCCACGATCATCAATCCGGCCCCCAGAAAGACGGATGCGGCGGGTGTCTCTGCGAAGAACAGAATGCCGAACAGCACCATCCACAGGAACTGCAGGTTGATGAGCGGTGTGACCACATAGGCGGGCATCACCTGCATCGCGCCCACAAGCACCCACCGAGCCCCGAAAAGAATCACGCCGTAGCTGAAGGCCCAAGCCAAATCCTCCAACGGCATGGGCTGAAACACGAAGGGCAAGGCCAGCGCCATCACCACCATCAATGCGGCATTGGGATAGAAGACCTGCGCCAGAAGATTGCTTTCGATCCGGCAGATATAGCGCGCCGCCAACAACGACACCGTGCCAAGCAAGGCCGCAAGCAGCGCCACGAGATGCCCAAGGCCAATAGACGACAGGCCCGAGGGGAAGAGGACCAAGACCCCCATGCTGGCCAGCGCAAGACCGCCCCATGCCTGCGGGCGCACCGGCTCGGACAGGACAGGACCGGACAGAATGCCGGCAAAGATCGGGATGAGCGCGATGAACAGGAACACCTCGGCGAACGGCAAAAGCCGAAAGGCATGGAAAAACGCCACCGCCCCGGCCACCGTTGCCACCGAGCGTAGCGCCATGGCGCGCGGTGCATCCGTGCGCACGCCCCTATCATCACGCAAGACGCGCGTGGCCAAAAGGCTCAGCCCGGCAACGATGCCGCCCGACACCGCAAAGAGTTGCGGCGCGGCATAGGAGGCGGCAAAAGCCTTGGTGATCGCATCAGCACCCGTGATCAGCAGCGTGTAGAGCAGCATCAACCCCGCCCCGATCGCGGCGGGAGCGGCCAAGAGCACGCGCTTCAAGACCGATCTCCGCCGAGACCGGCCAGACCCGTGCGGGCAAATCCGGCGAAGAAGGCATCGAACCTGTCGGTTGCCGCCTCGGCAAGGGCAAGGACGGACCGGGCTTCGGACGAGAGTTTGTCATGGATCGCCGCTTTCATCACGAGCCAGTCTGCGCTGCGCCTGTCGCCCAAGCCATACATGCACTCGGACAATTCCCGCAACGGGCCTTGCCCCGAAGGGATATGACGAAACGCAAGCGGGCCTTCGGGCACAGCAAGCGAGAACCCACCCTGCCCGGCCAGCGCCAGATGCCAGTTGACCATCAGAAACGAGTGATAATCGTCCGGCGCGGTCGCGGCGTCGACAGAGTTGATACGGAACCGCGCCGCCTGATCGCGGATCCAACGCTCCCATATGTCCGGCGGAGTGGCCCCGGCAAAGCGCAGCGCGATACAAATTTCGGACAAAAGATCGAGGTTCATGTCCAGGAAGGCCAGCGTTCCGGCAAAGACCAGGCTATCCAGGAACACCTCATCCAGTCCGGGATCGCGGCGGCCATATTCGGAGAGGTAGAATACGATATGCGTCAGCTCATAGGCTGCTTTCTTGTTGGGCATGGCAAATGTTGCCGAACGCCGCGCAAAGCCCCGCAGCCGGTCGTTCAAACCGGCATCATGCGGCAGCGGATCAATCCCGCGGCGCAGGCAAAGCCGCCGAGCTTCGGCGCGCTGGAGGTCTGAAAGCTCGGCCTCGGCAAGCCCCTCTGTCACGACCCAGTGGACCAGCTTTTCGCTCTTTGCCCCGCCAATTCCGAGGTCTTCGAGATCAAGGCAGATGGACAGCAAGAAACGGTAATATTGCGGAAAAAACCCAAGACGGTTTTCGATGTCTTCATAAAAGGCTAGATGAAGCGCAAGCGCGTCTGGCTCGCGCAGAGAGCCGGTTGTCTCGAGCACGTTGAGTAATTCGGCGTTTTCCTTCATCCAGAAAACGTCGTCTCGGTGGCGGCGCTGCGTTGCGAAGGTCGTTACAAGCGCCGCCTGTCCCGACATCTTGGCGGGTTGGCGAAACGGAACATTCAGTCGAACGATATCTCCCATGGGCTCTATCCCTTGTAAGGCAGGTTGATGAAGGATCCGTTTCGCCCATGGCTCAGATGCTCGAGGTGAACGCCTGAACCAGATCGCCAAGCGCGGCCTCGCCCGAGGTGACGGGACCGATGGACGAGGTGAACGCCTCGACCGCGTCACCACGGATGGCTTCGCCGGTGGTGATCGGGCCGATGGACGACGTGAACACGTCGACCGCATCGCCGGCGAACATATTGGCACTTGTCACCGGACCGATCGACGAGGTGAATGCCTCGACGGCGGAGCCGTCATGCGGGTTGGCGCCCGTTTCGGCGACATCGGCCAAGGTATCGATTTCGAGGGTTTTCAAAGCAAGCATGTCATTCTCCCAGGTTAGGTTGCAGCCTCCTGACGATTGCACGTTTAAATTGTTTTTCAATTAGAATTTCTACTTAACCGAGCTTTCCACAGGCTGCGTTCCCGAATAGGGTGCAGCAAAATCCTGAATTTGTTCAGAAAATCCGGCTGCCTAAATGTTGTATATAAACTTATCCACACCCCCCAGATGTCGTGGATTTTGGCGCGGTTCCGCCCGAAGACCTCCGAATCAACCTATGCGTGATTCCATATCGCGCGGACCGGTCCGACACTTGCCTCGGGCGGTAAGCTGCGCAATAGAGGGGACGGACAAGCGGGGGCCGACCAGATGAAAATCGCCAGTTTCAACATCAACGGCATCAAGGCCCGTGCGCAGGCCCTTACCGATTGGCTGGACGAGGCGCAGCCTGATGTCGTCGTCCTGCAGGAAATCAAGTCGGTCGATGAGGGCTTTCCCTGTGAGCTTTTCGAGGATCGTGGCTACCGGGTGGAAACGCATGGCCAGAAAAGCTTCAACGGCGTGGCGATCCTGTCGCGGCTGCCCCTGGAGGATGTCACACGCGGCTTGCCCGGCGACGATGAGGACGAACAGGCGCGCTGGATCGAAGGCACCGTGATCGGAGACAAGGCCGCCGTCCGGGTCTGTGGGCTCTATCTTCCCAACGGCAATCCGGCGCCGGGGCCGAAATATGACTACAAGCTTGCGTGGATGGAGCGGCTCAAGGCCCGCGCCGAGGCGCTGCTGGCCGCCGAGGAACCAGCACTCATGGCCGGGGATTACAACGTGATTCCCCAGGACGAGGACGCCAAACGCCCCGAGGCTTGGCGCAAGGATGCCCTCGCCCTGCCCGAAACCCGCGCGGCGTTCCGCCGGATCGTGAATCTGGGGTTCACAGAGGCGTTCCGCGCCTTTCATAAGGGGCCGAGCCATTACACGTTCTGGGATTACCAGGCAGGCGCGTGGAACCGCGACGATGGAATAAGGATCGACCATTTCCTGCTGACGCCACAAGCCGCAGATCTGCTGGGCGACTGCCAGATCGACCGCGACATTCGCGACCGCGAGAAACCATCCGATCACGTCCCGATCTGGATCACGCTCGACGCGTGAATGAGTCCCCGCTCAGCCGATGTCCGGCGGGTGGGTGACATCATGCCCATAGATCCAGTCGAACTGGCGCGCCATCTTTTCTGGCGCAAGTGTTCCGCCAAGCCGCATAGCCGTATGCGCGGCCCATCTCAGGGGGCCAAAGGACAGATGATATTTCCACGCGTTTCCATTGGCAGCGCTGACAATTCTCTGGGTCCGATCCCGGCGGCGGGACTGGTATCGCGCCAGACGCGCATCCAGCGTGTCCGTCCTATCAAGCTCATCCGCGAGCACCCAGGCATCTTCCAGCGCCATGCAGGCCCCTTGGGCCATGAAGGGCAAGGTGGGATGCGCGGCATCGCCCATCAAGGCGATGCCGCCGCCATGCCAGGTTTCTGCCACCGGATGACGGAACAACCCCCAAAGATGGACCTTCTCGATACGGCCTAGGAAATCCTGCACTTCGGGGCAGAAATCTCCGAATGCTGCACGCAAGGCCATGGGATCGTCTTCCTGCGACCAGCTTTCGGCGGCCCATGCCGCGCGCTCCTGGACGGCCACGATGTTCCGTTGGCGACCGTCGCGCAGCGGATAGCTGACCAGATGCCGATGCGGTCCCATGAAAACCTGTGCCTCGCGCGGGGATGCGCCATCATCTGGCACAACCGCGCGCCATGCGATCTGCCGGGTAAAGAAGGGGGCGGCCGCCCCGTTCAGGGCCGCACGCGCGGTGGACTTCAACCCGTCGGCACCAATCACCAGATCGGCGGTGAGCGACGCGCCATTTGCCAGATCGACACGCGGACGATCCCCCGGCGTGACCCCGACAACCTTCTGCAAGAGCCGCAAACGGGCGCCGGCATCGCGCGCACCATCGGCCAGAATGTCGATCAGATCGGCGCGATGGACAAAATAATAGCCCCGCATGTCAAGCTGTGTGAGGTCGATCCGGACCACAGACGCCCCACCATAATCGCGCAAGCTGACCGCCTGCGCCTCGAGCGCGCACGCGCTTAGCGCCGCCTCCAGACCAAGCGCGCGCAACACGACGGCTCCGTTCGGACTGACCTGCAGCCCTGCTCCGACCTCGGTGATTTCGGGCGCCTGTTCGAGCACGGTGACATCCGCGCCCCGCAACGCCAGAGCACGCGCGACCGTCAGGCCGCCAATGCCTGCGCCGATCACCAGTATCTTCGTGTCCTGCAAACTCATGGTCTTCTATTGGAACGAAAAACGCCGGAGCGAAAGCCCCGGCGTTCATGATTGATTGTGATCTTAAGCTTCAGTCGTCGCGATGAACCTTCTCCCGACGCTCGTGACGCTCCTGCGCTTCGAGGCTCATGGTCGCGATGGGGCGCGCGTCAAGCCGCTTGAGGCTGATCGGCTCGCCTGTGACCTCGCAGTACCCGTATTCGCCATTGTCGATTCGGCGCAACGCGGCATCGATCTTGGTCACCAGCTTGCGCTGCCTGTCGCGCGTGCGCAGCTCGAGCGCGCGGTCGGTTTCTTCGCTGGCGCGGTCGGCCACATCGGGAATGGCGCGTGTGCCATCCTGCAACCCTTCGATCGTGTCGCGGCTGTCCTCCAGCAATTCATTTTTCCAGGTAATAAGTTTGCGACGGAAATACTCAAGTTGCCGGTCATTCATGAACGGCTCATCTTCGGCCGGGTGATAATCCTCGGGCAGAAAGACTTCGGCTTTCATTTTGTTCCCCTCATCAAGGCCAACGTCTGGCATGAAAGTCTCCTCAGATCGCGGCGCTTCCTTGGCGCAGGAACTACACTCCGAGACTGCGAATGTCACTAGGCAATCACGCTGCATTGATGTGTTTTGTATATGGGCTTACTGTGCCATCTTCAGCAGATTGCATGCCCGCGCAAAGGAGCGAAGCCGACATGAAATTCGAAGGGACGGACTCTTACGTCGCGACTGACGATCTGACCGTTGCCGTGAACGCGGCCGTCACGTTGGAACGTCCTTTGCTGGTCAAGGGCGAGCCAGGCACGGGCAAGACAGAACTTGCGCGACAGGTGGCGCAGGCGCTTGGACTTCGGATGATCGAGTGGAACATCAAGTCCACTACCAAGGCCCAGCAAGGGCTTTACGAATACGATGCGGTATCACGTCTTCGGGACAGCCAGCTTGGGGATGAGCGAGTGCACGATGTGCGCAACTACATCCGCAAAGGCAAATTATGGGAGGCCTTCGAAACCGATGAAAAGGTCGTGCTGCTGATCGACGAAATCGACAAGGCGGATATCGAGTTTCCGAACGACCTGCTGCAAGAGCTCGACCGGATGGAGTTTTATGTCTACGAGACCGGCGAGACGATCCGCGCGCGCAACCGGCCCATCGTCATCATCACCTCGAACAACGAAAAAGAACTGCCCGATGCGTTCCTGAGAC
The DNA here is from genome assembly GCF_000170875.1 of Roseobacter sp. AzwK-3b. Classification (NCBI taxonomy): domain Bacteria; kingdom Pseudomonadati; phylum Pseudomonadota; class Alphaproteobacteria; order Rhodobacterales; family Roseobacteraceae; genus Roseobacter; species Roseobacter sp. AzwK-3b. The sequence continues at coordinate 128,438 of NZ_ABCR01000006.1, forward strand.
GGTGTTTTTTCCACTATATCCGGTTTCCCGACATGGACACGATGCGCCAGATCGTCGAGGTGCATCATCCAGGGATCAAGGACCAGCTTCTGACAACCGCACTGACGCAGTTCTACGAGATCCGCGAACAGTCTGGCCTGAGAAAGAAGCCCTCCACCTCCGAAGTACTGGACTGGCTCAAACTGCTTCTGGCCGAGGATCTGAGCCATGAGGACCTCAAGCGCGACGGGGCGGATGCGCTGCCGAAATTGCATGGAGCCCTTTTGAAGAACGAACAGGACGTACATCTTTTCGAGCGGCTCGCCTTCATGGCGCGGCGATCCCGCTGAACAAGATGTGAGCGGCATGACACTGTTTTTCCGACATAAAACGGCGCCTTGCCATGCAAGGGATGCGGAAAAACGCACCGGTCACAGTTTTGCCCCCCGCCTTCCTTATCTTGGACAGCAAGCTTGGGTTTACAGGTCAGGTTCCATTGCTGGCGCGGGTCGCCAAGGTGATGATCCGGCCTGCCATGGCTCCGGATTGCCTGAGCGACACAGCCACGGAACTCCTGTGCGGGGCGGTAACGCCCCGTTCGAGTTGGTGTTGGGTTCAGGTTTCGGAGGCATGATGCGCCGTATAATAGTACCACTTTGCTTGGCGCTCGGGGCCTGCGTGCCCAATACAGCGAGTGAAATGCCGTCGCGTGCAGCAACGCACGAAGAAAGCGCCATGCCGGCGATGAAAATGTTCGGCAGTCCGCAACCGATGCCCCCCGCGCGATCCAACCGCGATATCGAGCGGGACTTTCTGGAATTGGCGTTCCAGTTGGAATCGGGGCGCACCCTGCCCTATCTCTCACGCTTCGATGGACCGATCACGATTCGAGTGACCGGTTCTCCGCCCCCGACCCTGATGCCCGACCTCAACCGTGTGGTGAACCGACTGCGCACTGAGGCCGGTATAGATGTCATGGCCGTGCGAGGCGGCGACGCCAATATTACGATCGAGGCGGTGTCCCGATCCGATATCAGGCGTCATTTGCCACAGGCCGCCTGTTTCGTGGTTCCCAATATCTCGAGCCTCGCTGAATACAGCAAAGCTCGCCATACGCGCGCCACGAATTGGAGCCTGTTGACAGAACGCCAAAGGCTGGCGGTTTTCCTGCCCAACGATGCCTCGCCACAAGAAGTGCGCGACTGCCTGCACGAAGAGCTTGCGCAGGCGATAGGGCCGCTCAACGATCTCTACAGGCTGCCCGACTCGGTGTTCAATGACGACAACGTGCACACGGTGCTCACCGGGTTCGACATGCTCATCCTGCGCGCCTATTACGCACCAGAATTGCGCTCCGGCATGACGCGCGCGCAAGTGGCCGCGCGATTGCCCGGCATTCTGAGCCGGCTCAATCCAATCGGTGATACGATCGCGCCGCGCAACAGCAGCAGCACACCACGCGCCTGGGTGCGCGCCATCCAGACGGCGCTTGGTCCCGGTGCGCGCCCCCCAGAAAGACGCGAGGCCGCACTCGAGGCTTTGCAAATCGCGCAAGCGGTCGGCTGGCAGGATCACAGGCTTGCCTTCAGCCATTTCGCACTTGGCCGATTGAGCCAGTCCACGGACCCGGATTTCGCCCATGACCAATTCCTGATCGCCGATCGCATCTATCGCCAGTCGCCCGGAACGGACCTGCACCGTGCCTATACCGCGTCGCAGCTGGCCGCCTATGCCATCAGCGAGGGACGGGGAAATGATGCACTCAAACTGGTGGAGCCGCATATGGCCGTGGCCAGAAGCCATGAAAACGCGGCCCTTCTGGCCACACTCATGATGCTGCAGGCCGAGGCGCTCGATCAGGTCGGCCGCGTCACCGAAGCACATGCCGTTCGGCTGGACAGTCTGGGCTGGGCGCGTTACGGGTTCGGTGCGGATTGGGCGGTGCGCGCGAAGCTGCGCGAAATCACCATGCTCAACCCGATCAGGGGATCAGACGGGTAAAACGAGCACATGATCATCATCGTCGGAGCCATTCTGGGCGCCACTATCGGAGCCATGATCGCCAAGCGCCGCAAAGGCAAATTGGCCGATGTCCTCCAATACGCCTTTGTCTATGCGCTGGTCTTCACGCTGGCCGGTCTGTTCCTCACGCTGATCATCCACCGCGCCTCGATCTGAGGGGGCGCGCATGTTCCTGCCGTTCTTCGAAAATCTTCGCAAGGCCGGTATTCCCGTCAGTCTGCGCGAATACCTCACCTTTCTAGAGGCGATGACGGCGGATCTGGTCACTTATGACCTGGAGGGATTCTACTATCTGGCGCGCGCGTCAATGGTGAAGGACGAGCGGGTGATCGACCGTTTCGACCGCGCCTTCGCCGCCAGTTTCCAAGGTCTGGATGAGCTGTCAGCGGCGGATGTGCTGAACGCGGTCGATCTGCCGGCTGAATGGCTTCAGAAACTGGCGGAAAAGCATCTGAGTGAAGAGCAGAAGGCCGAGATCGAAGCCCTCGGCGGGTTCGACAAGCTGATGGAGACGCTCAAGGAACGCTTGCGCGACCAGCAGGGCCGCCACCAGGGCGGCAACAAATGGATCGGTACGGCGGGCACCTCCCCTTTTGGCGCCTATGGCTACAACCCCGAAGGCGTGCGCATCGGACAGGACCAATCCCTTCATCGCCGCGCGGTCAAGGTCTGGGACAAAAGGGAATTCCGCAATCTTGACGACAATGTCGAGTTGGGCACCCGCAACATCAAGGTGGCGCTCAAACGCCTTCGGCAATGGGCCCGTAGCGGCGCGACGGACGAGCTGGACCTGGACGGCACGATCCGCGCCACAGCCGAGCATGGCTATCTCGACGTTCAAACCCGCCCCGAGCGGCGCAATGCCGTCAAGGTGCTGCTGTTTCTGGATGTGGGCGGATCGATGGACCCGCATGTGAAAGTGGTCGAGGAATTGTTCAGCGCGGCGCGCGCCGAATTCAAATACATGGAATATTTCTATTTCCACAATTGTCTCTACGAGGGTGTCTGGCGCGACAACCACCGCCGGTGGGATGCGCAGACGCCGACATGGGATGTGCTGCACACCTATGGCTCTGATTACAAATGTATTTTCGTGGGCGATGCCAGTATGAGTCCCTACGAAATCGCCTATCCCGGAGGCGCCAACGAACATTGGAACGCCGAAGCCGGTCAGGTCTGGCTGGAACGCGCGCGACAGCAATGGCCCAGCCATGTCTGGATCAACCCGGTGCCTGAGCAATATTGGGGGCATACCCATTCGATCCGCATGATCTCGGAGATCTTCGAGGGGCGCATGGTTCCGATGACCCTGCGCGGGATCGATCAGGCGATGCGCGATCTGGTCCGCTGAAGCGACGCTTTTACCACGTAGTAAGGCCGCCCCAACGGGGCGGCCGTTTGCGTTTTTCTGCGCGACGGTGATGTGGGATCAGTTGCCGATCAGCGCCGGCACGATCGTCACGATCGCCGGAAAGAGGAACAAGATCCCCAGACCGACAACCTGGATCAACACGAACGGAAGCACACCGCGATAGATATGCCCGGTCGTCACCTCTTTCGGCGCCACCCCCCGCAGATAGAACAACGCAAAGCCGAAAGGTGGTGTCAGGAAGCTCGTCTGCAGGTTGACGGCGATCATGATGGTCACCCATTTCGGATCGAACGTCCCCCCATAGATCACCGGCCCCACGATCGGGATGACGATGTAGATGATCTCGAGAAAATCCAGAACGAAGCCCAGAATGAACAGCACCAGCATCACGATCAGGAACACTTTGTATTCATTGTCGAAGCTGCGCAGGAACTGCTGGATATAGTGCTCTCCGCCGAAAGAGATGACCACGAGGTTCAACAATTGCGAGCCGATCAGGATGGTGAAGACCATGGACGTGACCTTGGCGGTCTCGCGCACGACTGGCGTCAGAACCCCACCCGCGAACAACACCCAACATGCATAAAGCAGTCCGAATGCCGCATAGAGGTAAGCGGCATAGGCGCCCAAGAAGGCCAGCCAGCTTTCCAGAGGCACATGTTCCTGAGTGATGCGCAGGTCGAAATTGACGCCAAAAAGGATCGACACGATGATCGCCAGCGTTGAGTATATGATGACCATGCCCGAGCGGTCCTCGTCCCGCAAACGGCGATAAGCGGCCAGCATGATCGCACCACCCGCACCGAGGGCGGCGGCGGGCGTTGGGTTGGTGATCCCCCCGAGGATCGAGCCCAGCACCGCCACGATCAAGACCAGTGGCGGAAAGACCACGCGGATCAACTCGTTCTGCGCAAGTCGCACCACCCCATGGGAACAGCCATAAAGCGCCAGGGCATAGGGAATCGCAAGGATCAGCAGCGAGAGCCCGGAGCTGGTGGAGGGTGCGATCAGCAGCACATCCGCGATCAGGGCCAGCACGATCCCGAGTGCCCCGACAAGCAGTGGTGCCTGCTCAGCCGTCGGGCGCACACCACGCGCCACCACTAGGATCAGCGACAGCAGAAGCAGGATGGTCGCGACACCGGTTCCGATCGGGGCGGCATTCGCCTCTTTCTCGGCGACAAGCTCGGCGATCTGCTCGGGCGTCAGGCGCGTGCTCTCCGTCTGCCCGCCGGCCTCGTCGATGGCTTTCTGTTCGGCCACCGCCTCATCCCAAGCCTCCTGGCCGTGCAGTTCGATCATGGAAACCTTGCACGCATCGCTGACATTGGTGCGCAGCGATGCAGATGCCCCACGGTCCGAGAAGCTGTCGACCTGCAGGTTTTGTGAGCCGATGACATTCACCTGGCTGAGCAGAAGCATCCCCGCGACCAGCGCGGTCGGAACCCCCACGAACCACGTAAAGGCCTCGTTGCGCGTCAAAGGCTCGGCATTGGCCCGGCCCAGCTCCACCGCAGGCGCCCGGCTGGGATTGAAGAGCGCATATCCGAAGGCATAAAGCGCATAGAGCAGCGCCAACATGATACCGGGCAGCAATGCAGCCTGAAACAGCGTCCCCACGGAGACGACGGCCGGTTCACCCAGATAGGTCAGAGCATCGGAGCAGCCGGCTGTCTGCGCGCGCGCTTCCTGGGCAGTGGAATAAAGATCTCCCGCGAGTGTCCCAAGAAGAACGATCACGATGGATGGCGGGATGATCTGCCCCAACGTGCCGCTTGCAGCGATGACGCCGGTCGCAATCTCGGGGCTGTAATTGTTGCGCAGCATGGTGGGCAGCGACAAAAGCCCCATCGTGACGACCGTCGCCCCGACAATGCCGGTCGATGCCGCCAGAAACGCCCCCACGACCACGACCGACACCGCCAGCCCGCCCGGAAGCGGGCCGAAGACCCGCGCCATGGTGGTCAGCAGGTCATTGGCGATCTTTGAGCGTTCCAGCGTGATCCCCATCATGACGAACATCAAAACGGCCAGCAGGGTCTCGATAGATTGCCCCGCAAGCACACGCTCATTGATCCGGTTGACGATGAAACTGACATTGCGATCAAGAGCCACTTCCCAACCCTGCGGAAAGACCGGCTCGCCGATACGCGGCAATTCGGGATATCGGAAAATCGATATCGTCTCGGGCCTGATGCCGGATGCGATCAGCGCATCATAGGCCTGGCTCGATGTGTCGATCGCCTGATGAATCAGCAGACCCGCGCTATCAAGTGCTGCTATGATCCCGAAGGACAGGATGCCGGCACCGCCGATGGCGAAGGCCACCGGAAACCCGGAAAGGATCCCGCCGAAAAGACACAGGAACACGATGATCAGGCCGATCTCGACTCCGTCAAGTCCGAATAACATGGCTGCCCGTCCCCTTAATGTGTGCCTTCGAAGGCTTCTTGGCCCTCGCCAAGACTATCCTTGTCGAGATACTTGTTTTCACTTTCCGGTCCCTCGCGCCACTCGAGGAAAGACCGGTAGAAGAACGCCACCGCATGGATGAAGACCATCCCCGCAAAAGCGACCAGCAGGATCTTGAACAGGAAATACGCGTTGAACCCGTTGGGCGAAAAGCCGATCGTCTCAACGTTCCAGCGCAGCGCGCGCGACTTCATCAAGAGACGATCGAGGGACTCGCTGGCCGATGGGTTGGGCACGATCAGATGGCGCCACATGAAGAACCAGCCATAGAGCCAGATGATGACCGCCATTGGCATCATGAAGAGCAACGATCCGACCATATCGATGACCCGTTTGGTACGAAAGCTGACCGCGGAATAGATCAGATCGACACGCACATGCCCGCCCTGAACGAATGTGTATGTGGCGCAAAGCGACACGACCAGAGCGTTGTAGAGTTTGAGTTCCTCGGACCACCAGCTGATATCCATCTCAAGCGGAATGCCAAAGCCGATCACGATTTCGGGGCGCGCGAAGATACGCTGCAGAAAGACGATGATGATCTGCTGGATCACCATGATAAGCCCGGCCCATGCGAAAAACCGCCCGACGGTGTTGGCAAACCCTTCGAGAACGCGCACGCATCCCCACATGAACCCGTTGCGCCACAGGCCGATGCCCGTGCAGACGAGGAACACCGTGAAGACCACGAAGAAGAATTCCACCGATCCGCCGTAATAGACGAACCGCATGATCGCTTCCTTGTCCGACCAGTCGAGCCAAAGATGCGGATGGCTGATCGCATAGCCCAAATTGTAGAAAGCCATGGCGATGTTCTGAACAAGCCAAAGGATGCCATCCAGAACGGCATCAAGCCCGCCGGTTGTGGCAGTATCATTCATCACGACAATCCCCGAATGGTCTGCAAATCATGGCCCCGTTTACGCGTCGGTCGTTCAGGCAGGCTCTTGCAAGGCTGGCCGGCAGAAGATGCCGTGCCCCCGGAAGAGGGGGGACACGGCCGATGTTTGAAGCCGAGCTTAGAGGCCCATCACGCGGTTACGCTGCGCGGCGAATTCGCCTTCCGAGCGGCTGGCCCAGGACGCCGAGCTTGCCAGCGACGCCATGTAGCTGTCGTAGCAGGTCTTGTAGATCTCGTCGCTCAGGGATTCCTCGACCACCTCTTTCGACGCGGCGCCGAACGCATCCCAGATGGCGTCCGAGAAGCTCAGAAGCTTCACACCGCTCGACTGCAGACGTGTCAGGGCCGCCGAGTTGTTGGCCATGAACAACGACATGGTCCACAGGTTCGAGGCGCGCGCGGCATTCTCGATGATCGACTGCTGCGCGGGCGTCAGGCTTTCATAGACTTCGAGGTTCACGTTCAGGTTCAGGTTCGGACCCGGCTCGTGGAAGCCGCCGGTGTAATAGAACTTGGTGATTTCCTGGAAACCGGCCTTTTCATCCGCCCAGGGACCGATCCACTCGGTGCCGTCGATCGCACCCGAGGCCAGCGCCTGATACACTTCGGCACCCGGCAGGTTCTGCACCGAGGCGCCTAGCTTGCCCATCACCTGGCCACCCTGCCCCGGCATCCGGAACCGCAGGCCTTGGAAGTCTTCGACCGCGTTCATCTCCTTGGCATACCAGCCCCCGGATTGCGGGCCGGTGTTGCCCGCCGGAAAGCTCTTGAGGCCGAAGATCGAATACAGCTCGTCGGCCAGCTCACGGCCGCCATCGTGATCGAACCAGTTGTTGAATTCCTGGAACGTCATCCCGAAAGGCACCTGGCTGAAGAACGACAGCGCAGGGTGCTGGCTGAGGAAATAGTAATCCACACCGTGGAACAGGTCGGCCTGTCCGGCGGTCACGGCATCGAATACCTCGAAGGCGCCGACCAGTTCGCCCGCGGCTTTCAGATCCACGGTCAACTGACCGTCGCTCATCGCGGTGATCGCATCGGCACAATATTGCGCGCTGTCATGGACCCCAGCCAGGCCGCGCCCCCAGGTGGTCACCAATGTAAGGGTGCGCTTGCCCTGCGCATAGGCAGGGGCGGCCAGACCAGCAGCGGCGGCTGCAGTGCCGCCAAGCGCGGAATTCTTCAGAAATGAACGACGATCCATAGGTATCTCCTCCTGGATATGAGCCTTTGCCAAATCCTCCGTCGGCGCAAGACTCGGTTAAAGTAGCAGGAACCTAGCGTGTGATGCGACGGACGCAAATACCAACTAATGCGTAGATTGCATCAAAAAGGCCAAAAAATGAGACCCGCCGCCCGGACGCCTCTGCACACACGGAGCATAAGTGCGGACTAGGATTTTCCGTCAATTCAAGCTAACCGGGCGCGTAAACGTCCCTGATTGACAGTGCCTGCATGAATTACGGCCAAAAACTCTTTCTTACCGCAACACTGCCGTTGATCCTGGCGGCAGTCGCGATATCGGTTCTGGTCACGCTGCAGTCCCGCCAGCTCGCCGAGCGCGAAATCCGGCAACTCGAAGAGCAGCTGATCGCGGCCAAACGGGCCGAATTGAAGAACTACCTGTCGCTGGCCCGTAATGCCGTCATCAACATCTATGGCCGCGCGGGTCCCGACGACGCTGCGGCCAAGCTTGAAGTAACGCGCACCCTCGCAGCGATGCTCTATGGTCAAGACGGATATTTCTTTGTCTTCGATTATGACGGCAACAACCTTGTCAGCCCCCGAAAGACCGATCTGATCGGCGCCAACTGGAGCGGAATGACCGATCCAAACGGGATCGAGATCACCAACGAATTGATCCGTCTGGCACGCACGGGCGGCGGCTATCACACCTATGACTGGCCCAAGCCCTCGACCGGCGAGATCGCTCGCATGGCGGTTTATGTGATCGGCTTTCAGGACTGGCGTTGGGCCATCGGCACGGGCGTCTTCATCGACGATGTGGTGGCCACCGTGGCCGCGTCCCGCGAACAGGTGGAAACCCGGGTGCAGCGGACATTTCTCTATATCGGGGGGATTACGCTGGCTGCGTTGCTGCTCGTGTTCACCAGCGGGTTGTTCATCAACATCCGTGACAGGCGCTTGGCCGATGCGAAGCTCAAGAAACTTACTCAACGCGTGTTCGACGCACAGGAAGAGGAACGCCGTCGGGTTGCGCGGGAATTGCATGACGGGATCAGCCAGATCCTCGTTGGTGTGCGCTTTTCGCTGGAAATCGCAAAACGTCGGCTGGCCAATGGGGACAGTGCCGGCAGCGACAACCTTGGACAAGGCATAGAACACCTGTCCGGCGCGATTCAGGAAGTGCGCCGCATAAGCCGCGATCTGCGCCCCGGGGTGCTGGACGATCTGGGGCTTGGCCCCGCGATCCGGACTTTGTCGGAAGATTTCGGTCAGCGCACCGGAATCGAGGTTTCGTTCGATACTGTCGTGTTCCGCAACCGCCTTGATGAAGAGGCAAAGATCGCTCTCTACCGCGTCGCCCAGGAAGCCATGACCAATATCGAGCGTCATTCCGGTGCGACCCATGTGGCGATCGACCTGCGCGGCCACAGCCGGGGCGCCACCTTGAGGATCTCCGACAATGGCCGCGGCATTCACCCCGATGATCCGGCCAACGCCCATGGCACAGGTTTGGGCCTTCGCAACATGCAGGAACGGGTCGAGCAATTGAACGGCACGCTGCGTATTCAGTCGTCGCGAAACGGCGGCACCCTGATCGAGGCCAATGTGCCCCTCACCCATCTTCTGCCCCCACAGGATCGCATTGGTGAAGAGACAAGAGCCACCGCATGACAGACCCACAGCCTGCCCCCATCCGCATCGCAATCGTCGACGATCATCCGATGGTCGCGCAAGGCCTGCGTACCATCCTGGAAAGCTATGACGACATCGAGGTGATTGCCTCATTGTCGAGCGGCGAGGCGATCATCGAGCGGGTCGAGGCACTGCAACCCGATGTGATCCTTCTCGATCTCAACATGCCAGGCATCGGCGGACTGTCCACGGCAGAAATCATCCTTGAACGGCGCCCCGAGACGCGCATCCTGATCCTGTCCATGCATGACAGTCCGGAATATATCACGTCGGCGCTCAGTCACGGCGCGGTGGGCTATGTGCTCAAGGATGTGCCGACCGAAGAGATCAAACATGCGATCGATGCGGTGATGACCGGCCAGCGTTATCTCTGCACGGGCGCCAAAGGCTCGCTTGAACCCTATCAGCGGCCCGGTCGCGAGCAGCTGACCAACCGCGAACAGACGATCCTTTTGCAGCTGGCACAAGGCAAGTCGAACAAGGACGTGGCGCACACGCTCGATATCTCGGTGCGCACCGTCGAAACTCACCGCAAGAACATCAAGCGCAAGCTCGGCATCAGCTCGACCGCGGGGTTAACGCGCTATGCGCTGGAGCACGGTGTGCTGCAGGGCGGCACAATGGCACGGCTGTGACAGAAAACCCGTCATTGTCACGGTCCGATTGCGGGCAGCCGCCTCCGGGCGCAACAAATGGAAAGAATCCCCCCGGCTTCACGAAATCTTTTCTTTGAAATGTGGTTGACGCCCCCCTCAGTGCAACCTAATGTCCCGCCCACGCAGTAAGGGAGTCGCCTTGAATGGCACCGCTAGTCGTAATCGTAGGCAACAGGCGCATGGGCCGGTAACGGACGCCATAATGGTCCCCATGCGCCCCCGGAATACCGGGGGCTTTTTTATGCTTAGAACAGTGAATTGACGTCATGAACGGAGCAAAGCGATGACACGTCAGATGACCGGAGCGAAAATGGTGGTTCAGGCCCTCAAGGATCAGGGCGTGGACGTCGTATTCGGATATCCCGGCGGTGCGGTGCTACCGATCTATGACGAGATCTTTCAGCAAAACGACATCCGCCATGTTCTTGTCCGGCACGAGCAGGGTGCGGTCCATGCCGCCGAAGGCTATGCCCGCTCCACCGGCAAACCGGGTGTGGTTCTGGTGACATCCGGCCCCGGCGCCACCAATGCGGTGACCGGCCTCACCGATGCGCTTATGGATTCCATCCCGATCATCGTGCTGACCGGTCAGGTGCCGACCTTCATGATCGGCAACGACGCCTTCCAGGAGGCCGATACCGTCGGCATCACGCGCCCCTGCACGAAGCATAACTGGCTGGTGAGCGACACCAAGAACCTCTCCGAGATCCTGCATCAGGCGTTTCACGTCTGCACCGCGGGGCGTCCTGGCCCGGTTCTTGTGGATATTCCCAAGGATGTGCAATTCGCTTCAGCCGAATACACCCCGCCGCAAAAGGCCAAGACAAGCCATTACCAGCCGCAGGTCAAGGGCGACATGGCCACGATCATCGAACTGGTCGAGGCCCTGGAAGTGGCTGAGCGTCCGATTTTCTACACCGGCGGCGGCGTCATCAATTCCGGTCCCGCCGCCAGCCAGCTTCTGCGCGAGCTGGTCGAAGCCAGCGGTATCCCCATCACCTCGACCCTGATGGGACTGGGCGCATATCCGGCCAATGGGCAGCACTGGCTGGGGATGCTGGGGATGCACGGCCTCTACGAGGCCAACATGGCAATGCATGGCTGCGACCTGATGATCAACATCGGCGCGCGCTTCGACGACCGGATCACCGGGCGTCTGGACGCGTTCAGCCCCGGCTCGAAAAAGGCGCATATCGACATCGACCCGTCATCCATCAACAAGGTGATCAAGACCGATATTCCGATCATCGGCGATATCGCCCATGTGCTCGAAGACGTGCTCAATGTCTGGAAGTCGCGTGGCCGCAAGGTGAACCGCGACGCGATCAAGAAATGGTGGTCCAAGATCGAGACGTGGCGCAAGGTCGATTGTCTTTCCTTCAAACAGGAGGGCAAGTCGATCAAGCCACAATATGCGCTGGAACGGCTCGAAGCGCTGACCAAGGATCATGACCGCTACATCTGCACCGAAGTCGGCCAGCATCAGATGTGGGCGGCTCAATATCTGGGCTTCAACGATCCCAACCGTTGGATGACCTCGGGCGGCCTTGGCACCATGGGCTATGGCTTCCCGGCGTCGATCGGCGTGCAGATGGCCCATCCCGATGCATTGGTCATCAATGTCGCGGGCGAGGCAAGCTGGCTGATGAACATGCAGGAGATGGGCACCGCCGTGCAATATCGCCTGCCGGTCAAGCAGTTCATCCTGAACAATGAACGTCTGGGCATGGTGCGCCAGTGGCAGGAACTTCTCCACGGCGAGCGCTATTCCTCCAGCTGGTCCGAGGCACTGCCTGATTTCGTGAAACTCGCCGAGGCGTTTGGCGCCAAGGGTATCCTTTGCTCGGACCCCGCAGATCTCGACGACGCGATCATGGAGATGTTGAACTATGATGGGCCGGTGATCTTCGATTGCCTCGTCGAAAAGCACGAGAACTGCTTCCCGATGATCCCGTCGGGCGAGCCACATAACAAGATGCTTCTGGGGCAGAACGCCTCGACCAAAGACGCCATCGGATCAAAAGGCGCGGTGCTGGTCTGACCGCATGAGGGCGCGCGTGCCCTGCCCTCGCGCCCTCCGCCTGAACTGCAAGACGTGCCGCGTGGCACGGTCATCACCAAGGAAACGTCATGTCGCCTCTACAAATCAAAAAAGGCTCATCCAAGCATTCGGCCTATAACCTGCGCCCGACCTTCTCGGACGAGGTGGAATCGCACACATTGGCGGTGATCGTTGACAACGAACCCGGCGTGCTGGCCCGGGTCATTGGGCTGTTTTCGGGCCGTGGCTACAATATCGACAGCCTGACCGTGGCCGAGGTCGATCATACCGGCCATACCAGCCGCATCACCATCGTCACCACCGGCACCCCGCAGGTAATCGAACAGATCAAGGCCCAATTGGGTCGCATCGTGCCTGTCCACGAAGTCCATGACCTCACGGTGGAAGGCAAGGCGGTCGAGCGGGAACTGGCCCTGCTCAAGGTTGAGGGATCCGGCGACAAGCGGGTCGAGGCCCTGCGCCTTGCAGACATATTCCGCGCCAACGCTGTGGACAGCACGTTGAACAGCTTCGTGTTCGAGATCACCGGCACGCCCGACAAGATCGACGCCTTCGCTGACCTGATGCGCCCCCTCGGCCTTGTCGAAATCGCCCGTACCGGTGTCGCAGCCCTGCGCCGCGGCAGCGTAACCGACGTCTAAACCGCCTTGCGCCCGGCCTCGACCGGCGGGGCCGCCTCATGGCGTGGTGTCTCGACCTGTCTCGTCGCGGGAAAAGACACCACGTTTGGGCCATCACAGGCCCCGGCCTGACCCTCGGATTTCAGCAGGGTGGCAGAACAAGCGACCAGGTCTTTCGGCAATGTGGGAAACGCATGTGACGCCACAAGCTTGGCATTGTTGGCCCGTCGCAATGCGCCGTCCCACATGACATCGAAATGGATCAGGTCGCCCGCGTCCAGATCAGCGCCCGAGTGCATCCCCTCCTCCGCCGACAGAAACGCTAGATCACCCTGGTCCTCACACCAGATTACGGCGCGACTACCCTCGATGTCTTTCCACAAAACCACTCCGTACATGTCACAACCTCTTCGAACCGCTTTACTGCTGCGTCACAATACCCTTAGCAGGACACGCAAACTGACAGGACGCAAGCCGCAAACTTGTATCAATTTGCAACAGTTCTGACGCTATTTGGCGTCAGGCTTGGCCATGTGTCTTGGCAATCTGCAGAATTTAGACCAGATTTCCTGTCAAGATCGCATAAAAGGCCAACAGCCTTGTGCGGAACCGCGGTTTTACAAGTTGGGTCACGTTGCGACAAAATCATTCAGAGCTTGATCCCGCCATGCTGCGCGGGATCTTCGGTCGGAACCTGCGACTATTGAGTGCGCCGTATGCGTCTATAGCGGCCCTGTGCCGAGAGCTTGGGATCAATCGAACGCAATTCAACCGGTATCTATCCGGCGAAAGCTTTCCCAGACCGGATGTCCTGCACCGGATATGCCTCTTCTTCGCGGTGGATGCGCGCGTCCTGCTGGAGCCTGTCGAAAGCCTGAATCGTAGGGATACAGGACTGCTCGATCACCCGATGGTCCAGGAGTTTTTCGGCCGGGCGCCGACCGACGTGCCGCAATCCGTTTTTCCTTCGGGGTTTTTCCGCTTCATCCGGCGAAGCTTCATGAATCAGGACCTGTTTGCCGTGGGTCTGGTCCATGTCAGCCGACAAGCAGGATATACATTCCTGCGCGGGTACGAACCACGCAGCGCCCTACGCCATCAGGGCATTTCGATGGGGCCGAGCGAACGCGAGTTTCGCGGTGTCGTGATGCGCCAGCAGGACGGCGTCATGGCAATCGTTGCGCATCGCGGCTCGCATTCAAGCTCGTTCAACTTCCTGACGCCAGAACGCACCTTCCAGCATGGACTATGGGAAGGCTACGCCACCCGCACTGTCCCCGAAAGGATGACAGGACGTCGTGCCACGCGCATGATCTACGAACATCTTGGAAGCAATCGGACCCTGATCCTCGAAACTGCCAGACAGGCCGGGCTTGCCACAGCGTCCGAGCTTCCAGCCTATCACATCAACCTCCTACGCCTCGAGGAGGAATTCAGGTAAGCGTGTCGCCTTGGGCAAATTCTGGTCGCGAATTGTCGGTCCAGGACGGGGATTTCCTGTTCTGAGCAAGAGGGATCAGAGAACGGAGACCCGCAATGACGCAGACCGTAACAGACCTGTCCAACGTGCGCGCAGATGTCAGCCGCGCGAACGGGCTGCCCAATGCCCATTACATCGACCCCGTCATCTATGACGAGGAAAAGCAGGCCCTGCTGTTTTCGCAATGGGCCGGGCTTGCGGTCGCGGCGGATGTTCCCGAACCGGGCGATGCCGTGCCTCTGGAATTCGTCGGGATGCCGCTTCTGCTGATCCGGGACAAGGATGGCGATGTGCGGGTGTTTCAGAATATCTGTCGCCATCGCGGCATGATCCTTGTCGAGACCCCCCGCAAGATCGAAGGCGCGATCCGCTGCCCCTATCATTCGTGGTGTTATTCAACCAAGGGCGATCTGGTGGCGACCCCGCATGTGGGCGGACCGGGTCAGAACACCCATGATGCGATCAAGCGCAACGAACTCGGCCTGATCGAAGTGCGCAGCCATGTGTGGCGCGATGTCGTCTGGATCAACATCTCCGGCGATGCGCCTGCTTTCGAGGATGCGATGTCGGACGCGATGCAGCGTTGGCGCGAATTCGAGCTGCCACTTTATCATGGCGGCCACGACAGCCGGTTTACACTGGACGTGAACACCAACTGGAAACTCGCGATCGAAAACTACTGCGAAAGCTATCACCTGCCCTGGGTCCATCCCGGGCTGAACAGCTATTCCCGACTCGAAGATCACTACAATATCGAAAAGCCCGGAGAATATTCCGGTCAGGGCACATTGGTCTACCGGCAATTGTCTAACGAGAATGGCGACACATTCCCCGATTTCGAAGAGGTGGGCAGCCGCTGGAACGAAAGGGCCGAATATATCGCCGTTTATCCCAATGTCCTTCTGGGCACACATCGCGATCACGCCTTTGCCATCATCCTCGAACCCAAAGGCCCCGAACGCACGGTCGAGCATGTGCATCTGTACTATTCCGTGCCTGACAGCGACGAAGGGCTGCGGATGCGCAACAGTCAGCTTTGGAAGACCGTATTCGAAGAAGACATTTTCGTGGTCGAAGGCATGCAGAAGGGCCGCCATGCCGCGCAATTCGACGGTGGCCGCTTCTCACCGGTGATGGACAGCCCGACCCATTGTTTTCATCATTGGGTTGCCGACAAGGTCGAAATCCACCGGGCCAAGGCAAAGGCCGCCGAATGACCAAGGATCTGCACGCCCGAATGCTCTGCGCCCACGCGGCGCAGGACCGGGCTGCGCTGATCGAGCTCTACGCGGAAGCCGCCGACAGCGTGAACGATGTGGATGCGTCCTGTTTCTTCCTGACCCATGCCTATGTCTTCGCGCTCGAGGCTGGCGCACCGGTTGCTGCCGCGCTTCACGCCCGACTCAAGCAGCACGGCCGCGAGGCGTGATCCGCAGCCAGATCCCATCGCGCCCCCGCACCGTCAGATGCGCCACGGGCATCGCCGGGCGATCGGGCACGATGTCGAAGCGATAGGCGCGCACCAGAAGCGCCAGCAAAAGCACGCCCTCGATCATCGCGAACCCGGCCCCCGGACACACCCTCTGTCCCGCGGAGAAAGGCATATAGGCACAGCGCAAAGCCTCTCGCCCGTCGGGCGTGTCAAAGCGCTCGGGATCGAACGCATCAGGCTTGTCCCACAGCCTTTCGTGCCGGTGCTGATGCCATGGGCTCAACACGATCTGGGCGCGCGGCGGCACATCGCGATCACGCAATCGCTCGGGGCAAGTCGTCTCGCGCACCATCATCGGCACGGGCGGGTAAAGCCTCAGAGTTTCGCGGAACACATCGCGGGTCTGCCGCAACCGGGCGATATCCGAGAAGTCCGGCGCCTCTTGCCCGATTGCAGCCAGCACTTCGACAGCGACCCGATCCTGCCATTCCGGATAAAGCGCGAGCAGATACAGCGCCCATGCAAGAGCCGAAGCGCTGGTCTCATGACCGGCGAGAAAGAAAATCGCCACCTGATCCACCATCTCTTCGGTGTCGAAGCGTTCGCCCGTGAGCGGATCGGCGGTTGTCATGATCTTCGTCGCCAGATCATCCGGTGCGCGTGCAGCCTTGATCTCGGTCATGCGATGGGCGGTCAGCCGGGTAATCAACGCACGGATTTCCTTGGCGGTCCGCCGCGCGCCGCGGCGGTGAAACCTCGGGAACCAACGCGGCAAAGGCACCAGAGCACCAAGGTTCAGCACTGGTTGGGCGCGCTGATGCTCTCGGAACTTGTGGAACACCGCGCTTGCGACCTCATCTTCGATCGGAATGGAAAACAGCGTGCGAAAGATCACATCTGCGGCGGCATGGCTGGCCTCTGCCTCGATCTCGATCGGCTCTCCATCCGCCTTGCCCTGCAGGCGTGCCACCGCGCCCTGACCGGCGGCCAGCATGGCGGGGAACGTGTCGCGCAGCCGTCCGCCTTCGAAAGAGGGATCGATGATCCGGCGCTGCCGCTTCCAAGTCTCGCCATTGGTGACGAAGACCGAATTGCCCAGTAGAGGCGCCAAACCCTCGCGGATCCGGTCGGATTTCGGAAAATCATCGGGGCGCTGCTTCAGAACCAGATCGACCAGATCGGGCTGGTTGCACAGGTACGATCGAAAGAACGGCGTGCGAAACTCTGCCATCCACGCGCGATAAAGCCGGGCGGGCTGCGCCGACAGGATATCCTGCCGAAACAGCCGCGTATACCGCCACAGGGACACCCTGCCCTCTTCGCGCGCCGGGGGCTTCGGCGGAAGGGTCATGTCGAGACCCCGGTATATCTTGAAACCGGCCGTTCGATCCGGCTGGGGGACGGGGTACGCCCCCGGTATCGCGCGGCCAGAGTCTGCGGCCCGGCGGTGATGCGGAAGTAATCGTAATCGCCCGGATAATCGAAGGCGCACATATACTGGAAATGCAGCCGAAAATACTGCCGCCGCAGCAGCTTCCACCGCTCAGGGCTGAGCGTATGCCGGAACGCCGCGGACAGAACCAGCGGCCAGCGCTTGCCCTCTGGGGCGACCCCGGTTACAGCCACCGGATCACAAAGTGCAAAGGCACAACCATCGCCCGGTGCGCTCACATCCACCCAAGTCAGCTCGTCCCGGGTACTGAGATAGCGCAGATCTCCCCGAAGCCTGCTGGCTTTGGGCAGAAAGGAGACCATTGGCACCACCTGTCCAAGCGACAGAAACGCCAGAGCCGGCCCATTCGCGGGTACCCTCCCCGCCCGGATGAGGTCGGACAGGATCGACACCGCCAGATGCACCCCCGAAGAATGACCGACCACCAGAACCTCCTGCACATCCTCCGACAGGGCCTGCGCGATCAGATCGCCGAATTCGGCCATCCGCGCTTCAAGCTCGGGCGGATTGGCCCCGCGATACCGCGCCGAATAGGCGTAATCATGCATAAGGTAATAGACCAGAAAGCGGTTGTCATTGCGCCGAAACCATTCCAGCACGACCGGCAGCGCGATCAGCCCGCCCCAAGCGAGCCAGGGATGGATCAACCCCAGCACCGACCCCAGCCCAAACGCCGCCAGCACCGCCAGCACCAATTGCAGCAACAGGAACCCGACAGGATAGAGCACGGCCAGAAATGGGCCTTTTCGCAGGCCTATCAGCGGAAACAACGCGCCCGATGCGATATAGACCCAGGCGGTCTGCAGCAATTGGCCATAGGTCGCCAGAACGCCCTGCGCCATGCTACCGCGCACGATATCGGACCAGACCAAAACCTCGACATCCGCCTGCACCTCGGCGCCATCGATCCGCGCCTCGACATGCCAGCCGAAACGGCCCTTTGTCCTGCCCGGCGACAAGGCGATCTCATAGCCGCAGATGGCCGCCTGTTCAGCGCCCTCCTTGCGGTACATCTCGCGATATTTCCGCGCATGGACCGGATCATAGCCCGGTACATAAAACACGCGCCTGCGATGAACCGGATCACTGGTCAAACTGTCGAACCCTCACGTCATGTGGCGTGATACGATAGCCCAGAGGTTTGGCAAGAGTAAGTCCTAACCAAGGACCGCCAGTGACGGAAAGGTTTCGAGCAGCCAGAAGGACAGGTCGGAAAACCCGCCCGTCAGCATCAAAAGGCCGATGGTCCACAGCAAAAGCCCCATGACGCGCTCGATCCGCTCCATGTGGCGCTTCATCCAGCCCATCAACCCACCAAGCCGCGGCAGGAACGCCGCCACCAGCAAAAAAGGCACGCCCAGACCCACCGCGTAGACCGCCAGCAGCAGAGTACCGCGCGCCACATTGGCCTCCGAGGCCGCCAGCGACAGGATCGCCCCCAGTTGCGGGCCGATACAGGGCGTCCAACCAAAGGCAAAGGCCAGCCCCAGCACATAGGCGCCAAAGGACGACCCGCCTCGGTCGCCCACATCCATACGCGCCTCGCGGTCCAGAAATCCGATCCGGAACACACCGACGAAATGCGCCCCGAAAATCATCACGATGATCCCGGCAAAGGTGTTGAACCATCCCTGATACTGCAGGAACAGGCTTCCTATGGCCGACGCAGTGAAACCCAGAAACAGGAACACCGTCGACAGCCCCATCACGAAGAACAGCGCAGGCATGACAGCACGCGCGCGCGCCGTCCGCTCGTCGGTCAGATCCGACAATGCAATACCGCTGATATAGGCCAGATACGGCGGCACGATCGGCAGCACACATGGGCTGAGAAACGAGATAACACCGGCAAACAGCGCAATGGCCATAGCCGGGATCAGGGCCGCATCTATGATTTCGAATCCGAACATAACCGAGACATAGACAATCGCGCGCACCGCGTCACGCCACGCGATGTCACATCCTTGTGGACAGGCTGTAACAAGGCGACTATGTCGCAGCACATGGAGATACAGGACCATATCGACGCCACCGGGCTGCTCTGTCCCCTGCCCGTCCTGAAACTGCGCAAGCGGATCGGGGCGCTTGCTCCGGGCCAGTGCATCGAGATGCTGGCAGACGATCCCGCCGCCGTGATCGACGTGCCGCATTTCTGCGCCGAGGCAGGGCATGAGCTTGTCTCGACCGACACCCGCGATGGCGTGCAGGTCTATCTGGTGCGCAAGGCGGCCAAGGCGTGAATCGCGCTGCAAATCCTGCGGCCTGACCCCAAAACAAAAACACCGCACCCCCACAGGGGCGCGGTGCTTTCATCTTCAGGATAGCTCCGTCAGCGGCCGATCGACCACCAGCCGCGGCGCTTGGGCTTGGGTGCAGCCTCGGCCTTTTGCTCTGACGTCTCGTCGCCGCCAGCCATGGCCGGGGCTTTTTCGACCGTCTCGACGCTGTCGGCTGGCTCCGCCGCTTGGGTCGGCTCGTCCTGCGCAACAGTGGCCGGCTCCTCGGTCACCACCTTGGTTTTCTTCGCAGCGGGCTTTCGGGCAGGCTTCTTTTTTTCCTCTGCCACCGGCGCGTCGGCCTCTGCGGCAGGCACCTCGGCCTCTGCCTCCGCAACAGCCTCGGCCTTTGCAGCCTCAGGTTTCTTGCGGGTCGATGGCTTGCGCGGGGCCCTCTTGGGTTTCTCGGCCACAGGCTTTGCCTCGGCCTCGGGCTCCGCCTCGCCTGCAGGCTCTGCCTGAGCCGTTGTGGCCGTCTCAGCTACAGGCTCAGCCGCCTCGGCACGCTCCGAAACAGGCGCGTCCTTCTTCTTGCTGCGCGAGCGCGAACGGGATTTCGGCTTGGCCTCGGCTTGCGGCGCGTCCTCCTCGGCAGGCTGATCCGCCTTCACCTCATCGGAACCCGCGACAACTTCGGCGGCACCCTCATCCGCAGGCTTCGCCGCCTCGGAGGGCGCATCATCCGCACCCTGATCCTCGGCCTCGTCACCGTTGGCGGCCGCGTTCTCGCCATTGCCCTTGGATTTCGAGCGGCTGCGACGACGGCGGCGACGCCGCTTCTTGGGCTTTCCCTCGCCGTTTTCCTGATCGTCGTCCTGTGTCCGATCGCCGTCAGCATCGCTGACGGTATCGGCCTCGACATCGTCGTCGATCTCGTCCTCGATCGCGTCGTCCACATCATCCATCAACGAACTGTCGACCGACACCACCGGCGCCACGGCCTCGGGCACGCTGCGGGTGGCCGTCTTGAACTTCTCCAACGAGAAATCCGGGCTGATGAGCATAGGATCGCCTTCGATCCGCACCGACAGGCCATAGCGCAGCTCGATCTGCGCCACATGCTCGCGTTTCTGGTTCATCAGGTAATTGGCCACGGCCACCGGGCACTTGACCAGCACCTCGCGCGACCGGCGGCGTACGCCTTCTTCCTCGATCTGGCGCAGGATCGACAGCGACAGGTTGTCATCCGACCGGATCAAGCCTGTGCCATGACAGGCAGGACAGGGCTGTGTCGTGGCTTCGATCATGCCGGGACGCAGACGCTGGCGCGACATTTCCAGCAGGCCGAACCCCGAGATGCGGCCCACCTGAATGCGCGCGCGATCCGACTTCAGCTTGTCCTTGAACCGCTTTTCGACCGCTGCGTTGTTGCGGCGCTCGTCCATGTCGATGAAATCGATCACGATCAGACCCGCCAAATCGCGCAACCGCAACTGACGGGCCACTTCCTCGGCTGCCTCGAGATTGGTCTTCAGCGCGGTTTCCTCGATCGAGCCTTCCTTGGTGGCCCGGCCCGAGTTCACGTCGATCGCCACAAGCGCCTCGGTCACCCCGATCACGATATACCCGCCCGAGCGCAGCTGCACCGTCGGGTTGAACATCGAGCTGAGATAGCTTTCCACCTGGAACCGCGCGAAAAGCGGCATTGTGTCGGCGTAATGCTTCACGTTCTTGGCGTGGGACGGCATGATCATTTTCATGAAGTCCTTGGCGATGCGGTATCCCTGCTCGCCCTCGACCAGAACCTCGTCGATATCGCGGTTGTACAGATCCCGGATCGACCGCTTGATGAGGTCGCCCTCTTCATAGATCTTCGCCGGCGCGATGGATTTCAGCGTCAACTCGCGGATCTGTTCCCAAAGTCGCTGCAGATATTCGTAATCGCGCTTGATCTCGGATTTGGTGCGTTTGGCACCCGCCGTGCGAACGATCAGGCCCGCGCCCTGCGGCACGTCGATCTCGTTGGCGATTTCCTTGAGTTTCTTGCGGTCTACAGCATTGGTGATCTTGCGCGAAATGCCGCCGCCGCGCGCGGTGTTGGGCATCAGAACGCAATAGCGGCCCGCCAGAGACAGATATGTCGTCAGCGCAGCACCCTTGTTGCCGCGCTCTTCCTTGACCACCTGCACCAGAAGGATCTGACGCACCTTGATGACTTCCTGAATCTTGTATTTCCGCGGCCGCGGCTTGTGCTGCGGGCGGATATCCTCGTGGTCGTCGTCATCGGCCACCGACTCAATCGAATCGTCCTTGAAAGACGCATCCGAGCGGCGCTCGTCCTCGTCGTCATGGTGATCGTCATCCTCGGACAGATCGGCGCTGTCCTGGGGTTCTTCGACAGGCGTTTCGCCGACGATCTCCATCGGCGAGGTGCCCTCGGGCACCTCGTCGTCGAGATCGATGGTCTCCATGCCGGCAACGTCGCCGCTCGTGTCGCGGATCACGGCATCCTTGTCCTCGACCGCCTCAGCCTTGGAACGTGACCGGCTGCGCCGCCGCGACTTGGGCTTTTCGTCGTCGTCTTCCTTGGCGCGCATCGCCTCGGCATAGGCGCGCTCTTCCTCCATCAGCTTTTCGCGGTCAGCCACCGGGATTTGGTAGTAATCCGGATGAATTTCCGCGAACGCCAGGAACCCGTGGCGGTTTCCGCCGTAATCGACGAAGGCCGCCTGCAGCGACGGTTCGACCCGTGTTACCTTTGCGAGGTAGATGTTTCCGGCGAGCTGCCGTTTGTTTTCGGACTCAAAATCGAATTCCTCAACCTTGTTTCCGTCCACCACCACGACGCGGGTTTCTTCCGCGTGGGTGGCATCGATAAGCATTTTCTTGGCCATGTTTTCCGTTTGCTCCGCGCATGGCATCGCGCCCCGGCGGGGCGGACGTCTGCGGCGGGTATATGTTGGGGGCGATGACGGTCACACGGGCTGAGGCGCCACTTGCGGGGCCTGCTCTGTGATATGTCCGTTGTGCGCGTTGCATCGCGGTTCTTGGTCTCCGGCCCGAAACAGGGCCAACTCTGCGCCTGTCGATCCGGCGTATCGCCGGGCAGGCTTGTATGCGGCCCGACAAAGCGGGGCCTGATCGGTCTGTCGGGACGGCGGACGATGTCACATACCGCTCAGCCTCAAACAGCGAAACTCTGTTGTCAGGATCCGCAATCTGACGACGGCGGATATCCTACCCTCTAGATAGAGGTATTTGACCCCAAGTGACAATGGCTAATCGTTCAAGCCACACTCAGCCATTGGTAAATTCGAACGACGAAACCCTCATTCACGGGGTATCCAAGGCCGAAAGACGATATGTCGAAATTTTGACGGATCATCCCGCCTGCCCCGTCAACTCAGGTAATCGGAGCGCTGCAGACCGTATTTGGCCATCTTCTCGTTCAGCGTTCTGCGCGGCAGGCACAATTCGTCCATCACCGAGGCAATCGATCCCTTGTGACGCCGCATCGTGTTGTCGATCAACATCCGCTCGAACGCCTCGACATATTCCTTGAGCGGCTTTCCCTCGGTAGTCATCACCGGCTGCATGTCCTGATGATCCGACATCAGCAGCGATGCAATGGTGCCGCTACCGCGGCGCTCCTGCAGCACGGCGCGTTCGGCCACATTGAAAAGCTGGCGCACATTGCCGGGCCAGGGCGCCTGCAACAGCTGTGCCGCCTCCTGCGCCGAGACCTGCGGCGCCTCGCAGCCATAATCATCAGCGAATTGTTCGGAAAAACGGGTAAACAGCGTCAGGATATCCTCACCCCGTTGGCGCAACGGCGGTACGGTGATCCGCAGGCTGGCCAAGCGATAGAACAGATCGGGGCGCATCGCGTCCTCACAGGTGCGGTCTTGTTCCTGCATGTTCGAGATCGCCACGATCCGCGTCTCGGGCGGCGTGCCCTCATCGTTGATGAAGGTCAAGAGCCGCGACTGCGCGGCCTCGCTCAGCGCCTCGATATCCTCGAGCACCAGCGTGCCGCCCCGTGCCTCCTCGACCGCCGGCAGGCGGCTGTCCTCGGGTTGCACCGGGCCGAAAAGCCGCTTCATCAGCGCCTCTTCCTCATGGGCCGAGCATGACACCAAAACGAATTTCTTGCCCGCCCTCGATCCGACCGCGTGCAGGGCATGCGCCACCAGCGTCTTGCCGGTCCCGGTTTCGCCCTCGATCAGCACATGGCCATCCGCCTGCCCCAGATCGAGGATATCCTCCTTCAGGCGCGCCATTACCGGGCTCGCGCCGATCAGCTTTTTCATCAGCTGGCCACCATCCGACAACTCGCGACGCAGCGCGCGACTGTCCAGCGTCATGCGCCGCGCGGTCGTGGCTTTCTTGGCCAACTGGCTCATCCGGTCGGGGTTGAACGGCTTTTCCAGGAAATCATAGGCGCCCATGCGCATCGCCTCGACTGCCATGGGCACATCCCCATGGCCTGTGATCATGATGACCGGCAGGCTGGAATCGTTGCCCATCAGCTTCTTGAGAAACTGCATCCCGTCCATGCCCGGCATCTTGATGTCTGTCACCACGATCCCCGGATAATCCGGCCCAAGCACCTTCAACGCCTCCTCGGCGCTCGGGAAGGCCTCTGTGTCGTATCCAGACAGCGCCAGCCACTGGCTAATCGACTGCCGCATGTCCTTTTCGTCGTCGATGATCGCGATTTTCATTGCGCTCGGCATGTAACGTTACTCCGCTGCACGGGTCTCTTCGGTCAAGATAGGAAGCTGCACCTCGAATACAGCCCCCCCGCCCGACGCATTTCTCGCCGTCAGGCGACCCCCAAGGTCGTTCACGATACCCGAGGAAATGGCAAGCCCCAAGCCGACCCCGTCACCGGGCTGCTTGGTGGTGTAGAACGGCTCGAAGAGATTGTCGAAATCCTCGATCCCGTGCCCGTTATCGCGCACCGTCAGAACCGCCGTTTCACCGGCAGCCAGCAGAATGTCGATCGAGGCATCGTCGGTGCCTTCCGTGGCATCCATCGCATTGCGCAACAGGTTGATCATCACCTGCTCCACCCGCACCCTATCGGCCATCACGAGCACCGGCTCTTCAGGCAGGGTCCGGGTGATATTGACATGCCGCTGGCGCAGCTGCGGCTCCATCATCGACAGCGCCGAAGACAGCGCATCACCAAGATTTACAGGCGCGAACGTGTCACCGCTCTGACGGGCATAGGATTTCAACTGCCGCGTGATCGACCCCATCCTCTCGATCAGATCGTCGATCCTCTGGAACGACGACAGCGCCTCGTCCGGCCGGTTCCGGTTGAGCAGCAACCGCGCGCCCGCAAGATAGGTCTTCATCGCCGCCAGGGGCTGGTTCAACTCGTGGCTGACGGCGGCGGACATCTCTCCCAAGGCCGCCAGTTTCGAGCTTTGCGCAAGGGTCTGTTCGGCCACGGCAAGGTTCTCCTGCACGCGTTCGCGTTCGGCGATTTCCCGCTGCAGGCGCACGTTCAATGCGCGAAGCTCTGCCGACTCTCGCTGGAACAATGCCATGCGCAGCGTCGTGCGGCGGTTCAGGACCCAGAACGCAAGCGCCAGAAGAATCGCGAATCCCATGATCTCGAGCGCCAGAAACCCGTTCACCTTCTCGCGTACACTGGCATAGGTGGTGAAGCTGGCGATCCTCCAGCCACGAAACGCCACCCTGCCCTCGACCCGCATCACCGCCTCGCCTCGCACATAGGCATCCGCAGGCAGCGCGGTCCAGCCTGCAGTCGCCTGGATGGCCCGCTCTATCGCAGTGTCCACCGGCTCTCGGCGCAGCGCCTCTTCCTCGCTCAGCCCGCGCCAGCGCGGCTCTGTCGCAAGAATGATCCGCCCCTCGCTGTCGGTCACCAGAACCGCATCAGATATACCCGACCAGGCACGCTCATACTTGGCCAGATCCACCTCGACCACGATCACGCCAAGAACCTGGTTCTGGCGTTCCACGCGCCGCGAATAGGTGAACCGATACGCGCCCGTTTCGTCCTCAAGTACCTTGAAAACCGTATCTCTCGAGCGCAAGGCGTCCACGTAATAAGGCGCTTGCCGATGGTTCTTGCCCAACAGGTTCCGGTCCGTCACCGCCACCGCCCGACCGTCCCTGTCCAGCAGCGTCAGCGACGCCGCGCCGATCTCGTCAAGAAAGGAAATAAGCCGCTGGCTCGACTGGCTGAAATCACCCGATTCCAGCGCAAGGATCAGCGACGGGTCGCGTGCCAGCAATTGCGGGACGATGGCATTCTGGCGCAGCTCGCTCAGCAGGTTGCCGGAATAGAGCACCAGCCGCAATTCCGCGCGGTTGCGCGTGGATTCGGTGAACCTGTCGGTCAGCAGACGGTTGGTGACGAACACCACCGCCACCGCCAGCGCGACCAACACAATGAACACCAGGCGCAGACGCCAGGTGGTGGTATTTGACACCTTGAGACGGGCCGACGGTCGTTTTTTGCTCATTGCCGCAGTCTACGACGCAGCGCGACTTCGCTCAAGCGGTCATGCCTCGGCAAGCTGGTCCACAAGCGTACGGAACATCGCCGCGCCATCGGTTCCGCCCTGCAACGGTTCGGCCATGCGTTCGGGATGCGGCATCATGCCGAGAACCCGGCGGTTCTGAGACAGCACGCCCGCGATATCGTCGACCGACCCGTTCGGATTGTCGCAATAGGTGAAGGCCACGCGCGCCTCGCCATGAAGACGCTTCAGCGTCTCGCCATCGGCGAAATAATTGCCGTCATGATGCGCGATCGGCACCGTGATCTCCTGCCCCGACTGATAGCCTGCCGTAAAGGCGCTGTCGGCGGTCTCGACCCGAAGGCGCACCGGCTTGCAGATGTATTTGAGGTTCACGTTGCGCAGCAGCACGCCCGGCAGCAGGCCCGTTTCCGTCAACACCTGAAACCCATTGCAAATGCCAAGGACATAACCGCCCCTTTCGGCATGGGCCACGACCGACTGGCAAATCGGCGAATTGGCCGCGATCGCCCCGCACCGCAGGTAATCGCCGAAGGAAAAGCCACCCGGAACACCGATGATATCCACATCTTTCGGCAGCGCGGTATCCTTGTGCCAGACCATCGACACCTTGGCCCCGGCCTTCTCGAAGGCGACGGCCATGTCCCGGTCGCAGTTCGATCCCGGAAAGACGATGACAGCCGCGTGCATCAGGCGATCTCCACGCTGTAGCTTTCGATCACGGTATTCGCGAGCAGCTTCTCGCACATCTCGGTGACGCTGGCGCGGGCCGCCTCGGCATCGGTCTCGGCAAGATCCAGTTCGATCACCTTGCCTTGCCGAACCGCCTCCACACCGTCGAACCCAAGCTGGCCAAGCGCGTGCCGCACGGCCTCGCCCTGTGGGTCCAGAACACCGTTCTTCAGCATCACATGCACTCGTGCCTTCATCGTCGTCTTCCCGTCTCTTCGGGCAGCGCCCCGCGCCGCCGCCAGTTTGGCCGCGCGATCAGTTGATCAGCGTCGGTCGGTTCATCGGCGTGGCCCCTTTCGGCATCACGCCAAGCCGGTTGGCCACTTCGGTATAGGCATCCGTCAGACTGCCCAGATCGCGGCGGAACACATCCTTGTCCAGCTTCTGACCAGTCTCGATATCCCAAAGCCGGCAGCTGTCTGGGCTGATCTCGTCAGCCACGATAAGCCGCTGGAAATCGCCCTCATAGACGCGGCCGATCTCGATCTTGAAGTCCACCAGACGAATGCCCACGCCATACATGACACCCGACAGGAAATCATTGACGCGCAGCGCAAGGCTCAGGATGTCATCCATGTCCTGCTGGCTGGCCCAGCCGAAGGCGGCGATATGTTCCTCGGTGACCAGAGGATCGCCCAGCTTGTCGTCCTTCAGGCAATATTCCACGATCGGACGCGGCAGTTGCGTGCCCTCGTCCATGCCAAGACGCTTGGCCATGGTGCCCGCGGCATAGTTGCGTACGATGATCTCGAGCGGCACGATCTCGCAGGCCCGTACCAGCTGTTCGCGCATATTCAGCCGCTTCAGGAAATGGTTGGGGATGCCGATATTGGACAATCCGAGCATGAAATATTCCGACAGCAGGTTGTTCAGCACACCCTTGCCCTCGATCACGGCCCGTTTCTCGGCGTTGAAGGCGGTCGCGTCATCCTTGAAATACTGGACGATGGTTCCCGGTTCGGGACCCTCATAGAGCGTTTTGGCCTTGCCTTCGTAGATTTTCTTGCGCCGCGCCATGCAGCCTCCATCTCTGGACCGGGGCCGACTCCCCACTGATCTCAGCGCTGTCTTAGTCTATGCCTCCGATTGTCGCAAGAACGCGTTCGGCCCTTGCCCTTGCGCGGATTGAGTTGCATACCTTGGCAAACGCCAACGCCTGCTGAGGAAACCCGCCAATGAGCACTTTCGACGATCGCGAAAACGCATTCGAGAACAAATTCGCCCATGACGAGGAAATGAAATTCCGCGCCGAGGCGCGGCGCAACAAGCTTCTGGGCCTGTGGGCCGCCGAGCTTCTGGGCAAGACCGGCGCGGATGCCGACGCCTATGCCAAAGAAGTCGTGCTGTCCGATTTCGAAGAAGCCGGCCACGAGGATGTCGTGCGCAAGGTCGCCGGTGATCTGGGTGATCTGGCCGATGCCGACACGATCCGCGGCAAGATGGACCAGCTTATGCTCATCGCCAAAGACCAGCTGATGAAAGAGGTCTGACCGCTTTCTCATGCCTTAAAAGTTCCCGACGGGCCGCCCGCCACACAGGGCGCGCCCGTTTTTCTTTGTGCGCCATTCCCTTCAATCGCCCTGCCAATCGGACTGCCGCTCAGGTCCGAGTTGAGCAAAATGAATTTGCGCATATCTGCCAAACATGAGACATCCACGCGCAACCTGAAGCGTTCCGCCTTTAACCTGAGGCATCAGCCAAAGACGGAGCGCCGACAACGATTGAACGGAGCAGTGCAGTTCACGAAAACCAGTAAGTCAGGTTTTTCGCGAAACGCTTTATCAAGGAGCCCCATCGATGACCAATGCCCTGTCCAAATTGCTGAAAACCCGTGACTGGCTTCTGGCCGACGGTGCGACGGGAACCAATCTGTTCAACATGGGGCTCGAATCCGGCGACGCGCCCGAGATGTGGAATGACGAACATCCCGACCGGATCACGCGGCTTTACACGATGGCGGTGGATGCGGGCAGCGACATCTTCCTCACCAATTCCTTCGGTGGCAATGCCGCGCGTCTCAAGCTGCACGGCGCCGAAAAACGCGCCCGCGAATTGTCGCGCATCTCCGCCGAAATCGGCCGCGAGGTCGCCGACAAGCGCGACCGCACCGTGATCGTCGCGGGCTCGGTCGGCCCTACCGGCGAGATCATGGCCCCTATGGGCGCCCTGACCCATGAACTGGCGGTCGAGATCTTCCATGAACAGGCCGAAGGGCTGAAAGAGGGCGGCGCAGACGTGCTGTGGCTCGAAACAATTTCCGCCCCCGAGGAATACAAGGCCGCCGCCGAGGCGTTCAAGCTGGCCGGCATGCCGTGGTGCGGCACGATGAGCTTCGATACCGCCGGGCGCACCATGATGGGCCTAACCTCGGCTGACATGGTCAACGTCGTCGAAGGTCTGGCCAATCCGCCACTCGGCTATGGCGCCAATTGCGGCGTAGGCGCGTCCGACCTTCTGCGCACCGTTCTCGGCTTTGCAGCCCAAGGCACCGACCGCCCGATCATCGCCAAGGGCAATGCAGGGATCCCGAAATATCACGACGGGCACATCCATTACGACGGCACGCCCGAGCTGATGGCCGATTACGCGGTTCTGGCGCGCGACAGCGGCGCCACCATCATCGGCGGCTGCTGCGGCACCACAGCCGAGCATCTTGAAAAGATGCACGAGGCCCTGTCGACCCGCCCGCGCGGCGAACGCCCCACCCTCGAGCAGATCACCGAAGCACTCGGTCCGTTCTCATCCGCGGCTGACGGCACCGGCGATGACGATGACGGGCCCAAGCGCGAACGGCGTGGCCGCCGTCGCGGCTGACCCGACTCAGAACAGCGCCAGTTGATCCCCCGGCCGCTCCGGCGGCCGGAAGAGATCGCAGCGCAAGTCAGGCTGTGGCCGGTCTAGTCCAAGCCGCCTTGCCGCAACGCGAAACCGCTGCGCAACCATCTGCGCATAAGCCCCCGTGCCACGCATACGGCGCCCCCATGCAGGGTCATAGTCGCGCCCCCCATGCATCTCGCGCACCAACCCCATGACGCGTGCCGCACGGTCCGGGTATTGCGCCTCGAGCCAGTGCCGGAACATCGGCGCCACCTCCAGCGGCAGACGCAGCATGATCCAGGTTGCCGCTTGCGCCCCCGCCTGCCCGCCCGCCTGCAAGATCGCCTCAAGCTCGTGATCGCTCAGCCCCGGCACCATCGGGGCGGCCATGATCCGCACCGGAATACCCGCCGCACTCAGCCGGGAGATCGTGGCCAGACGCCGTGTGGGCGACGGTGCACGCGGCTCCATCCGGCGTGCAAGGCCCGCATCCAGCGTGGTCACCGACACGCCCACCCGCACCAGTCCCCGCGCCGCCATGACCGACAAAATGTCGATATCGCGCTCGATCAGCGTGCCGCGCGTCACGATCGCCACCGGATGACCGCACTCCGCCAGAACCTCCAGACAGGCGCGCGTGATACGCTGCTCCTTTTCGATCGGCTGATAGGGATCGGTATTCGTGCCGATGGCGATCGGCGCCACCTTGTAGGACCGGCTGCGCAATTCCTGCACCAGAACGCGCGGCGCCTCGGGCCGCGCCACCAGCCGCGTCTCGAAATCCAGCCCCGGCGACAGGCCCAGCCAGGCATGGCTGGGCCGGGCAAAGCAATAAACACAGCCATGCTCGCAACCGCGATAAGGGTTGATCGAGCGGTCGAACGGCAGATCGGGTGAGCGGTTGTAGGTGATGATCCGCCGCGGCAGCTCTGCGCGTATTTCGGTGCGCAGCACCGAAGTATCCTCGTCCTGCGCCCGCGGCTCCCATCCGTCGCTGTCAAAGACCCGAACATGCCGTTCATGACGCCCCGCGGCATTGTCCGTGGCGCCCCGTCCGATCACCCTTTGGCCCGGATTGATGCTGGTCTCTCGCTCCATCGCCAGAAAATGGAACATATGGGGAACATTTGCAACAACAGCATATAGTTCATGACAAGTTTTCAAGACCAAAGCCTCCAATTCCCGGCTATAGGTCGGTACAAGGGCGGCCAGTGTCGCAATTCGGAAAGTCCATATGCGACAAATTGACGATAGCTGCGCCCAGACAATAGCCAATCGTGCGCGCAAGCGCCACCAGAGCAAGGAAACCGGCCATGTCGGAAGACCAAGACGAAATCATCCTGGCGGATCTCAGCGACGAGGAGCTCGTCGAACAGATGTGGGACGATCTTTATGACGGCCTCAAGGAAGAGATCGAGGAAGGCGTCAATATCCTTCTGGAGCGTGGCTGGGCGCCGTACCGCGTCCTGACCGAGGCTCTGGTGGGGGGCATGACCATCGTCGGCAAGGATTTCCGGGACGGCATCCTCTTCGTGCCCGAAGTGCTGCTGGCTGCCAACGCCATGAAAGGCGGGATGTTCATCCTCAAGCCGCTGCTGGCCGAAACCGGCGCTCCTCGCATGGGGTCGATGGTGATCGGCACCGTCAAGGGCGACATCCACGATATCGGCAAGAACCTCGTGTCGATGATGATGGAAGGCGCGGGTTTCGAAGTGGTCGATCTCGGGATCAACAACCCGGTGGAAAACTATCTCGCGGCGCTGGATGAGCACAAGCCGGACATCCTGGGCATGTCGGCGCTGCTGACCACCACCATGCCCTACATGAAAGTGGTGATCGACACGCTGGTCGAACAGGGCAAGCGCGACGACTATATCGTTCTTGTGGGCGGCGCTCCGCTGAACGAGGAATTCGGCAAGGCGATCGGCGCGGACGCCTATTGCCGGGATGCCGCCGTGGCTGTGGAAACTGCCAAGGAATACGTCAAGCGCAAGCACAATCAGGCCGCCACCGCCTGAGCGTGCTGGCGCGCCGAACCATCGATGGCACCGGCCCGCCCCTCGCGCGGGCCGTTCGCCGTTTAGGGGGGATGCCATGACCGATCTGCCTGATGACACGACCCTGACCGAAACCGGCGCCGATCTGCGGCGCGGCGCGGGTCGCATCCTGCTGATCGCCTGCGGTGCCCTCGCGCGTGAGATCCTCGCCCTGATCCGGATCAACGGCTGGGAGCACCTCGACCTGCAATGCCTGCCCGCCAAGCTGCATCTTTATCCCGACCGCATCGTGTCCGCCGTGGACGACGCGGTCAGCCGCAACCGCGACCGCTATGACCTGATTTTCGTGGTCTATGCCGATTGCGGCACGGGCGGCCTCTTGCAGGCGCGGTGCGACGCTCTGGGGGTCGAGATGATCCCCGGCCCGCATTGCTATGCGTTCTTGGAGGGTAATGAGGCCTTCGCCGCCCATGCCGAGGACGAGATCACCGCCTTCTACCTCACCGATTTTCTCGTCAAGCAGTTCGACGCCTTCGTGTGGAAACCCATGGGGCTGGACCGCCACCCCGAGCTGCGCGACATGCTGTTCGGCAATTACACCAAGCTGGTCTATCAGGCCCAGACCGAAGACCCGGCCCTTCTCGCCAAGGCGCGCGCCTGCGCGGATCGGCTGGGGCTCGAGTTTGAGTACCGGTTCACGGGATATGGCGATCTTGCCACGGCATTGCAGCGTCAGGCGACAGGCGCCTGACCCGCGCGATCACGCCGCCTCGGCGGCGACGCTGCGAATACGCTCGATCATTGCCCGCAAGCCGTTGGATCTTTGCGCCGACAAATGGTCGTTCAACCCCAGTCGCGCCAATTCCGCGGGGGCGTCGACCTTGGTCACCTCCACCACCAGCATATCGTTATAGAGCGCCTTGAGCACCGCGATCAGGCCGCGAACGATCATCGCGTCGCTGTCACCCTCGAAACTGAACCGCCCGTCCTCGATCTTCGGATGCAGCCAGACCTGGCTTGCGCAGCCATCCACCTTGGTGGCCGGCACCTTCAACGCATCGTCCAGCGCCTCCATCGACCGGCCCCGGTCGATCACATAGCGGTATCTGTCCTCCCAATCGTCGAGAAACTCGAAATCCGCAACGATATCCTCAAAAGCTTCAGCTGCCATGACCTGCTCCAATCCTGTCGCCCAAGACCTAGGCAGACAGGCCGGCAAGGTCCAGACCCAGCTTGCACCTTTTCAACGCAGCCCGGATAGGATAACCGGGAAGAAAGACAGAAGGGCGGTTGTGATGCGGAAATCTCTTGCAGGTCTTGTGATCGTTTCGATGACCCTGTCGGCATGTGGCGGCTGGCGCGACTCGCGCGTCAACCCCTCCAACTGGTTCGGCAACAGCCGGTCCGAGCCTGTGTCCGAAAGCCCGGCCCAGACCAATCCGCTGATCCCCGAGCAGACCAATAGTATCTTCCGGCGCCGCGCTGTCGAAGAGGTGTATGACGGCACACCCGTCGATCAGATCACCGCGCTCACCGTCGAACGCACCAGCATCGGCGCCATCATTCGCGTCGAAGGCGTGACCCTGCGCCAAGGCGCCTATGACGTGCGCCTGACTTCGGAGACCGAAGGCGAGCCTGTGAACGGCGTTCTGGAACTGACCCTCGCAGCGCTCCAGCCCGACGACACGCCGCAAGGCCCTGAACGGTCACGGACGGTCACGACCGGGCGCGCGCTATCGGCCACGGATCTAGAAGCGATCACCACCATCCGGGTGATCGGTGCGCGCAACGTGATGACCACCGGGCGCTAGCGCCCCCCACCCTCACAGCTCGACAGTGCAGATATCATTGCCCTTGGCCGCAAGGGCGATCTTGCCTTCGCACAGCCGTATCGCATCCAGACCGAACACATCGGCCCGCCACCCGCTCAGCGCCGGAACATCGCGCTCGCCCGCCGCGATCATGTCAAGATCGGACGCGCTTGCGATCAACTTCGAGGCCACGCCAAAGCTTTCGCTCTTGGCCTTCAGCAGAACCCGCAGCAGATCCGCCAAGGCTGGGTTGACCTGCATCTTGGCCGCCGAATTGTCGAGCTTCGGCATCTCTTCGGGCGGGCAATTCAGCCCGGCCTGCACCGCCTTGAGGATTCCATCCGCGATCTCGCCCTTGCGGGCCTCCCGCAACAGCAGCCGAGACCGGGACAAATCCTCATGCGTCGCAGGCTTGGTCGAGGCAAGCTCGACCAGCGCATCGTCCTTGTAGACCCGGCTGCGCGGCACGTCGCGGGCCTGCGCGTATTCCTCCCGGAAGCGCGCCAACTCTCGCACGATGGCCAGAAATCGTCCCGAAGCGTTGCGCGTCTTGACCCGCTTCCATGCCTCGTCGGGGCTCACCCGATAGGTTTCCGGCGCGGTCAGCACCTGCAATTCCTCGGTCACCCATTTCTGCCGGTCCGACTGGGCCAGCTTGCGTGCCAGAAACTCATAGATGTCGCGCAGATGGGTCACATCCGCCAGCGCGTATTTCTTCTGCGCATCGGTCAACGGGCGGCGCGACCAGTCGGTGAAGCGCGAGGTCTTGTCCAACTGTTCCTTGGCGATCTTGCGCACCAGTGTCTCATAGCCCACCTGCTCGCCGAATCCGCAGACCATCGCGGTCACTTGCGTATCGAACAGGGGCGCAGGAATGACACCGGCATCCACAAAGAAAATCTCCAGATCCTGCCGCGCCGCGTGAAACACCTTCACCACGGACTCGTCGCGGAAAAGATCGTAAAGCGGCGCCATCGACAGATCGCCTGCCAGCGGGTCCACCAGCACCGCATCCTCCGCACCAGTGCCCGGCACGGCAAGCTGCACAAGGCACAGCTTGGAATAATAGGTGCGCTCGCGCAGAAACTCGGTATCCACGGTGACATAGTCAAACTGGCGGGCGCGGGTGCAGAATTGTTCGAGTTGCTCGGTTGTCGTCAGCGTTTTCATGAAATCTTATCTGCTCCTGCTCCGGGCCGTTCGTCCGGTATAAGACAAAGCCGGGGGAAAATGAAATGCCCTTGCATCTGTCAGGGCATCATGACGGGTCGGCGGTCGCCACCCGCGAACCGGCGCAGCACGGCCGGATAAAGTGCGTGCTCCATCTGCAGAACCCGGGCTGCCAGCGTCTCGGGCGTGTCGTCCGGCAGCACCTCGACCCGCGCCTGTCCCAGCACCGGACCATCGTCCAGTTCCGCCGTCACCTCATGCACCGTGCATCCTGCTTGCACATCGCCCGCCTCGAGCGCGCGGGCATGGGTGTTCAGCCCCCGATACTTGGGCAAAAGCGAGGGGTGAATATTCAGCATCCGGCCCTGCCACCGACGCACAAAGCTTTCGGTCAACACCCGCATGAAGCCCGCAAGGCAGATGATATCCGGCGCGTGTCGCTCAAGCTCTTCCTGCAACGCCGCCTCGAACCCAAACCGGTCGCCCTTGAAGGGCCGATGATCGACAATTGCGGTCGGCACGCCGCGCGCGCGGGCCTTCTCCAGCCCCCCGGCATCTGCGCTATTGGCAAGCACCAGCACCGGGCGCGCGGGGTGATCGCCGGTCATGCTGTCAACCAGCGACACCATGTTGGAGCCGCCCCTGGAAATCAGGATCGCGACGCGTTTGGTCACCCAAGACGCCCCGTATAGGCCACCCCTTCGGTCGCGGTGACGCGGCCCAGCTGATAAACAGTCTCACCCTCTTCGCGCAGCAGCGCGCTCAGCGCCTCGGCCCGGTCCGCCTCGACCGCCAGCACCATCCCGATCCCGCAATTGAAGGTCTTGAGGATCTCGGCCTGCTCCATGCCGCCTTGCTCGCGCAACCACTCGAAGACCGGCGGCAGCGCCCATGCGTCCAGATCCATCTCGACGCCCAGACCCTCGGGCAAGAAACGCGGCACGTTCTCGGTCAGCCCGCCACCGGTGATATGCGCCAGCGCATGCACGCCCCCGGCCCGCACCGCTGCCAGCGCCTGCCTCACATAAAGTCGCGTCGGAGTCAGCAGAACCTCTCCCATCGTGCCCTCGGCCCAGGGGCAGGCATCTTGCCAGCCCAGACCCGACAGCTCGACCAGCTTGCGCACAAGGCTGTAGCCGTTGGAATGAATGCCATCGCTCGCCAGCCCCAGCAGAACATCGCCCTCGGCGACGCCCGCCGGAAGGTCCGCGCCGCGCTCCATAGCACCCACGGCAAAGCCCGCCAGATCGAAATCCCCCTCCGGGTACATGCCCGGCATCTCGGCGGTCTCTCCCCCGATCAGCGCACAGCCCGACCGCACACAGCCCTCGGCAATCCCCTCGACAATGCGCGCGGCCTTGTCCGTCTCCAGCTTGCCAGTGGCAAAATAATCCAGGAAGAACAGCGGCTCGGCGCCCTGACACACCAGATCGTTGACACACATCGCCACAAGGTCGATCCCCACGCCATCCACATTGCCGGTATCGATCGCGATGCGCAGCTTGGTGCCCACGCCATCTGTTGCAGCCACAAGGATCGGATCGTTGTAGCCGGCTGCCTTCAGATCGAACAGCCCACCGAACCCGCCAAGACCAGCCATCACACCGGCGCGGTTGGTGCGTTTGGCCGCAGGCTTGATCCGGTCCACAAGCGCGTTGCCCGCATCGATATCCACACCGGCATCGGCATATGTAATCCCAGTCCTGCGCTCGGTCATCTCGGGCCCTCCAGATGAATTCGCCACTCCGTTAGACGATCCCCCTGCCCGGTGCAATCTGAAAGCCTTGACGCCCCGGGACTGCGTGCTTACGAAAGCCTCAGGTCGGGCCTGTAGCTCAATTGGTTAGAGCAGAGCGCTCATAACGCTTTGGTTGGGGGTTCGAGTCCCTCCGGGCCTACCACCAAAAAACTAAGCCGTTGTTTTTAATAGACAAATCGGGAAAAGTGTCACGCGCAAATAGGGCCGCGTGACACCCACTCGACAAAAAAGACCCCGCCGAAGCGGGGCCAGTTAGGAGCGTGAAACACTGATTCAGAAGGGCTCTCCTTTCTAAATCAGAGACGGGTGAGCGACCCGCCGCGCATCCCGTCACTCGGGATCTGAATTGACTTCTCGTCCGCTCAGGACCTCGACCTTATCGCCGCAATCCAGAAGCGCCTTGCGATCACGTGACCACAGTAGCTCGACCTGGCGATCGTTCAGATACCCGGCTGGCAGCGACACCGGGCGCGCGCAGGGGTCTGCGCCTTCAACGTAGGTTGTTGAGCCGGTGCACCCGGTCAGGGCCCAGGCAACGCTCCACAGTAACAGGATCCGCATACGCGCTTTCCTCAAGCTCTCGCGCCAGCCGGTCGCGCTCTTGCAGCGCCTCTAGGCGGGCGTCATTCAGTTTCTGCGCCTCCCTTTGGCGCTCGATGATCTCGGCGTTGTGCGCAGCGCGACACGCCTCCCCTCCGCGCCAATACCCATGCCCCCAGGCGCCGGCCAACACCGCAATGGCACCGAGTATCAGCCAAGGGTTCGGCATCACCCTGCCCGCCAGCGATAGGTATCGGCGTGCTGATCACGGAATTTGTCGTCAGCCACCCCGCCCGCGATGTAGGCCGCAATGGTGGCCACCACGATCGTCACGAGGCCCGACGCGATCTGCCGGTGCAGTTCGCTGTCATTGCCCTCGACCAGCAGATACGCCAAGCCGCCACAGCCGAATGCCAAGAGGCCGAACGCAGCCCGACGGCGGTATTTCCAGCTTCGTGTGCGCCCCTCGATCATCTCGTCCATGAATCAAGCCTCGTTGCGCGACACAGGAACGCCATTGCTCGACACATGCACCTTGTTGGTGATGAACGGGAACTTGCGCGGCCAGCGCGAATCCAGAAGACGGTCCTTGCTGATCCTCGTAACGGTTACAGCGTTCTTCTGGTTCCCGCCGAGAACATGGAAATGCGTCTCGTCCTCGCCGCGATAAAAGCCGACATGCCCCTTCCATCCGCTCGGGCTGCCGCGCCAGAACACCAGCACCGCGCCAAGGCACGGCTGCATGGGCATCCCGAAGGTGCTCCAGTTACGCGCACCCAATGGGTTACTTGGCGTTTTGCAGCTTGGATCCCACAGCTTGAAACAAGTCTCGACAAAGGCGCCGCACCAAGGCACCTCCCGCGGGTCCAGCCAAGCCACCGTGTGATAGAACCAGTTTGAAAGTTGAGACACGTCACGCTGTTCGTGGATCCCCATCATCTTCTGAGCCTCGGCGAACCAAGGCACATGAGTTTCCGGCTTTGGCACCGACATAAGCGCCTGGTGTGTCAGAGGGCCATAGTAGGCGCGGGCACGCAGGCCAACAGACTTCTTGAACGCAACGATCGCCGCATCCGTGCGCGGCCCGCGAACGCCGTCGATCGGGCCGGGATCAAAGCCCAGAAGCGACAAGCGTGACTGGATTGTGCGCCAGTCCTTTTCAAACATTGAGTGCATCATGGAACGTCACAACCTCAGCCGGGGTGGCGGCGATAACCGCTTGCGCCTCAGCGCGCTCCGCCTCGTCCTTCACAATCAGAGGGTTGGTCACCGTCTCGGTGCCGGTCTGTTCTCCCGTCGTCTCGTCATAGACTGCCTGCTCGACGGTGGGCTCTACCGGATCAATGGCGCTCTGCACGACCACAGCTTCCGTGATCGGCTCGCCGGTCTCCGGGTCAAACTGGCCGGTCTCCTGTTCCTCGGTGACCTCGGGCCGGCCGTCTGCCAGGATGTATTGGTCGAGGCGGCCCAAAGCGGCGCGGTACGCAGCCAGCTGGTGGTTGAAGATGTTGTTGGCCTCATTCACCACATTGTCGTCAACCCACTGCGCCGCCCAAGCCTTGTAGGCGGTGTCGCCCTGAACGATCCCTTGCTCACGCTGCCAGTAGGCCTTCTCGGCCTCGAAATAACGCAGCCCGCGCTTGACTGCCTGACGGTAGCTCATAGGTGCATCACCCTTCTGGATAAATACCGTCATGTCACACCTCCTGTTCGCAGATAATGCCCACATCGACCGCAGCCGGGGCGACAGCAAAGACTACCGTGTAGATGAAGCCGTCATAGCTGATTGTGTAGTCCTCGCCTGAGCCGGGGCGGTAGAGACCACCATCAACAAAGACGTTCACAGGCTTCCAGCCTTCGGGCAGAGGAAAGTCAGTTTCACTACTGTCGCCTGAGTAGAAGAACGTCTCTTGCTTAGGCGTAGGGTTGAGGCCAGCGAGTTTGGCGAGAGCTTCACGCAGGTTAATCGCGGGTTTGTTAATCCGAACTGTCATGATTATTCCTCCACGATCAGATTGTTGCTTGCACTGATAGCCGTTCCGACAGCGTCAGTTGTGTTGTCTACTCGACGAAGCCCTTGGAACACGCTACGGCCAGCACTGGTTCCCACATGAAGCAGGTCGGTCACAGGATCATGGGCGAGGGCTGTCACAGCGTCAGACGCGCCGTAGAGGGTACAAGGGCCAGCGAAGGCAAGGCGCTCGTCGTTGTAGGTCTTGGCAAGCTGGTCAAGCGTCCAGATCGAGCCGGAGGGCCGAACGCACCGCATCGGACGCCCCGCCTTGATCGTCATATCTGCACCGCTGAACGTGATGCTTGCTGGCGGCGATCCGGGCGTCAAGTTGACATAGCTGGTGCCGCCTGACAGGTCTTTTGCGTAAAAGGTCGGGACGCCTGAAACCTTCTCCCACCAGACCACCATCCCGCTTGAGGATATGTCGGAAGGAAGCGTAACGGTGCAATCGTCGCTGAGGGTGCACCATACCAACTCTTCGCCCGGATCGAGGGTGCGGGTGATCGTGCCGTTGACGATCAGGCCGTTGGCGTTCATCGAGCGGTCTGCGTCTGCGCGGCGGACGGAGATGTTGTCGAACTCAACATACTCCCCAACATCAGCTTGGAATGGCCCGTTACCCAGTTTAATAGTTGTGGTAGTTGAGCTTGCCACAAAATAAACGACTTGTTCTCCAATCCCAGCCCCTTGACTGGAGGTGTAACCGGGAGATGCTTGAGTAGTCCATCTACCTGTTGTGTAGCCGACTATCGTATAACGAAACTCATACAAAAGGCCAACAACGGTTGTTATATCTTGCTCTACAGCAACAACATCACCCAACCCTGCGGCTATCTCAATTTTTAGCTTCCCATCTACAACAGACGCTGTTGTGTCTGCCCCAACATCACTCCAGCCCGTCAGGTCCGTATCAAACCCGCCATTCGTCACCAGCTCACCGCCCACCAGATCAGTGTCGTCGGTGTCGGACAGGAACGCACCCTTGATGTTGGCGGGCATGTAGCCGGTGTTGTAGGTGGAGGTCAGCAGGGCGTGCATGCCCGTCTCAGGCGCATCTGGATTGCGTTCCACGAGGGCGAGGGCGCTGCGCAGGCTAGTTGCAACGGCTATGGAGTTCCCGACGGCGCTTATGCTTACGCTGCGCAGAGTGTTGCTTCCATATGGTTCAATTTGAACTGGTTGTGCCCGACCGTTGTAGACCTCGAAAATATCATTGGTCTGGGCTGTAGCGTCAATCAAAGCATTACCATTATAAGACACATCAGCGGTCAATGGATCAAATACCAAAACGGCTCCGTATGCGCTGTTGGTATCATACCCGATATTGCCAACTATTTGATTGTCTTTCGTAAACTCCACCTTTGACCATGTCCGAGCGGCCGCACTAAGCGAAGCCGCATCCCAGACGTTGTCCGTGGAAACCCCATCCCAGCCGATTTGGCTGTAGCCACCATCAGTCGCCACCGCAATCGTAGGCACAGGAAGCCCAGTCGCAGGGTCAATCGGGGCGTCGGGGAGGACAGTCATGGCGACGTCTCTGACACTGTTGTTGACAATTCTTACGCTGATAGAAGTGTCATATCCTCTAGCAGCATTTCTCTCAGAAATATTGCCTTGGTAGTGGCCAGAGGTGTTACTAGCGAGCCTTAGTCCATTATCCAAAATAAAATTAACCTGAGCGAACTGTGTTGCCCCATTGCATATGATGCCATTTAGGGCCGAAATGGCTCTTTGATTGGCATTCTGAGGCACCATATCTTCGTAACTATCATCAAAGACCATCCACATAGGAAGCGACGGGTCATCACCGTCATAGATCGTCAAATTTTGGGCGGTGAGGACAATCACTGCCACCGCAGGGAACTCACGGCGAGAACCACGGATGGCAGTGTTCAGCGTCTCGTTATACCAGCTTGTGTGCTGAGTGCGCTTGCGCCATGCCCCGCCGTCGCTATCCCGTGAAGTGTCATACACAAAGACATCGACTGCGGTATCGGCTTTGGTTTCAGCGATTGCTGCGAGGTCAAAGCCTGTCAGAGATGCTGCTGTGCTTGTGGCGCTGGTTGCTGCGGCCTC
Source organism: Roseobacter sp. AzwK-3b (assembly GCF_000170875.1). Taxonomy (NCBI): domain Bacteria; kingdom Pseudomonadati; phylum Pseudomonadota; class Alphaproteobacteria; order Rhodobacterales; family Roseobacteraceae; genus Roseobacter; species Roseobacter sp. AzwK-3b. The sequence continues at coordinate 169,420 of NZ_ABCR01000006.1, forward strand.
GGCGGCCAGCTTGTGGCTGTTTGCGGTGTCTCGGGCTGCCTGGGATTGGTCACGGGCAGACTGGCTGTCGATAACCGCCGCTTGGACCGCCGAAATTGACCCGTAGATCGCGAAGGCCCCTGATTCTGCGTTTTGCGCTTCACTAGCCGATGTTGCGGCGTTCGCCTCTGACGTGGCTGCATTGGCTTCGCTGGCCGAGGCTGCGGCTTGGCTGGATGCAGCCGCCGCCTGCGCGGTTTCCGCCGCCGCCTCTGCGTTCTGAGCGTTCAGGCGGTGAGCCGATGCGGTATCACGCGCGCTTTCTGCTGCTACCTGCGCCGCCGAAGCGGTCGCTGCGCTCGATGCAGCCGCATTTTCAGAGTCCACAGCATTGGCCGCTGCCGCTGACGCGCTGTTCGAGGCGTTAATAGCCTCGATCGCTTTCGCCACGGCGGCACTTGCGCTATCACTTGCAACGGTCTTGTTGTTTTCGACGGCGGCTTCGGACGCCGCAGCCGCCGTGGCCGAGCCTTCCGCTGCCGTGGCCGACGACGCCGCGCTCGATGCGCTTGCCGCCGCCGCTGCCTGAGACGTTGCCGCCTGCGCCGCCGCCGTGCTGGCAAGAGCCCCGGCCCCGCCGATCTCCAAGATAATCGGCTTGCCTTTGCCGCTGGTGATCTCAAGGTTAGTCGGCATTGGTCACATCCTCCAGCACGCGAAACACGAAGCGGTCCGTGCTGCTCACCACCCCGGCAAGCGTGTATTCAATGTCAGCGAGGTAATCGCCCGGCTCCCAGTCCCGCGTCGTGGCAGGATCAGCGGTCAGCGTGTATTGGCCATTGGCCGCGTCAGTGATCTGGCTGGTCAGGGTCAACGTTGCGCCGTTGCCCTTGGCTTGGCAGGCAATAGAATATCCTGTCAGATTGACAGGTACGCCCTGATCGTCGGTGTAGGTGCCATTGGCGATGAAAGTGTCGCCGCGTATTGCTTCTGCCCGTCTCATCGCCCATCACCATTACGCATTTCTATGCGCTCCAAACGACTGTCGATCCGGCTGAGAAGTGCGAAAATGCTGGTCATCCGCTCGTCTTGTCGGACAAAATTTTGTTCGAGGTCGCGGGTTCTATCTTCTGTCGCCGCCACCTTCGACGTCAGGTTTTCAACGCTTCGTGAGTTTGCGGCGATCCCCGCCTCGTACCGCATCCATCCGGCTGTCACAGCCACCAGCAAAGCGCAAATTTGCAAAACGCTCCCAAGGGAGATTTGCATATTAAAGGTCGGTTTTGTCATGACAGCCGCCATCATCGCCATAAGAACCACATGCGTTCAGGCAGACTTTAGCACAACATATTGTGGTTGTGAAACTCTGAACCACAAAATGAGGTGCCATGTACCGCCGGTTAGTTGTTGATCGACGGCGCCATGGCATCCCTGATATAGCCGTCGAGCTTCGGATTGAGGCGCACCCCGCCTTGCATCTGGTCACTGATCCGCATCCGCGCGTTCAACGATCGCTCGATCGTCTTGTACGTGATCGGATAAGTCGGGTACTTCTCGTTGAACTTCTGGATCCGACGTTGATCCTTTTCCGAGACCGGTTCGCCTTTGCGCAGCTTCGCCGTCACGTCGGCCAAAATCTTGCGCCGATCGTCCTGGATCCCGGCCTGCATGTTCATCATGCGCCGGTTCTGCTCATACCGCTCACTGACCCGCGCCGGCGAGAAGCCAAGTGATTGCACAATCGCATCATGCGCGGACACGCCATCCAAAAGCGGCTCGCCCTTGTAGGTCGTCACGCCTTCATTGAGATATCGCACGAACCGCATCTGGTCTCGGATCGCTTTCGGCACAGCGTATTCGAACCCTCGCCACACTTCGCCATCGGAGATTGCCCCCATGCCCCGGAAGAAGCCCGCCGCGATCCCCGGCACCGGGCCGATCAGCTGCTCAACCCAATACTGATAGGCTTCCTTGCCTTCGAGGTTTCGGTTGGGCTTGCGGAACCAAAGCTCGGGCATACCGATCCGCGAAGACAGGTCCACGCCCGTCAGTTGCCCAGGCACGCCGTTCAGGAGCATGCCACCCGCGCCAGGCCCAAACAGCCCGACAACCGCGCCCTTGAGTTCTTCCTCGGCCTCGTCGCTGCCGCCATCAAAGAACATGCCTGCCAACAGCATCATCAGCGCATAGCCCCACGTGCCGGTTATCCCGGCTTGTAAGAGCATCATGCTGGTGATCCCGATCAAATGTGCCCGCGCCTGTTTGCGCACCTCGGGACTTTCACCTTGCAACGCTTGATGCGTGTCCCGGAACAGGCGGTAGAGCATGTTGATCGTGAAGTTGCGGAAGGTCAGCGCAACGCGGGCAAAATCGTCCTGCATGAACCGCGGACGCGCCCAGTTCTCATAGTTGAAATGCGCGTCCCACGTCAGGTTTGCCGCACGATCAATCGCTTGCTCGATATCCACCCCCTGTTTGCGCAACAGACGATAGGCGGCGAGGTACGTCACCTCGCGGTTCAACCGTTCCGCATGGTGGAAGAAGAACGCGATCGGCCGCATGACCTTTTCGCGCACCGGCGAGTATTCTACCCCGCCATCCTTGATCGCTGTGATGTCGTGCGCTTGGCTTTTGTCAATCACGCCCCGGCGATAGGCTTCCACCATGGCTGATTGTTCCTCAGCCGTGAGGTTTGCGCTGGTGCGCACGCCCCGCGTTGTGCCGGGTTCAAGCCCTTTGCGCATCACCCCGCCGGTGAAGTCTTTCAAAGCCTTGCCCAAGGCCGCGGAGGTCGATTTGACGGTTGCGCCCTCGATCCCGGCTGTCAGGACCGGGATCCCGACGGTCGTTGTCTGCGTCAGGTTCACTATGGCTGCACTTGGCGTAATCCCCAGATACCAGACGAATGCCGCGCCCGTTGCCCAAGCCGACCAGGTTGAGCTTTGCGGGTTCATCGCCCACTGGTGGCGCTTCATCATTTCGTTGGCCACCATGCCGGCCCGGTTCGGATCCCGTGCCAGCTTGGCCTCCTTGCGTGTCGCTTCCACAAACTTGGTCATGTCGGCGCCGTATTTGAGGCGGGCAAGCTGGTGCGCGCCATGGAACATGCGGGTGCCATAGGCCCGGATCGCGTCTCGATCGAAGCCCGGCGTGCCCTTGCGGTGAATGTTGGCGGTGCGAACCGAGAAGTCAGGCAAGGTTTCCAGCCATCGTTGCCAGATCGCGTCGGCCAGCTTGCCATCGCCAGCGGCATCCCCAAGAAGCTCCTGCACGTCGGCCACGAAATTCGGGTCAACATACCGGTTCATGTTGGTCTCGGTGTCCATAACACCGGATTCTACGCGATAGCCTTCCCCCTCCATGCGCTTGATGAACTGGTTTTGCTTCCCAACGGTCTGGAAGCGCGAGAAGGACACGACCTTGCCTTCCTCGTCGCGCACGGTCGCGAAATACTGGCCAAAGCGCAGAAGCGGGAAATACGGATCGTCGATCCGGTTACGCTCGAACTTCAACCGCATCTGGCGAACACGTGCCTGGCGTGAAAACTTGAGCTTGCCGATCGCCGTGTTGTACCGGTTGCGCGCGGTCTTCTCGGCCTGCGCCCTGGCATCACCGGCAAGCCCTTCATCGCGAATGTCCTGCAAGTCCTGCTCGAACTGCGTCTTGAGACGCGCGGCCTGCAAGTCCATGGATTTGGACACGTTGTCCACCATGGCGTCGATCAGATCGTCATCGAACTTCTTGTAGGAGTCGCGCACCCGGCGGAACAGGTCCTGCATCTGCTCAGGCAGGGCTTGGAAGCGTGCGCGCATCTGGCCGTATTCGGCGCGCGCCTGCTCGACCACGCGGCCATAATCCACATCGCGCATTTCCGGTGTGCGCTTAGGTGCCTTGAACCGCTCGGAGGGATCCACGCGTGCCAGCGTTGCCTCATACATGAGGTTGAACATGGCGCGGCCGTTCTTCTTGTCCTTGGCATACGCGCCCTGCCACTCGCGCGCCAGCTTGTCGGCCTCATAGTGCCGCTCGTTGCGCTCGATGTTCATCTTGCGGATCGTATCGACCCACTTTTTAGCAGAGGGCAATTCCCGACCAAGCTCGCGGAACAACACTTCACCGGGCGCCAAAGACAGAATATTGTACTTATCGCTGCTGCCCATGGCGTCGGTGAGCAGGTTGCTGATCATCCGGCGCTCTTTTTGATCCATGCTGTTGTCGTTCCGGGCCACCCCGCCCTGCCACATGTTGGACAGACGCTCGCGCAAGCTCATGTCGGTCGGGTCAGGGTCCATGCCTTCCCGGCGCACACTGGCCTGCAAGGTGCCGCCCTCGGCCGCCATGCTGGCCCCTGTCTGACGCGCCCCGATGCGGCCGTCACGGATGCCCTCGAACACACCTGCCGCGGTGTTCAGGCCATTGCCACGAAGGGCGTTGGAAATTGCCTCGATGATGCGGCTCAGGCGCTTCAATGCGCGCGCCAAGGCCCCTTGGTAGCCTTCTGCGCCGTTGTTCCACTGCTGGAACATGATCGCGACAGCTTCCTCAGTCTTTCGCTCACGGCTCAGCCGGGGATAATCGCGCTCGACGATGCGCATGATACCTGCATCGGCCCGCGCGGCACGCGACACGGTGCGCCATTCCTTCTGGGTAAAAAGGCCGTAGTCCTTGCCCCACAGTTCCTTGTTGCGCAGGGCATGTATCACCTCATGACGCATGATTGCCATCGGCCCCTCGGGCGCAGACGCGCTCACGCCAATCACACCGTCCAGGAAATACCCATCCAAGGGAGGCATGCCGGGGAAAGCAATCAACTCGTCACGAATATCCAAGCTGATACTGGCGCTGATCCCGATCTTGCGAAGCTCGGCGCGCATGTCCTTACGCAGCTTGGTCAGGCGCTTTCGATCCTCTGGGGTGGACTGAACCACGTCTGCTGCGGCGGCCTCGAAGTCTGCCGGGCGGCGTTTTGCGACGGCGGCTTGCAGATTGCCGTAAGCCTTTTCACCCGTGATTGCGCGTGCCTCTTCTTTTGAAGTCTCCGTGATGAACTTGGTGCCGAGTTGCGTCTGGTAGGCCTCGATCACCTGCTTGAGCGTGTCGCGGCCTCGGAACATGGCTCTCATGCCCTTGCCGCGCCCCTCGAAATCGCCCACCAAATTACGCACTGCTGGGTTCAGATAAAACGGCTTGCCGCCCCGATTTTGCACTTTGATCGTGTAGCGTTCACCGCCACGGTTCGTAATCGTGACAACCCCACTATCATCCTGCACGATGCGTCGTTCTGGCTCTTCATCAAGGAAAGCCGCGACGTGCTCCGGTTTAGTGAAGGTGACAGGCTTTTTCTCTAACTCGTCGGCCACGTTGAAGTCACGAGGCAGCATAACGCCATGCTCAACGCTGCCGTCATCTCTGGTAAACATGATGATCTGGCCGCGCTTGCCCAACTTCGAAAAGCCCGACACCACGTTTCCGGTAATAATCTGGCGGTTTTCGCGGCTCTCGGTCATGCCGTTTTCAAACTGGAACTGGACCCGCTCAGCGCTTGATGCTCGATAGCTAAACGGCGCGTTTTCGTCCATGAGCTTCGAAAATGGCACCCAAACCTCGCGGGATGCGTCTGCAAGCGCAAACCGCACTTTGATCTGCGACAGTGCCGTAGGGTTGTCCTTGAGGCCTTTGGTGTTGATTTCAACCGGGACCGCTTCGTAAGAGCGCTGCTGCCCGCTATCTTCATCTACCAGCGTAACCGCCTTGAACTTTCCAGGGCGCAGCTCTTCTATCATGTCCTTGACTTCGCGCACAGTCTGTTGCGCGCCATTTATCTTGGACTGCCAGTTTGCAACGGCCTCGCTCTCACGCGTTTTTTGCGAGTCCGTCTTGGCACTGGCCAACCGTTCCTGTGCCTTTTTCAAGCTGCTTTCGAGCTTTTTGATGTAACCAGGCAAAAGCGCATCGAGCTTTTCGCCGTGCTGGCGCACATGAGCCTCCGGATTGTTTTCCGTAACCTTCACAATCTCAGCTTTCAGCTCGTCCATAGTATAAGGCTGACCGAGTTTGCGAACGCTGACGTCTTCAACAAAGGCCTCTTGCATAAATGGGCTGGAACCATCTCCACTGCTCTCTTGCAAAACCTCCTTGCTGTTAGAGACTGCGCGCAAATCAAGAGTTTTTGCTTCGAGGGTGTTCATGCCCATCTTGTCCAGAGCTTCCACATACTCGATGTATGCCTGGCTGACCCGATCGTAGATCTCTTCGACCTCGCTAGGCGGCAACAGCGACAGGCGCCCTGTGACCTTGCCTGCAAGGCCCGCAATCCCGCCTCTTTGCCGAGGGTAAACGTTGATGCGCGAGGCCAGCTCAGCATCGTCGCGCAGGATCTCGTTCACCACCACGTCGCCATACTTGTTGAGGAAATCCACGACACTATCGAGCGATACGGCACTGCTTTTAGAAGCGGTCGTGTTGGCGTTGAGGGACGCCATTTTCTTCATCAGATTAGCTGACACGCGCTTTTCAAGCGCAAGATCCGAAACCGCGATAGTGTAGCTTGGCAGTTTGGTCTGCCCCGTGCGGTGAATGCGCCCAAGCATTTGCATAAACGTGTCGATGTTGGGGTCAGGTTGCAAGATCAGCATATGGCGTTTATTGCCATCGTTGCCCTCCTTGCCCGTGGCGTGCAGCGAAAATCCAGTTGAGCCGGACTTGTTGAGTATCACTGCGTCGATCCGCCCCGAATTAAACCCGTTCATTGCGCGCTTTTTGGCCGCATCGCTGGCTTCACGAGACGTGATCTTGCCGCCGCGCGCCGTGATGCTGCGCCCAGTAATCTCTTCCACTTTCAAGCCGGCCTGCGTCAGCCGATCATAAACGTAGTCCAGCGGCATGGCCGGCATACCCGACAGGTCTGCATCCTTTATCTGTTTCTCAATCGCCTTGACGGCGTTTAGCGCCTCGGGGCCACCCAACTCGGTAATGTCGCTGTCCGTCATCCAGAAGTGCTGCTTGTTGTCGTTCGAATCCTTCACCGTCACGCGGCGGAGCCGGTTCAGATACCGCTCGAAGATCACGTTGAACTGCATGTCCACTGCGTCCCCTTCGGCCAGCCCGGCATCAGCAATGTAATCGCGCAACAGGGCCTCATTGGTGTTCGTCACAGCAATCAGGGGCTTTTCGCCCCTCTTGTGCAGCTCAATCGCCCGATCTGCGACCGCATCGGCCTTGAGCGCAAAAAGCGCTTGGTTGACAACATTGTGCATGACGTTGGCAAACCCGACGCTATTCCCGACAGCCTCTTCCCCCACTGCCCGATCCATACCGGCCAGAAGGCCGCGCTCTTCGAGCTGACCAAGGAAGGCCTCGCGCAGATCCTCCATGTAATCACGATCCAGATTGAACACGCCCGACATGAGCTTCGAGGAAGTTTCGGCCATCGCCACGTCTGTAGGCAGCACTTCCTCTTCCATCGAGACGCCCTCGAAGGACCGTTCGCGGCGGGCATACTGGCCGGATTCGACTAGCATGTTCGCCATGATCTGTTGCAAGGGCACGCCGCCTGCCTTCACCGTATCGGCCAGCTCGTCCATGCTTTCGACCGCGTATTGCAGGTCGGTGCGATTGTAGAGCGACATGACCGTGGGGTTTTTGGCGTAGGTGGCCGACGAATAGACCGCGCCGCGCGAGCGTTGCAGAACCTCGCGCACATAATCGGCGCGGGTTGGCTTCGGCTCGCCAGTGTTCTTGTCGATCTGGCGCGTTTCCGTGCCGCCTGCCTCGTGGCTTTCGTCCAAAACCATCATGGCGTTCGGGGCGATTGCGTTAAGAGCTTTCTGGCGCGGTGTCAGCCCGCCTGAGCTACCCGCCTTGTATTGCAGCTGCGAATATGTCGTGAAGAACATATCGTAACCCTCTGGCAAGCGGCCAGTTTTTTGCATTTCCGCAAGTGCAGATTTGAGCTTGGCTTCTGACGGCGTAGGAAGGACATCCCCAGAAGCTTCGGACAGCGGCACCGCTTTTTGACCACGCAGCGATTGGCTGGTGAGTATGCTTTTTTCTGCGGTAGTCTCACCAATATCGCGCAGATCCCGGATCATGTCGGCAAAGAGGCCAGGCTGCTTGGTGACAAACACTGGCACCATGCCGTTGAGCGTTGCATAGCGTAGCATCGCGGCCACGAAGCGGCCTTTCCCAACACCGGTTTGGTCGCCCACAATAAAGCCCGCGCCTTGCTCCACGTTGTCGATCGCCATCGCCAAAGCGTCCACCTGCTCAGCAGAGAAATAGCCCGGCGCGTTCTCGGTGCCCGTGACTTCTTCAAGCGTGTAACCCAGCTTGTCTGCCACATACTGGTCAATGTTGCCGCCGACGCGCTGCTTGATCTTTTCAAGCGCTTTGTCGATTGCCGTCTGCATGTTACGCGGCACAAGAGTCCCCACCGCAAACCGGCTGTCGGAGTGCGGCTGATACCTGACCTGGTAATCGGTTTCTGTTTCGGTGTTTTCGGGGCGGTTTACTCCCCGTAAAGCATCCCCATCAGATCCGTCAGGGCGATATCTCTGTTCATCAGTCTGCTGGCTTCTTGCACGTTGGCTTCCAGCTTGCTCGCCGGAACCGGCCATTTCTGAGCGTCCATCCCGCTCAGATTGCGAAGCTGCTCGCTCATTTCCACCATCAAATCGCCCGGATTGTTGGTCCCCGTCAGATCCAGCCCCTCGTTGATTAGAGCTGGCTGCACGACTTCTCTCAGATCCTCCGGTGGCACCTGCCGCGCCATCCGATTGATCCTGCTGCCCAACGCCCCCTGGTAGTGTAGGCGCGTCAGCTCCATTGCCGGCCTCTGTTTGAGAACTATCGTTCCGATCCCCATTCTGCTGTTGTCGGGGGTCCAGACTACCGCCATCATTTGTCAATCTCCTTCCGAAGTCGCCCCAATCGGAATACAGCGCCGGCGCTGTGACATAGGGGTAAGGTTTTGCGCTTTGGCCACGGCCTTCGATCACAATCACATCGACCGGCCACGCAGCGCCTTGGCGCTTGTAGAGGTCCCCCGCGACGGTGAAATGTTCCGTGACATTATACTGGTCATAGAGCTTCGTGTAAAAGGGGTGTCTGCCGCGCGCCTTATAGCCCTTTGCGCGTTCGGCATCAGTATCGGCCTTCATGCCGCCAATAATCAGAACAGCCCGCCCGCCGTCCTTCATCTGGGACAGGGCTTTCCAAGCAATCGCATGGTCGATCTCGGTGGTGTTGAAGCCATCCATAGCCCAACGCTTGTTCTTGAGGTTGGCGTCTTTGACCTTGCCGAACGGTGGGTTGGCAATGATCCGATCAAACGGGCCGTCAGGAGCAAAACTCGCGCCGTCCCGTTGGGTCAAGCTCGCGCCATCATACAGCGCATCGAGGACGCTAAAACGCGCGTCATTCAGCTCGTTTGCCGTGACCAGCTCGGGGTCGGCCTCTATTAAAAGCATCCCGTTGCCAGCGCTCGGCTCATACACGCTGGTGTCCGACCGCACATCGGCCAGCTGCGAGGCGATATAGGCTAGCGGCGCCGGAGTTGAGTAAGCCTGCTGCTCGACGCTCTCGGACGTGCGCGTGGCAAGGTTGGGCTGGGTCTTGTAGAGATCGACCAGCTGGCCATAGGCCTCGCTCGGGTTCGCCGACTGCGCTGCGACCTCGCGCGCTCGCATGACCAGACCGGCTTCGATTGCCTCTTCCACGTCCTTATTGGACATTTTCTCGCCCGCGACCTCTTCGGCAAAGGCCCGCGCCTGCACGATGGTCTTGAACTCGCGCCCCTCACGGAAGGCATTGGCGAACTCTGCGCCCACCTGCACACGTTGCGGCGCCCCTTCGGGGGCCTCGGTCGGGCCTGTGTCCTCGGTGGCTTGCTGGCCGCCCTCCGTGGTGCTTTCGGCCTCTTCAAATGGCGCAATCTCGCCCGAGCGCACGTCCTCAATGAAGCGTTCGAGATATGGTCGCATGTTCTGCTGCGCCTCGCGGTTCATGCCCTCGGATTGCAGCCCGCGCACCATGGCGATTGCCAAATCGCGGAGATCCTGCCCGGCTTGACCGAACCGGCGCACGGCTTCGATGAAGAGCGGCTTTGCCTTTTCGTATGTTTCGCGTGAAAAATTGAGGCCCATGTTGAGCTTGCTGGGGTCACTGCCGCCGAACAGCTCGTTCATGGCTTGCCCGAGGTTCTTCATGCCATCAACGGTGTTGCGCGCCGCGCTCGATGCCGCTTCCCCCGCGCTGCGCTGTGTGCCAGGTTGCGGGGTCTGGCCTTCCAAATTGCTTACTATCTCGTCCAGAACATCGGACGTATCGGGGAATTGGCGGAAAAGACGCTGCGAGGCTTCTTGCAAGTTCGGAATGACCGCATCCGGCGAGCGGCCCTGCTGCAAGTCCTTGAGGGCGGCCAAAACGTAAGAGCGCGCGCCGGTGTCCTGCGCCCCGTCCGATCCTTGGATTAGATCGGCCACCTGCTGCAAGCGCGTGGCAGGCCCCTCGACCGTCTGGCCGGTGTCCTGCGCCCCATCATCGGCGGCCTGGTCACCCTCTTCGGTCCCGAACACCGCATCGAACGCGCTGTCGAGAATTGCGCCCGCATCGGCGTCGTTCTCTTGAGGCGCTTCACTCTGGCTTTCCAACGCGGCCTCGCCTGTGCCGCTCAAGAGCGATTCTTCGTTGTCGGCTTCCTGCTGGCGGTCGCGCTGACGGATCGCCCACTCAGCATATCGACGACCAAAGCCCGCCAAATCGGACCCAGTGACCGCGCCACGTGATGGGCTTGTCAAAACCCAGCCGATACCGCCTTGCTCAACCGGGACGTCCTTAATAACCGCCCGGCCATCCGTTACCAGCTCATCAATGCGGTCCTGCCGCGTTGTGCCAAAAGACAGCTCTTTGGTCAGTGCGCGCTCAATCCGACGGCGCTCGCTTGTGTCGGCTTTTTGGCTGTCCATAAATGCTTCTCGGCGCTCAGCCTTGGCTTGCTTCACGCTTTTTCTGGCGTCGTCCGCAGCGCGGGCAGCCTCTTCTTCGGCTTTTTTCTCAGCACGCTCGCGCTGGCCCTCTTCGGTAAGCGAATATTCATCCCGTGCAATTATGCGCCCGATCTCGGAGACGGGCACCTTTACCGTTTCTTCAATGCCTTCCATCTGGACCACGAAATAGTCTTGCGGCTCACCTGCACGCTCACGCGTACCCCGGTCTACAATCTTGCGCGCGCCGTCCGCGCTTTGCCACTCACGGCCCACTTCGGGCGGGCGCGTGCGCGCGTCAGGACGTAGATCCGGCATGACGGGCACGGTGCCGCCGCCTTTGGTGAAATCGCGCTCGATGAAGCCTATGACGTTATTGAACGCGCTGCGCAGCTCCCCCATGTCCTTGAGTGACGGATACGCCCCAGAATTACCGTCCATCGAGGACAGGTAATCGTTCACCATGTCCCGATCGTCGAGCCGTTCAACCACCATAGCCTCGAAGAGACGCGCTGTTTCCTCGACATTTGAGGACCAATAGGGCTTGGCGCGCATTTCATCAAACTTGACCAAGCGCTTGTGCCAGCCGGTGCTTTTGATGGACCGGATCAGCGAATAGATTGACTTGTGGAAATCCTCGTCCAGCTCACCCGTCACATAAGCGCGTTGCGCTTGGTTTTCCGTGTAAAGAGTTTGCGAGGCGTCGTTTCCGGCGTTTTTGCGAGCAATGTGGTTATCAACCGCATGCCACCATTCATGGGCCAGAGAACCGGCCCCAGCGTTCTTGGTCATGTTGATCACGGTCTTGCCCGGCTCGTAATGCGCCGCAGCGGTCATTCCGCCTCGATTGCCTTGGCCGCGCGCTCCGAAGGCAATTCCCAGCTTGCCATTAAGCGACAGGGTTTCAGCCGGAACGCCAAGGGCGCCGGCCAGATCCATGAAGGCGTCATAGGTCTTGTTCAAGAACTCCTGACGCTCCTTCTGCGTCGTGTAGTTGCCGAACTCTACGCCCCGGAAGCCAAAAGCCTTTTCGAACTGCTTGGGGGTCACATCGCCTTTGCGGCGCTCAGGGCCTTGTCTGTCCTTGCTGATCTCGCGCCACTCACGCGGCCCATTCTTCATTTTTTCGGCCTCGGCTTGGATCTCGGCCAATTGATTTTCGTCGTTCAGGGCGGCACGCGCCTCTGCTACGCTGTTAAACGTCTTGATCTTGGTGACTTTAGGCTTGCGAGCGTAAATGAACGCCTGCCCAGCTCGATTGTAGCGGATATGGAAATCAAAATCGTAGCCCTGTTCCTTCTGGCTTTCGCGTTTTTTGCGATACATTTGGACCAGATCCTTGATCTTGGTCGCCATTTCTTCGGGAGTTTTTGCATAGGCGTGCGTGACGCGAGGGCCGGGCCAGTTTGCTCTTGCCGTAACATCACCGGCCGAGAACATTTGGAAATTCATACGGCCGGCCATTCCCATAAGATCATAATCCATGAGGGAAATGGTCTGCGCGTGAAAACGATCGGCCTTGCGATAAAGGCTGTCATTGCCTCGCTGCGCCCAATCAAACGGAGCAAGTTCCCCGTCAATCAGTTGCGCAATGGTTTCCTGCGCAGCCCGCACTTCGCCCGCCCAATCATACTGACGAAAACGATCTGTTGGTTTCCGCCGAATACTACCGCGCAGGAAGGAAATGATACCCAGTGCTTGCGGAGACACCCCAGCCTCTGCCAGCTTGGCGTAATCAGGTTCGGGGATCAATTCCGGAAGAGATGCGCCGCTGTCGATAAGGTCCGATCCGCTTTCATATTGCGACATGCTTTCCTTGTAAGACTTGGCAAGATCTTTGCGGGCGCCGCCAATCTTTTCGCCAAAGTCCTCGATCTTGCTGCGCAATTTTGCAAGGTGACGGTCTACGTCTGCGCGCTGTGGGATGCCGGGATAAGTATGAACAGGGTTGAGGTCAGGATCGCGCAGAACCGCCGGGCTGTTTTCGCCAGAAATCTCAAGCATGTAGCCGGCAGGCGCGTTGTCCTCGATGTAGCGGGCAACCTCAGCCATTGACGCAAAGCCATTGTTGGGGCTGGAGCCGCCGCCAAGGGGACGCAAAATGCTTGCTCTGGCGCGCTGGCCACGGTTAGCCTGCTCCGCCGGATCGTCAAACAGCATGGGCACCCCGTCGCGGTAGACCAGCGCCGGGTCGCGCTCGATCATATCCACGAGGCTGCCAAGCTGCTCGTCTCGCAGGTTGGCAGAGGATGCAATGAGTGCGCCCATGTCACGGGCGAGGCTGTTGATTTTTTCCCCATTACCTTGCGACATGCGAACCACATTGCCGTCGGGCTTGCTAATCTGGATTTGCTTTTCTGTGACTTTGAGGACGGTTCCGACGCCAGGCAGGACGTCGCCCTCGCGCGCATTGGCCAAAGCGATATTGCCAAGGCTCATGTCGCTGTTGTCCCCGATCCCGTTTACCGGCTCGTCAACACGAGCCTTGCGCATGTTCAGCTTGCGGTTTGGGTAGTCCACTTCGGCGGGAGCGGCAGTGGCATTAGTCGGCGCGTCCTCAACAGGCGGCGCATTGGGCGCTGGCGGCTGGATAATCGCCTCAACCGCGGCGCGGGCCTCGGGGCTCAGGTCGTCTTTGATCGCGCTATAGCGCAGGCGCTGCGACTTCTCGCCCACCCTTCTCGTGCGACCCACATACCGATAGGAACGCTCTGTCAGCGTGATTTCAGCGTCACCATCGCCCAGATCGTCAATCAGCACATCGGCGCCGTCGATCGCATAGGAGCCGGTGCCATCCATGTTGTCGGGGGTGATGATCTGGTTGATCCTCTCCGGCAAGTTGCCGGTGCGGCTCGGATCATCGCCCGCGCCCTCACTGTCCAAAAACGTAGTGACGTCCTTTTCGCGGATAAAATACCCGCCGTCCTTGCGGAAGCTGTATTGGTCAATCGACTTGGCCTCGTCGCGCGTCACGTCCTTGAGGACAACGCCGGTCAGCTTCTTGCCCTTTTGGGTCACATGCTCGACGGTTCCGGCGTCCCGCGCGGCGCGCAGCTTGCCGTCCAGCGTAGAAGGTGGGGCATCGTTGGCGGCAGGTTCCGGCGCTGCATTGTCGTCAACCGGGCTTGGTGTTGGCGCGGTGTCATCAACCGGGGTCGGCGGCGATGTTTCAACGGCAGGCTCAGCTGGGGCGCTGTCCCTCGCCCCAGCGTCACCGGGCGCAGGGGTTACTTCTTCTTGCCCCCCTTGCCCTTGCCCTTGCCCTTGCAATACGCCATCAGGATCACCCCCTTCCACGGCTTGAGATTGCTGGCCCATCGCGGCGCGTGCCGCGTCTTCGTCTACCGGCAGAGGCTGCAAGCCCGCTGCTTCAAGTTCTGCGCGAACATAGTCCTGCAAATCATTGGGAATGTTGCGCTTGTCGGACTTGTCACCCTCAAACTGGTGAAGGCGCAGGCGGCCATTGGCGCCCATGCGGATCGTCGTGTCCATCCCACCTGCGGCTTGGCCACGCACAGCGTTGGCGATCGCATCAGCCCACGTGCCGCCTTGCCAAAAGCCTGCCGTATTCTTTGGAAACGGCTTGGCCTCCGGTCCGGCTATTGGAGCGTCAACGTCGGCGCCGCCTTCTGCACCAGATACACCTTGCTGCACAGTTGGTTGAGCATCACCTGATCCGCCGCCTGCATTGTCTCCGGGTTGTCCAGGAACCGCTCCATCTGCAAGGCTTCCTGGAGCGATATCTCCCCGATCTGGAACAGGAAATCCGTCGCTTGGTACGCGTCCATTATAAACATCGGCCACATCCTCTTGAGGCTGGCGAATAGCGATAACACCGTCGCCGAAAGGTTCAAAAGCAAAGCCTTGGCCAAGCTGGTTCTGCGCCGTAGCTTCATCTGGGAAAATTACAGGCTGGCCACGTTCATCGGTGAACACGGCATCCTCGATACGTGATTGCGCGGCCAGGTCCTCATTTTCGCGGGCCATGTCGCGCATGTTAATACCCGAAACATCGCGCTCCATGCCGGCCAAGGTGTCACGCAAGGCTATCTGATACGCCTCGTCGTTGGTAACGCCCTCACTCTCAGCAATGATGGCCACGCGCTCCATGAACGCATCTGGGTCCACGCCACCGGGTATTGGAGGCAGAGAAGGGGCGGCCGTTTGTGGCTGTTGCGCGCTGTCGCGAGTTTGAGGCGCAGGCGCGGGTTCTGCGGCCTGCTCGGCCTGCGCGCCTGCACTGGCCTCGGTCACGGCACGCGGCGAAACCAGCACATTGCCCGACTTGATCTCGGCGATATCCACCTCAAGCGGCGTACCGTCAGGGGCTTCGAACGTGGCAAAGCCTTGGCCGATATCCTCACCGGAATAGACAGCCTCGATAGAACCGGACAACTCGCCGGTCTCCGGATCGACCGTCTCAATCAGAACCGGCTGGCCCTCGGCCATATCACCCAAGACAGGCAGAGGTGCGCGCGAGGCTGCGTCTGACAGCCCGCCCGTGGTCGGCCCGGTGCGGGTTGTGTCATCACCGGGCGACACGGCGTCGGACAATGGCGTTGGCTCCTCCGGCGGCTCGGACCCAGCCGGATCAGGCCCGGCCACCGGAGGAACCATACCCTCCGCACCTTCGCTGGCTGGAAGGGGGCCGTCGCTAGGCGCGTTGGGATCTGCGTTGTCTCGTGGCGCGCGGTTGCGGTACGCGTCATAGCCCGCACCGATTGCACCGGCGGTGCCACCAAGCGCTGCACCGACGATGGCGCTTTCAGTCGCGTTTTCCGTCCAGCCACGCTCGGGGTCGTAAAGCTGCTGCGCAACGATGTTGTTGGCAACGGTTGCCAGATACTCCTGCGCCGCTTCTTCGCCTGCGGATTGTGCGATATCTACAAACCGCTTCATCACGCCATTGCCGACACGCTGGCGCACGCTCTGGGGCAGAAACTTAAATGCGCGGGCGAGCGGCAAGATATCCGAGGCCCCAATCGCCACGCCCCAGCGAGACGATTTGATCGCGGTTTCTTCATCTGCACCCATTTGCAGTGCTTCACGGTAAAGCTGGCTGGAATTCATCGAGGCGCCGATGGTTGCACCCGTGCCAATACCGGCGACTGTGCCCACTACGGGGCCGCCCACTGCGGTCCCTGCCACGCCTGCCGCCAATGCCGCGCCACCCATGCCCACGAGGTTGCCGAACCCTTCCGCGAATTGACCGCCAAAGCTGTCATCTGCGGGGTTTGGCGTGCCAACCACATCCTGCACGCGGTCGCGAATGTTTTGCCCGCGCTGGAAGCCTTCGAGGTCTTCCGCCGGCGCATCGCTGTCATCAATCTGGGATTCTGCAATGGCCGCCGCTTCAGGCATTGAGGCGAACGGCTCGGTTGCGCCGCGCACAAACTGCTGGCCGCGACGTTTGAGCTTGTCGCCAAAGCCCTCGTTCTCAAGCTCGGCTTCATACTGCTCTTGCGCCGTTGGCGTGCCGTAGAGATCCGCACGAATATTTGTCGCGTAATCCTTGAACCCGCGCGCCGTGTCCTCACCAAAGGCTTCTGCAAGGATCGCTGTCGGGTCTTCCCCGGCCTTGAAACGCGGTCCAAGCTGCTCGCCGCTCTTGCGCGCCACATCAAGCATGGCATTGGCGTCTCGGGCTTGCGCCTGATCTGCGGCCGCCACAAGCACCTCGATCGGTGTTCCTGTGGAAATCGCAATATCCTCAAGCTGCGTTTTCAGGTCTTCCTGCTCGGGGGCAAAAACCGGCATGTCGTTCATGGGGGCCTCACAAAAAAAGAGCCAACGCGGTGCGCTGGCCCTTTATACCACATTTTGTGCCTTGCGAAACTGTAACCACAAAATATTGCGTTACATGCCTTCCATTGTCGGAACTGGCTGGTTATTCGACCCACCATTGATCTGGTTGCCCACGCCACTGGCGGCCCCGCCCATCCGTGGCGGTTTGACACCGGCTGCGGCAAGATCGGGACGGAGCTGCATCAGCGTCTCACCCACATGCTGGATGCGGCGGTTGATTTCCTCCTCGGAAACGGGCTGTCCAGACGTCCGCTCGACCCAAGTATCGGGCGGGTACATTTCTGTCATAAGCTCACGGACGCCTTCCTCGAACGTCTCTATGCTCTTAAGGCGTTTCTTCACAGCGTTACCGACCCGTGTTTGCTGGCGCTCGTATTGTTTGTGAGGCAGGCCGAAGTCAGTCAGTGCATCGAGCACGTTCTGCATACCGATATAGTCTTGGGTCATGACGTCGCCGGTGTCACGGTTGCGCACCTGCAATGTCGCCCCAATTGTTTGGCCGGCCTCATTGCGGAGAAGGCGTGTGCCTTCTGTCTGGACCTCCCAAGGGGTCATGTCCTTATAGGCTTGCTGCATGTTTTTTACAGACTCGGCAAACAAATCGGTGTCGCCCCAGTTGATCGCGACCAGCGCGGTGTTCATTTCCTTCATGGCAGTCTGCGACTTGCGGCTGTTCACAAAGTCCTCAAGCTGCTTTGCGCCTTCGAAATCACCGTTGCGGATCATGACCATCTGCAATTCCTGATAATTGTTCATCAGGCGCTCCATGCCAGCCTGGACGCCACGCGCTTGGGCCTCCGGGGGCGCTTTGCCCACGCGGATCACCTGGCCGTTGCTCATGGTGAAGTCTGCGCCGCCGATCCGGTGCGGCCTTGGCGGGCAGACTGCCCTTGCCCAGCCTGTCCGGCCTGTCCAGCTTGCACGGACCTCAGATCGAAGGACAGGGGCTGGCGGGCGGGGACGGGCTGCTCATTCGGCGACACGTCTTTGCCAGCTTCGGCCGCTTCCTCGGGCGTCAAAACAGGTGCGCCTTCCTCAGTATCAAGGACAGAAGCTCGCGCCTCGAAGAAGCCCACGGGGTCACTGACCGCCGCCATGCGCTGCTCGTCTGACATATCGGACATTATTGCGCGCGCATCATCGCTGCCGAACCATTCATGAGTTGCGGATATCAGCTCACGCTGGCGCTCAGCCTCGGCGCCTTGTTCCGGGGTTTTTGACCCATAATCCCACCACCGGCTAAAGAATTGAGTAGCTGGACGCGCAGAATAGCCGTACTCGCCTTGCATCAGGCCAGTACGGACGCGTTGCACGACGTTTTCGATATCATTCCGGCGCATAAAGCGTTGAACATCTTGCTGCAATGCGGTGGCATTGGGGTCAACGTCGCGCACGGAGATACCTCGGCGGAACTCTTGACCAGACGTGTCGGCGGGGCTTGGGGCACCTCCTCCACCAGCATCAGCAAGCCCGCTGAGGTAGGAAGACCGCCCAAAGCCACGACGTGCCTTTTCATCATCGCGCAGACCGGGATCGGGCAGCACCTGGCCCGGCTCGCCGGCCGTTCGCGTCTGAGCATCGCGCGCGGCTTCCCCCGTAGGAGCCTGAGGCTCAAATCTGGCCTGCTGCATCGCACCCGCATCCGGCTCAGCGGGCATTGCGCCGGCTGCTTGCCCTCGCGCCTGCGCCCCCGCATCAGCATCGCGCAAACCGCGACGAACATTGCGCTCGGGCATGCCAGCCTCGGGGCCTGCCGGCACACGACGATCATACGGCATGTCAGGCGTCGGCGGGTTCTGGCGCGCACCGCCGCCTGCGGTCATCGGGCCTTCGTCACGCATGGCAAGCTGCGCGCGCTCCATTTCCGCGTTCTGCTGCGCCTGTGCGGGCGACATAGGCACACGGCGGGCGTCTCGGCCCGGCCCCGGCTCTGTGCGCGGCAAAGCGTCGGGATCCCGCATGGTGCGGTCCATGGTGTTGTAGAACCGCTGGCTGGCACCGGATTGCGACTGCACCTCGGGCGGGATGTTTTCCCCGGTCACGTCGGACATAATTCGATCGTAAGGCACCTGCGCCTCAGCCGTAGCCGGGGGCTGCGCAATGCGATCGCTGTTGATGGGGGCATCGGGCCCACCCGTCACATCCGTCATGATCCGATCGTAGGGCACCTGTGCCTCGGCCGTGGGTGGCGGCTGCGCAATGCGCGGGCCGTTCACGTCGGACAGATACCGCTCGATCTCGGCCTGCATTTGTTCGGGGGGCATGTCATCCGGGAAGTTAATCACGCTTCCATCAGGTAGGTTGACGCGGGTCATGCCATCCTCCGCACCGGCACAAGGCGGCCGTTCTCATAGTTGTATTCAACCGGCACCGCGCGCGCGACGGAAAGCTGGGTGGGCTGGCGAACGCGCGTGTTGGTCGGCCCCATGCTGACTTGGTTCAGCGCCGGGTCATTAAATCGCAGTTGCGGGCCAGGGCCTTGCATCCTGCCCTCAAGAATAGACATCGGCGCACCTCCGCTCGGGGCCGCGTCAGGAGAGGCCGCCGGCTGGGCAATGTTGTTGTCATAAAACTCCAAACTGGCATCACGGCGGCTGTACGCGTTGCTGTCACGCTCCCCCCTGCGATAAAGCTGATCAGCCCGGCGCATGTTTGCCTCGTGGCGCTCTTTCGCCATATCGTGCGTCTCCGCTGCACGACCGTCTTGCGTTTCCTGGCGACCACGCTGGCGCTTGCGCTCCAAGCGGTTTTCTTTCAGCGACATTCCCCTGAATACGCCTTCTACAAACGATCCGAGTGCCATGACCGTACTCCTTATGCCATCTGTTTGCGTTTGGGCTTGGCCCCGGCAGACACCTTGTCAACCTTGTCGGCAAGCTCTTGGACGGCGCCCATGGTGACGCCAAGCGCGTCAATCACGCTGATCTTCTTGCCGTCGCCCAGACCGGTCGCCTTCTGGAAGTCTTCGGCATATGGCCCAATGTGACGCTGGCCGTCGCCATGACCCTCTTTGTATTCCCACTCCTCGACAGGCATATCGCGCACGGCATTGAGAACCGACATGGGCTTCGACTTGTTTTCCTTGATGTTCTTGGAAGACCCAAACGCCAGATATCCAGCAGCGGTGCCAAGGCCACTGGCAAGATTGGCATTTGCCGATTGTTGCGCCTCCCACGCAGAAAGGCGGCTGCGATATTGGTCGTTGAGAATGGTGGCCATGTCGCTGTAGCTGTCGCGCACCGCGTCATATCCGGAGTTCACCGCATTATAGCCGCTTCCAACAAGGTCTGCCGCATTGACCATGCTGTTGGCGTAGCCTTGATTTGCGCCGACTGAGGTAGCCACGCCTGAATTAAGCAAGGTGCCGCTCGTGCCGAAGCCTGCGCTCGATGTAGAGGCGGCAGAGGACATAAGATTGCCGGCGGTGTTGTAGCCCGCCATGCCGGTGTTCACACCTGACGACAAAAGCGATCCAGCGCCGCTAAACCCCGCGCTTCCCGCTTGGTTGGACAGGCCCATGCTCGTCGCAGGATTGACAGAAAGCCCCTGCCCCATGTTGATGGCGGCGACCTTCATCTGGCGCGCTGTGTCGGCAGTCTGGCGGCGTGCAGCGTTGCGGGCCCCAACCACGCCAAGGTTTTCGGTCGCCTGCAAGCGGTTGCTCGACGATTGATAGCGCCCCGAGTTGGGGTTGACGCCCATAGCGGTCAGTTGGCGCTCGTTTTGGTCACGGCCCAGATCGAATTGCTGGCGCACATCTGCGGCGGCCTGGTCGGCCTCCATGGCCCGGCGCTCCGGGCTGTCATAGGCGTCCGCCTCGGCCATGAACTCGTCTTCGCGCGCCTCGAACATCTTCCGGCGGTCGCGGTCTTCCTGCGCCCACTGGTTGGTAATCTCGGCCTGCGACTGCATGAACCCGAGGTAGTCTTTGCCAAGCTGGATCTGCGCATCGGCATAGCTCTTGGATTGCGCAAGAGCATCACGGCCAAGGTCAAGTTGGCCCTCTGCAAACCTTGTGGCGGAAGCCAAGGCTCGATCGCTCAGGTCAAACTGCTTTTCGGCCAAAACCTTTTCACTTTGAAACCGCTCCCTGGCAAACTCAAGCTGGCGCCCGGCTTCTTCTCTCGTCCAAGCGAACTGTTCCCGCGACAATTGCAGCTGCTGCTGCGCAGTCTGCGCGTTCATCACCGCCGCGTAGCCAATCATCGGATCGGGTTTTGGGGCTCCACCTCCACCACACATGATCTCACCTCATAAAGCATATGTCATTTGAATGGCGCTCTGCACAAAGCCCATCCGCGAAAGTGCCTTTGCGAACCGCGGATCGCCTGCGGCCGTAACCTCGAAACGCTCAACATTCGGCTTGTCGGAAAGGTCACGGACAGCGAATTCGATCAATTTGCGGCCGACGCCGGTGCGATGGTCGGGATGTACGAACAGGCAATCCTCGATGGCATAGATCGCGCCGGACCGATGATCGCGGGTCAGATACACAAGCAAATACCCAACAGGATCGCCATTGCAGCGCGCCGTATAGGCAATAAGCTGGCCAATCCGGGCATGCGGCACGTAACAAGCCAGATCCAGATCGAACGCGCGCTCAGGCAAGCCCAGGCTGGTCCGGTAATCCTCGATTTCACAAAAGTGCATGCGCGAAAGAGCCACATACTCCTCATAGGCGGCCTCGAAGTCCTCGATCTGAAAAGTATAGTCGCCCATGACGCGCCTTTCCGCTTTGGCGCAGAATACTTGAAAACGGGCGGCAATGCTAGATGTTGCGTCTGGTTTGCGCAGAACACACTAAATGTGGTGCATCACCCCTGTTCAGCGTCGATCTTGCTGATCAGATCGCGGGCCGAGCGGCGCGCGTCAAGCACGTCTTCCGGCACCGGCTGGCCCGTCTCGGACATGCGCACGATCATCCAATCGGTATTGGCCAGATACTTGAGGGCATTGGCTTTGAGGTGGATGGGGTTGCGTTGCGCTTCGATCTTCATGTGACCGTCACCGTACATGTTGCGTCGAGGTATGGAAACGGGGGCCGAAGCTCTACGGTCCATTCCCCGGCCTCGGGGAAGCTGAGCACAAGCCCGCCTGACGTCACGCCCTGCTCCATCTGGTCAATCAATACACTTGTCCCGTCGGGGATGTCCGGAAGGGACCAATCAGCGTTTGCGGCGAGTGTATGCGTATCAGGCAGGCCAAGGCCGGGGCGCGGCGTGACACCCCCTGCAACGATATAATCCTTGAACACGTCAGCCGCGTCGTACAACGCCTCTGCACCGTCAGGTATGTTGGCGTCAATTTCGGCCGGCGTGGCGAACACTTGCCCAACGATCTGGCCTGTTTCGGGCAAGTAAAAAGTTGCTGTTGTGGTCGCAGACATTAGCGCGCGGCCCCCATTATGAAGACCTCAGCACCATTCGACTGGAAACCAGAAATATTGACTGCTGTGTATCGGAGGCCCACTTGATGAAAACCCGTCGGCACATAAACTCCGGTAATAATGTAATGATATGAAGCAACTGATCTGCCTGTAACTTGCATGCTCTGATTGACTACCCCATCAATTAAAATTTCCATTAGATAGTATGAGCTGTCGGGATATGATCCGTTTTTGTAAACCCTTCCGGAGAAATAATAGATAAGAGAGTGCGGAAAGTTTACGTTCCACGTGTAAAGATACGTCGTGTTATTTACGCTCCCGACAGTCACAAGCCGCCGAAAGCCAGTTACCCCATCCGGCTCAATCTTCACCGTCTGGACCGCATTTGCGAGTATCTTGGCCGCTTCAATGGCGTTGTTGGCAATCTGCGCGGTGTCCACGGTGCCGCTGGTCAAAGCCTGCCCGTTGATAATCCCGCTCCGCACGCTGAGCGTGTTGAAGATAGCCGAGCCGTTTTTGTCGATCCGCCAGCCTTGTGTCGATGAGTAATTGTCGGACTGAATTATGCCGCCGATCTTGGCGTTTGTGATCGCGCCGTTTTCAATTTTGGCGTTGGTGATTTCCCCGTTCTGGATCTTGGCCGAGGTGATTGCACCGTTCTCGATCTGGGCGTTCTTGATCGCGCCATTGGCAATGTTGGCTGTGTCGATCACACCGTTGCCGATCTGGGCGGTTTGCGTGATGACGCCCGAGGTGGCCAGGAGACCGCCGGTAATCGTGTTGGCGGCAATTTTGTCACCGGTAATCGTGCCTGCATCAATTTGAGCGGCTGTAACCGTGCCGTCCAGAATGATGTTGTCAGCTGAGACCTTTGCGATAGACGTCGGTCCTGCGCTTCCATCGGCGGCGACGAGATCAAGGATAGATGCGGCGCCACCAGCTCCGACACGAATAAGGTACCCGGCGCTTGCATTGTTTTCTAACGATGTAATTACCGCTGCTTGTGTCGTTACCGTCGCACTTACGCCGTCGATCGAGGATTGCAAAGTTTGTTCTGACGTTGAAATCGCTTGGTTGGTTTCGGCAGCGGTCAGGTAGTTCGTAGATAGGTCTGCACTTACGCCGTCGATCGAGGATTGGAGGACTGTAAACTCGGCCGAAATTGCTTGGTTGGTCTGAGCCGACGTAAAGTAATTTGTGGACAGGTCCGCGCTTACGCCGTCGATCGACGCCTGCAAGGTTTGTTGCGCCGCATCAATGTTGGCTTGAAGGCTCGTTGACAGAACGCCGTCTGCCTGCTCCGCAAATGCTTGAGCATT
Organism: Roseobacter sp. AzwK-3b; assembly: GCF_000170875.1. Classification (NCBI taxonomy): domain Bacteria; kingdom Pseudomonadati; phylum Pseudomonadota; class Alphaproteobacteria; order Rhodobacterales; family Roseobacteraceae; genus Roseobacter; species Roseobacter sp. AzwK-3b. Next base: position 192,891 of record NZ_ABCR01000006.1, read on the forward strand.
AGCCTGCGCCGTCGCTGCGGCTGACGAAATATCACTGCTGATATCCTCGAACACCCCATTGGCAATTTGCGCGCGCTCAATTTGCCCGGCAACATCCGTGCTCGGGATTGCCGCCGTCCATGCTCCATCGACAGTGTACCGATAGAGCTTGCTGTCCAGCGTCAGGAACACCATCCGCCCGGCGAAATTCCCGGTTGTGGGCAGCGCATCAACAATTTCAGGCGCCGACAAACCCGAGTTACGGAATAACAGCGCAGGATCTTGGATCAGCCCGCTCAGTTCACGCACCGGCGCCTGAAACTGCTGCTCCACGGCGTTGATGTAGCTTTCCAGCTCGTTCCACCGCACCGCGCGCAAGGAGCCATCCCCAATGCGCCCATCGAGCACCATGATGCTTTCCGCTGACTGCCGCTCGATTGGACGGCGGGTGTCCACAGGCCATTCTCGCGCGGGATCACCCGGCGGGCCTTCTACCCCGCCCCACGGTGCGCCAATTTTGACTTCATTGCTCATGCCACACTCAAATCGTCATAGGATTGCGCCATGGATATGCCCGTGACCGGCACATACCCCTCGATCTCGATTTCCCAGGCCTTGGACCGAAAGCCACCGGGCAACCGGGCCGGCTCGTTGATCTTGGTTGTCGTGTGAACAAGGCTGCCATCGGCATAAATGCGCGTTGTGCAGGGTGTCGCGCCTGCGGGCATTGTTCCGATCGCAGGATCCGTTTCCACCAAGATACCGGCATAGCTGACCGGGGAGACAAGCTGGAACCTGCGGCTGCGCCATATCTGCGCGCGCAAGGGTTGGCTTGGTGCATCCCATTCGTAGATGAAGCGGCCGCCCTCCACGAAATACAGCCCGCCGCTCACAGGATCGAAGTGCAGCGCCTCCGGGTCATCGTCGGACTGGATGTAGAACAACTGCGTACCGGTCAGGTCCATGATCCCAAGCTCTTGCCCACCTTCGAGCGGGGAATAGGCAAAGAAATACCGGTTGTCGTAGCGCGCGGCGCGGAAGCTCGACGGGTTGATCTCGCGCCATTGCTCCGCGGTGAACAGGTTCTGCGAGACCGTCTGGGCCGCGTTGCCGCTGATGATCACCAACCCCTCATTGCTTGGATAGGCCGCTGAATAGCCAAAATCAACAACCCCGCGCTTGGACAGGCACGGCAAGTCCCGCTCCATGCGTTCCATGACCATTGAGCTTGGGTGCGTACCCGTCGCGATGTAGGGCGAGGCGGTTGTCAGGATCACCAGGGTCGAGGCAAACGACGCCAGCGCCACAACATCGGCATCGACAGTCAGGCGGTACTTTTCGGGCCAGGCATGCGGCCGGAAAGGCTCAGAGAACAGCACTTCTTTGCCGTCGAAGGCCGCCATCATGCCATTGGGCATGGAGATCAGCCCCGACATGGTGCTGGGCGGCGGGTCGTAATCGGCTGAGGGCAACACCTCCTGCAAGGGGTCCGCCTCGACATCGTGCGCATAGCTGCTGGTGCCAATCGGGAACTCTGCCACAAAGTACAGGTCCGTGATACCAATCCCGCTGGTGATTGAGCGATAAAGCCGGATGCGATCGACAGAACGTCCCGAGACCGGCGCCGAAAATCCGCTGACGGTCACGACCTGCCCCGCTGACCACAGGAACGCGCTTGAGACGGGTGACGGCGCGCTTTCCTCGTCGAAGCTGGTCACGAAGGTGTAGGCGTAGGTCACGAACTGCGCCACTTCTTCATCAATCGTGCCCGACAGGCTGGTGTTGGGTGCAGCCGAGGGCGCAGGCAGCGCGAGGTTGTAGTCGGTGCCGGACACGCGCATCTTCGGAGCGCCACTGCCTGTCAGGTACAGCCGATCGTCGGCCACAGGGCCGGGCACCACGTCCACATCGCCTGAGAAGGACTGCCAAGTGCCTTTGTGCAGGAATATGGTGTCGGCATCGCTGGCCAGCGTGTGTGCGAGCCCAGACTGGCGCACGGGCGCGATAGTGCCGTCGTCAAGGCGCGTGTTGCGGGCCGACGTGGCAAAGTTTTGCGGCAGGATGCGCGGGTGAAACCGAGGGATTTCCCCTTTGAAGTCAGCGATGCGGATCTTCATGGGCCACCTCAGAAATCATGGTACTTGGTCCGGCGGCGGGCGCGGTGTTGGCCCGTGAGGTTCACGGAAAACTTTGCGTCGGCCAGATCGTTGAACCGCTGGCCCCACATCATTGATACCTGAATGTTGGTCCACGGTTTGTCAGGCTGGGCCAGGAGGCGCGCAAGAGCCCCGGCGGCGATCTGCTCTGCATGGGCCTTGTAGATGAACTCAGGGATCACGTCATAGGCATCCACGACCTCGCCCTCGTCGCCGATCTCTATTTCGGAGCCGAACACCGGCTTGAGGAACATCGAGACTTCCAGCGTGCCTTCTTGGAACGGCAGGATACGGATCGTGTCGTACTCCGATTGGGTGATGTATTTGGGCGGGGCCTCGTTCGGGGCGCCGAGTTGCGTGTCATCCACGTCGGAGTATTGCAGGGGTTCCAGCGTGGTTTCGTTGTTGAACACGGCCTTTTCGATCTCATGAATGGCCGCATAGGGCGGTGCAGCCACGGCTTGGCCATCCCGGCGCAAGGTGATCGTGGTGATGTGACGCCAGCACCGGGTGCGCTCGCAAAACTCGATCGCGGCCAGGCGCAGGTTATACGTGGCCACGTTGTCGGGCACGCCCGGCGCATAGGGCAGCACCAAGGGCAGCATCTTGTCGAGGGCAATCATCACGGTCATGGCGTAGAGCCTATGTTGGTGGTGTTCACATTGGCGACACCCTCGACCATCTGCTTGATACCAAGGGCGCCTTGGAACATCTGGTAATGGGCCTGAGCGCGGGCAGGTGCGCCGTTGAGGATCATGTCCTCGCCGTAGCACCGATAGCAGACGTAATTATGCAGGGCGTTGAAATATGTCTGGTCAATCGGGGCCGTGGTGGCAGAGGTGATTGGCCCAGCAACGGTGTCGGGGATCACGGCCAGCACCGCCTCGACAAGCCCTGTGCCATCGTTGCCGGGAAAGACATAGAATTTGCGTGGCTCGAACTCGTCGGCCATCACGTGCATGACGATCTTGGAATAGGGCACAACATCCGGGTCATGCCAGTTGATGAAACGATCGTTGAGCACTTCCTTCGATGACGGGGTGACAACCCGCCCTCCGACGCGCGTCGTAGCGCCTTGGGCATTGGAGAGGTTACGCACGACGCGGATCAGGTTGGCATAGCCTTCGGGGACGGTCTGCAAGGTGCCCACGTCGAGGGGCAATTCTGCGGTGCGAGAGAAGGCCGACGGTTTTTGCGTGGCGATTTCCAGCAGGCCGTCGTTGAAATAGTCGAGCTTGGTCTGCGCTGACCAACGCGTTTCGTCAACGTCGCTGAGCGCATAGGCTGCGCGAGAAAGAACATCGGCGACGTTGACGGGCATAGGACATTACTCCGGTGCGGGGCTGTGTTCAGCGTCCATCAGGGCAGCGACCAAGGTTTCACGCTTGGCCTTGTGGTGCGGCTTCTTGCCAAGCACCTCGGAATACCGCTCGGCCAGGTCTTCGTCCGACAGCTCGGCATAGATGTCTTCGAGCGCGGCAAAGGCCACCTCGTTCGTGACCGGTGCGGCGACCTCGCCCCCAAGAGGCTTTTCTTCGTAGGGCATGAAGGGCTCAAGGCTGAGAAAGCGCTGGATATGAGCGTTATCGACCACATCGCACACATGGCGGCCGTCGAGGCCCGGCTTGAAGTGATACACCTTGTCGCCGATGGAGTGCTTGGAGCCGCCTTTGCGAATTTCAGTTGTTTCGATCAACATGTCTTGTTCCTTCCTTCCATTTTGAGGTGGAAGCTGGGCGGCAAGACCAGACCGCCCAGCTTCTGAGCATCAAGATCAGGCTGCGTACTCGATCCGGACGGTGAGCGTCTTGGCTGCACCAGCCGCGACATTCGCCGAAATGGTCGCGCCGATCGCACGATGCTCGTTCGACACGGCCACATCGAGGCAATCCGCGAGCGTTGCATTTGCCTCGTTGTCGTTGACGCTGACGGCGCTGAACAGATCGGCGCTGACAGTGCGGGTGCCTGCATCATCCGACGGCGTGCCGGTCATCAGACCGATATTCGCCGTGTTGGCGCCCAGGCCGGTGCCGATGACCGTGGCGCCGAGGATCTGGCAATCTGCGGGCAGAACGCCAAGCTCGATCACATCGGTCGCCGCGGTGTACGCGTCGTTGAAAGTGTAGGTGAACACAGCAGAGGTGACGATACCGGACTGGTAAGCCGAAGGCGCCGCCTGTTGACCCTTTGCTGCTTGAGTTTGGAAGATAGCCATGGTGGCATTCCTTCTATAAGATCAAGGGTTTACCAGAGCGGCCGGGCTTGGCCGCTCTAGCGTTTAGATCAGACGGTTTTCGCGTATGTATCCAGAGCGATGACGCCAAAATCGCGATTATTGAACCGCGTTTTCTTCACGCCCATAATGAGGCCGGCGACGACGGTAGGCTCGTTGTCGTAGTCCTCCATTTCCTCTTTCCACATGTAGCGCATACCGCCAGGCGTGCCGTAGGCCACGACACCTGCTTGGCGCCCCAAGAAGAGGGCGCGCGCTGCGGGCTGATCGTTTCCGGATCCATAGTCGTTGAACCGGATGACGTTCTCATGCTCGTGCAGGACAACGTTGTTGATCATGCCCATGTTGCCGCGGAAAATGGGGTTTTTGCGCCCCTCGGCCGCGGCGGCCGCCTTCTGGAAGTCCAGCCACTGCGAGCCGGATTCCGTGCGCATCGAGTGCGCCTGATAGGGCGACATGACCACGACGAAATGCTTTTCGCCCTCCACGTCCACCGGCATCATGTCAGTTGCGTCGGTGTCCTTGGACCGCATCATCTTGCTATGCGTTGCCGCACGCTCAATGAGATTGGTGGTCATGATGTCGTCGCTGGTCAACGACCCCTTGGTGGTGGTCGAACCGCCATAGAGGATGTGCGCCGCATCGGGTGCTTGCAGAGGGTTGTCAGCAAAGCCCGTGTAGTCCGCGGGCTCGATGAACTCCTCGTTCACGCCGCGCGCGCCCGACAAGTAGATGAAGTACAGCTCGTCGATATACTGCTGCCAGTATTCGGCGAGGCGATCCTTCGCGATCTTGCGCATGTCGTGCAAGGTGCGCTTGCGGCTCATGCGGCCGCCGGCCGAAACCGGGTGGCGCATCTGGTCCACGATCACTTCGTCGGTGAAGAAGCGCAGGTTTTCTTCCTTGCCCTTCACGCGCTTGTCGCCAAAGGTTGGGCGCTGACGGAGCTTGACCGACAGATCGAACGAAACGCGATCACCGGCGTCCGAGGCAATGTCCATCTTCTCCTCGATGACATTGTTCTCGCCTTTACCGACGAACTTTTTGTTGAAGTAGCTGTTGCGGTTGACTTGGGTGGCAAGGGTGGCCGCCCAACGCTTCACCGCCTTTGGGTCGCCCCAATTCAGGATGGTTTGTGCCATTGTGATTCCCCATGGCTATGAACCTGTAGGCGGACATCCATGCCCTGGGTGAACCGGCTTCCAGCCGTTACGCGGCATAATACTACATATTGATAGGGTTTGCCAATATTACACTACATATTGATTTACTGCGATACACCAAGGGCGCATTGCAGCTCGTCAGTCCTCAATTTGCCGATGCGCTCGACGTTGACGGATCGGGGGGCGGAGATGCTCACGCGCACCTGCCCGCCGCCCAGATCCTCCTTGATGAAGACCCGCACATCGTCACCGAGGAGCAGGCTTTCTCCGACTTTGAGTTTCAGCGTCAACATTGCGTGCGGCCTCACCGACTGACTGATCAGACATCCATGCTCGCGAAGGCTTCGGCTTCCTCGGGCGGCAGGCTGCTCATGATGCGCTCGTATTCTTCGGGCCCTGCGTTTTCGAGGCGTTGTGCAAGGCTTGCATATTTGCCGTCGGCGGCGGACACGGGCGCGTCTCCGGGCACGAATGCAAGGGTTTTCGGCGCGTTGTCGCCGGGACGCTTGCGGACTTGCGGCTTTGCCGGCTCTTGCGGCGCTTGGGCATTGGTCTGCGTGTCCTCCTGTTTGGGCGCGGGCTTGGCGTCACCGGGCACGGGAGGCACGTCCATGCCGAAGACGGCGGCCTCTACTGCATAAAGGCGGTGCGCCGCTTCTAGGATTTGGCGGTGCGACAAGGACTGGTACTGCGGCTGCGACGTCACGTTCTGCACATGCGCATCGAAGCGCTCGATATGCGCCTCTGTCTGCAATTCCGGCACATCTTTGAAATACTGACGCGCCGTGGCCATGAAGTTGTCGTAAATCTTGCTGCTTTCGTATTCCGCGACGGCCTTCTTGGACGTGACCTCTTGAATGGATTGCAGAAGCTCGGCGTCTTTGGCCTCGTATTCCTCGTCGGTCATGTCGCCATCGTCGCGCCAGGCAGCCAACGCATCTTTGCGCGCCTGCTGCAAAGCGTCGATCTGCTTGTCATAGGTTGCCGGGTTCTCGATCAGCGTGCCGCGCACATCCTCGTCAGGCTGCACGGTCTCTCCCGCGTCATCGGGTGCGTCCTCTGCGGCCTCTGCGGCCTCAGCCGGGGCGGGCTCGGGGTCTTCGCTCTCGGCCTCGTCATCCTCGTCGGTCTCGAACAGAGCCGCGCGTTCTTCCTCGCTCAAAAGGCGCAGATCGTCCTCGGTGTAGCTCTCATCTTCGAGACCCGGCAGCTCGATGCGAGGCGACGTGTCTTCCTCTACCGGTGCGGCCGTGGCTTCGGGCTTGTCGGCCTCTTGGTCCTCGACTTGCGGGGTTTCAGCGGTCTTGGTGGTCATGGGTTATCTCCTACTGCTGGTCTTGTGGGATTGGTTGCACCGGGGGTGCGGGTTGTTGCGGCTGCCCCTGCTCTTGGGCCTGCTGCTGAATCTGGGCCTGCTGCTGCATGGCCATGGCGGCCTGTTCTTCCTGTGCGGCTGCCTCGCGTTCTTGCGCCTCGTCAAACGGGGAAATGTAGCCGGACCGAAGAAGCAGGTTGTCGGCCACGCCGGCGGCGGGCTGGGCCTGCAATATCTGCAAGGCCAGCTCCAACGCGTTCTTCTGTGCGTCGATGTTCTGGCCCGGCAGGGACTTGAGCACCTTTTGCGCATCGGCTTTGGCCTTTTCGGCGCGGGCCTGCTTCTCGGCGGCCTCAGCCTCGGCCTTGGTAAGCTCGGCCATCTGGGCGCGGGCTTGCATCTGCTGAGCCTGCTGCTTGGCCTGCTCGCGAGCCTGACGCTCGGGATTGGGCGTTTCCGGATCTGCGTCCGGGTCTTCCATGCCAGTGACCTGGCGGATGCGGTTGACCAGCTCCTCGCCGTTGGGCAGATCCATCATTTCGATCAGAAGATCGAGCGTGATGTTGATCAGCTCGGGCGCGGTCGGTGCCACTTGAGCCAAGAGGTTCATCATCTGCTCGACGCCGGCTTGGCGCAGCGATGCCTTGAAGCTGTCTTCGCTGATCACGTAATCGGCCTTGGTGCGCGTGATATCGTTCTCGGGCAGCCCATCGTTGACGATGATCTGCTCAGGCGTGCCGCGCATGTTGGTGATCCGGAACTCTTTTTCGTCCGATACGAACTGCTCGGTAAGGGCCAAGAGCTTTTCACCGTGGATCTGCTTGGAAAGGCGGGCGTTGTCAAAAATCTGCGCGGTAGACATGGCGCCTTGGTCTTGGCGCGCGGTGATCGCTCGGCCGCTTGTGGCGTTCGTAGACCGGCCAAGGTTCTCGTCGGTGATGCCGCTCAGCGTCTGGATCATGTTGATCGACATGTTCATGATATCGACATGCGCTGCGGCCAGCTCACGATCGGCCGAGATTTCCAGCATCTTGTTGGGCTTTTTGATGATGATGCTGTCGGGGCGGCTGATTTCTTCTTCGAACTCGTCGAGGTTATCGACGGCGCCCTCGTCCATGATCACCTTGTTGGTGTTGATGATCGACAAGGCTTTGGACAGGCGCTTGTTGATATCGTCTTGGGCGGGGATCATGCCGCGGATCAGACCGTAAGGCGTGTTGTCGTCTGCCTTGCGATACCCCCAGATCGGCGTGAAGGGATAGCGGTTGTGGCGATACGGCGACGGGGACATCCACAAGACACCGCGCAGGGTCATGATCATGACGTAGACGCGATCTGTCAGGCGCTCGCGCACCTCTGCCCCCTCCTCTGCCAGTGAGGCTGCGTGGCCCATGCTTTCGGGGTCGTAAATCTCGCCGGCGAACTGCCCGCCTGCCATGCGCTTTTCTGTCACCGGGATTTTGAACCAGGCTTCGATCAGGCGCACACGGTCTCGGGCATAGGTCGGGTGCTCGATCGAGGTGTAGTATTCGCCATGCTCGGTGGCGAGATACTCTTGGCTGTCCATGGCGTCGTCGCCGTGCCGGTCCATGAAGGCGCCCCACTCGAAATGCGAGGACACGGATGATCTGACAATGCCTTCCCGATCCGGGAACATGGCGCAGGCGCGGTCCACATCGACCCATTTGGTGCGGAAGATGAACCGGCCATCGGACAGGTCTTCTTCTTGGGCGGCGGTGTCGTAGATGACGTTACGCCAGCTTTCGTACCGCTCATACAGGGGCTCGCCTTCGCTGTCGTCGCGCACACCGCACTCGATCCAGCCAAGCCCGACCTTGGCAGCATCTGCGAAGGCGCGGGAGAAATGGAACGGGGTCCGGTTGACGTCGCTGAGATACTTGATCAGGTGCGACTTCTTTTCGGCGTTTCGGCGGCCCTGCTTCCTACGGGCTAGGATCTTGTAGTCGATCCTGGTGCGGCGCTCGGTGCCCAGCACCCAGTTGATGCTCTGAGCGATCACGTTGTAGGTGAGCGGCTGCTGGCCACGGGCTTCGAGCACGGCCAGATCGTCCTTGGACCACTGGTCGTGGTTGTAATACTGCTCGTCGCGCTGCATGAGGCGACGAGCGTTGCCTTGGGCCTCCAGCTCGCGCAGATAGTGGCCAATCAACCGGTCGTGCAGCTCTGCGGTATGCTCGCTGTCGAGATCGCTTTTGGCCGCCTTTTGGACGTCACCAAGGAGCGTCGAGGACGGCACTTGGAAGCGATCTTCGGGGCGCTGGTTCGGCTTCACGCGGCTTTCGAGTTCAGGCATGATCTTTGACCTCAATATGGCGCTCAGAGCCGGTGTCGTTGTTGGTAACAACCATTTCTGCCACCACGCTGTGGTGATCGCGGGGGCATGGGGGAATGGCCAAGAGATCGCCCATGTGATCGCGCACGATCTTGATGATCTTCATGGGGTTGGCGCGGTTGTAGGGGTTGAACCCAAGGTTGGCGCAGAACATGACGGCGTTGACCATCACATCGTCTTCGTCGCCGGTTTCCTCGGCCCATGCCCATGCGCGCTCCAGCGGGATGATACAGGGGATCACGCGCTCTTGGTCGATCTTGTCCATCTTGGGGGTCAGGATCATCACCGGGCGCTTGGTGTTCTGGTTCCAGGTAAGCCATACGAGCACATCGCCGCGGCTGTAAACGGCATGATGCACACGCAGATCGTATGCGGGCTTATACTCGGACCCGCCGGGAAGGATCAGCCCGCCAGGTGTTTCGGTCATGTTGCTCATATCCACATACCTCCGGGGGGCTTGGGCTTGCGACGGAACTGCTGGCGAGGGCCTGTCAGGCCTTCTTCGAGGGCTTGGCCCCATTGGCGGAAAGCGTCGGCGAAGTTGGAATAACGGTCGTGCAGCGGGCGCTCGGTGAACACGTCATGGCGCTCGTTGTAGGCCTTGCGGTAGTTGTCGAGGGCTGCGATGCCATCGGCGCACTCGGTGGCGTCAATGAACACCTTGCCGCGCATGGCCAAGCGCGTTTGGTTGATGCCGGTCAGGATGTTCTGGATGCGGGGCACCACCTCGAAGTTCAGGTTCGGCAGCATCTCCTGCAATATTTCCAGCGCGCTCTTGCCGGTCTGCAAGCTCTTGTTGCGCGCATCATGCGGCAGGTAGTGGCGGCCGCCCATGAGATTGAAACCTGAGTTCTGGAGGTACGTTGCATAGTGATCGAGGCTCTCGCCACTGTTCTCGTATGCCCGAATGAAGCGATGCTCGCCGGCGATCTGTTGATGGAACCAGATCGCCGTGGTGTCGTTCCAGCCGAGATCCCAGAACGTGTTGACAGGCTCCGACGGATCATAGGGCACCGAGCGGATGCCGCCGCGGTTCCGCATCTCAGCCATTTCGTTGGCGTAGTAGGCCCCATGCACCCTGCCTTGGCGCCACAAGCCCATGAGAAGCGCATCGCGCTCGTCTGGGGCCAGCTGCAAGAGGGCCTCGCGATAGCCGGTCTCGCTCAGGTGTGGGTTCTCGGACAGGCGGGCCGGGATGAATGTGCGGTGAAAGGTCGTGGTGACGCCCTTCTCCTTGTCCTCAACGTCAACCGGGATGCGGGTGGCCGAGCCGTCCTCTTGGATGCCCCAGCGTTTCATCACCCAAAGCTGGCCGGGTCCATCAGGGTTGGTGGTGGCGCGGATATAGCGGGGCAGTGTCTGATCTGTGGATCGACAGCGCGAGAACAGGTAGAGATAGCAGACATCGGTGGGCCAAAGCGTCAGCTCGTCAAAGCCGATGTAGTTCCATGCGCGGCCACGATACTTGAGGCGGTCAGCGTCGTTGTGCAGGTAGCCGAATTCGATCTTGGCGCCCGATGAAAGCGTCCACACTTTTTCGGTGGCGTTGTATGACGCGAAGGGGTCCACCTGATTGTAGATTTCCAGCGATCGGCTGATCAGGTCGCGCAGCTCGGGAAAGCTGCGACGGAACAGAACGGCGCGGTGACGTGGGTTCTTGTGGCCCTCGTGTTGCAGGCACAGAGCATCGACGAGCAGCGCATCGCTTTTCCCGCCGCCTGCGGCCCCGCCGTACAGCACCTCGAAGTCACCGGCCGACAGGAACTCGGTCTGGCGATCGGTTGGGTTCCAGATCGCCTGCGTCTTGTCCATGTCTATCTTGCGCACCGCCTGGGTCATGAAGGATAGCCATCATCGTGATTGATGGTGCGCGACTTGACCTCGACTTCCTGCTTGGGAGGGACGTTGATGAAGTTGACCACGGCTGTCATGCTCACCTTGTCGCGCGGATCGTTGACACCCATGCCGAGATAGTTGGCCAGCTTCTCAAGGGCCTTGAGGCGATCTATGGGCTGGATCCTGACTTTGACGACCTCGCCTTCTTCCTCACCGCCCTTTTTGAATGTTTCGGTTTGGACCGCGCCGAGCAGGTCGAGATCCTCCGGCGTGCAGTTGGACAGGTCGATGCGTGCCCGCATCAGACTTCTCAACCAGGGCGCCGAGCTTCTTGAGCTGGCCGGCCATGTCACGGGCCTGGGCTTTGGTGATGATACGCGTTGTCATGATGAACTCCTTGTTGTGCGTAGTCATGTGTAGTAAGTCAATCAATACACTTACCGCCGCCATGGCGTCAACTACTATTAACTACAAAGGACTACATCATGAGCAAGGGCCTACCTACATCTGCGCGGCTGTCACCAGAGGTAAAGGAAGCGCTGCGGGCGTACTGTCAGGAACACGAGCGGTCTGAAAGCTGGGTGATCGAGAAGGCGCTCATTGCGTACCTGTTCCAGCGCCGGGAGTAGCGGGGGGCTTATGCCTTCGCCGCCCGGCCTCCCACTGACTTCATGATCGCCTGCTGGCGCGTCTCGAACTCGTTCACACGCTTGATCGCTTCGTCCATTTCCCGGAGCGCCTTTTTCCCCGTTGACGGGCTTCCTCGAATTGGTCGGCGTTTTCAGCTGCCCACATGGCGGCCTTGCGTTCATGCTCATTAACTTCTCGCAGGTGCCCGTCCTGACCGACAACTTGTCGGAGCACATTCGCCTCAATCCACTGCCCAAACTCCCGATCGCCATCGTGCAGCGCGCGCCCCTCGTTCAGCGCGTGGCCGTAGGCCAGCCATCCGCCAATGGTAAACTCCTCGCCCTGCTCTATCTTGGCCAGACCTTCGCGGGCCTCGGCGGCCAATGCGTCAAGGCGGAAAGAGCGTTCATTGTGTCCCAGCTTGCTCATTGGCAGCCCTCGCGCGAAGTGCTTTCATCAAGCGCGACATCATCGCTTTCGGACCACTTGAACTCGCTGATATCCACATTGTGCGGCTCGGCGAGAGCCATGAGCATGGCGCCGACACGATTAGCCGCAATGGGGGCGATGTTTTGCGATGCGGTTGCCCCGCAGACCCGGACCATGAATTTTCCCGGCTCACGATAGCTGTTCGTGATCGAAGCGATAACGACACCCACATCATTAAATGCGAAACCCTGCCAATTAGAGGCGTGCAATGACGCCTCCGATATCGGAAATCTGACTTGCGTTTCCGCGTCGGTGCGGATTTTCGAAATCTCGATCATTCGACTGCTCCTTTGATCATGTCCTTTGCGAGATCCCCAATCGAAGCCCAGTTGTCGGGCTTGCGCTCGGTCGTCCCGACGCCCCATTCGGCCAGGGCCTCGCGCACGTCGTCGATCGACCGCACCACGGCCACCCGGTAGCCAAGGGCGCGCAGGGCCTCGTGCATGTCACGCTGGTTCTTGTCCGCGTAATTCCCCTCGGCCTTTACCTCGAAGAACAGCGCACCGATGTTGGCGTAGGGCAGCACGATCAGGTCGGGGAAGCCGGGCAACGCCCCCTTGCGCTTGGCCTTGGCCAGCTCGCGCATGAAGGCCGCGCCGCTCTTGTTAATCTCACCGCGGCAGTGATGAACGATGCAGCCCGCCGGCAGCACGCTGCGCAGATAGTCCACTATGGCGATCTGGATCGGGCTTTCGTGGTCGATGCGCTTGTTCATTGCATGACCTCAAAATGGGATTTCATCGTCAATGTCGCGCGACGGCGCCCCGCCTTGGCCCTGCGCTGTACCCCCGCCATAGCCGGGTGTCCCTTGGCGCTGATCGGCGGGAGCCCCGCCATAGCCGCCCTGCCCGCCACCGCCATAGCGGCCGTCATCACGTGATCCGCCGTAACCGCTCTGGCCACTGCTCTGGCCATCACCGCCGCCGCCGCGCGGGTCGAGAAACACAAGGTCGCCAGCGTAAGGGCGCAACACGACCTCGGTGCTGTAACGATCCTGTCCGGACTGGTCCTGCCATTTGCGAGTTTCGAGCTTGCCCTCGATATAGACCTTGGAGCCCTTGCGGAGATACTGCTCGGCGAGGCGGACAAGCGGCTCTGTGAAGATCGCAACGCGGTGCCACTCTGTGCGCTCTTGGCGCTGGCCTGTGTTCTTGTCCTTCCATGTCTCAGTTGTAGCGATGGACAGGTTGCAGACGCCTCCACCGTTCTGGAACGTGCGCACCTCTGGGTCCCGGCCCAAGTGCCCGATGATTTGTACCTTGTTCAGCGATCCCGCCACTTGGGCCTCCTGTTGAATATGTTGCCCGCTCTGAGGTCGCGGGCTCTTTGTTTCAGTGCGTCAAGCTCGCCGGAGAAGAACCGGCGGCCTTCGATTTCAACGCCCAACAGCCAGCCCTCGATTTCAAGGGCGCTGAGGCGGGCGATCAGGTCGAGCTTGCGACCCTGTTCATCCTCCCCAATGGGCCTGCGCCTCCTGCGCTATGCTCATGCCGCTGCGCTCAGGAAGGCCGGCGCCGAGGGGATCGTGGCCATGGCATAGGACACGGCCCAGCCACGCGGCTCGTTGGCGTAGTGCCACCACAGGCGCGCAGTCTTTTCGTCGACGCTGAAAAACACCGCGACGTGCATGTGGCTTTGGAAATGGGCGCGAAGGAAATCGGTCCAGCGATCACGGAAGGCCCGGCGATACGCCATCGGGTCGCACTGGATTTGACCGGAAGATTTCCCGGACGATCCACCTGTTTTCTTTGGAGTATCTTGCGCTAAAAGCGACGGGTTAATTTTCTCAGATGCCATTACTGACCTCCATAAATTTGCGTGAAAATGTGTCAGTCATGGGCGTTGCTGCCCATCTTCTCTGGCGGGTTTTGGGCCATGAAGGCGCGCACTGCGGCTTCTGTTTCAGGCCAGCAGCGGCCACCTTTTTCCAGACGGGCGACAAACTTTCCGTCCTTTGCGGCGTGAAACCCAAAGGTGGACAGGCTCATTTCGCGCTCTGCGCAATATTGTTTGATGTCATCAATCAGCTGTTTCATGAGCTGCATATTGGGAATTTACCCAATCACGGTCAAGGGAAATTTCCCAATTTTTTGCAATACATTATTCAACGATAAGGTATCCATGGATAATTCAGCCCTACGATCCAAAATAATCTCTGAGCTTGAGCGGCAGAACGTCAGCGTTGCTGAGATCGCGCGCAAGGCTGGCGTTCCGTATGATGCGGTAAGGGACATCAAGAGGGGAAAGGTTCAGTCCACATCATGGGAAAGGGCTGTGAAGATTGCGCAAGCGCTTGGCATCGACTTAGAAGACGTTTCGCCGGCGACGAGTAAGACCAAACAAGTTATTGAGCCAGCTTCGTCTAAGCTACAAGCCATGGTCTCTGTTTACGACGTTTACGCCAGCGCGGGTGATGGGGCAGTCGTTATTCACGAAGAACCTATTGGAAGTTTGGCGTTTCCGGCAAATTACTTGAGGCAGCTTACCCAGGCCAACTGGCGCGACCTCGCGATTATATCGGTGAAAGGCGACAGCATGCTGCCGACGCTGGCAGATGATGATGTTGTCATGCTCGATCGGTCTAAGCGGGATCTGTCATATGACGGTCTATTCGTTATCCGCGATAACGGTGAAGCATTGCTGGTCAAACGCATCCAGCGCGCGCCAACACCGGGCCACGTGATGATTATATCCGACAACCGCGCCCTATACGATCCGGTTGAAAAGAAACTGAGCGACATCGAGGTGATCGGCCGCGTGATCTGGGCCGGGGGGAAGGTATAATGGCGCCGGCCTAGCCCTCTACACAAACTTGCCGCATCTGCCCCGCCGTAGCGCGGGGCTTTTTATTGCCTATGGCGGCAAATGATTCTTTCCCTGCAATTGGCAGATAATGGGCTTTTTCCCAATTTAGGTTTGACTTTGGGAATTTTCCCAATATCCTGCTACCCACCTAGCAGGAGATAACTATGCCGACACTGGAAGCAGACATCGAGACGGTCAAGGCGCTGCACACCGCGCCTCTGGCCAGCCAAGCCACGCGCCTGCACGCCTTGGACAAGTGCCTGATCGCACTTGATGATCCGGACACTTGGAGCCTTGTGGAAGCCATTAGGGCGCTGAGCAGCATGATCGCCGATTGCTGCGTTGAGTGCGATATGTTCATTCATGATGCGAGCGACCATGATGCGAGCGACGATCAGCCGACTTGCAAGAGTTGCGACGCCGAGGCGGCCGCCTTCATGGCTCTGCTCAAGGTCGAGGCCGAGGAAGACGCCGCCGACAACGCGCTGATGCGCATGCAGGAGGATCAGGCATGAGCCTCCGCACCGACATGGACGATCTGGAACGCGCCATTTCTTACGGCAAGGGCAAGGAGTTCTTGCGCGGCGAATGGCGCTTGCCGCCAGAGCCTGCGCCTCGCGACCCGAGCGCGCGCGGCGGGCTGGGCAACTACGAATTCATCAAAGCACGAGGTGACTGATATGACCAAGCACCCCCGCTTGCAGCCAATCCCCGACGCCCGCGACCCGCATCTTGAGGGGCTGGCAAAGCACACGATTGATTACGCAATGGCCGAGGCGGCGTTGCGCGACCTGCCGTTCGACATGGCCCTGCATGTCTTTGAGGCCGTGATCGAGGCCCGCCCGGACGTTGACGCCGACGCATTGGAGCACCTTGCGAACCGCCTTGGCCGCCGCGCCCACATGGAGGCCCGCCACAATGCGTGATCGTGACGATACGGGCTACGAGCCCGGCTTGGTGTTCTGGGCCTCTGTCTGTGCTGCCGGGCTTGCCCTGGGCGGCCTGCTGATCGCCCTCGACCCCTTGGGGCTTTTGTAGCCCTCAACGAACCTCCCTGACGCGTGGCCGACTGAAACCTGACACGCGTCAACTTCCCCCGGCCTTCGGGCTGGGGGCCTTTTACCGGAGATACGACATGAACGAAGTGACCAAGATGGAAGCGCAGGGCGGGCAAGAGATAGCCGCGCAGCGCGAAGCTGACCCAATGATCAACATGATTGAGCGGCTGGTCCTGAATCCCGATGCCGACCTCAACAAGCTCGAACGCATGCTGGTGATGAAAGAACGTATGGACGCGCAGAACGCGCGCATATCCTTTGCCCGCGCACTCGCTGACGCCCGCGCTCAGATCCCGCCGATCATCAAGGATGCCACGGTGGACTTCAAAAGCAACAAAGGCCGCACGCACTACAAGCACGAGACGCTTGCGGGCATCGCCAGGGCGATTGATCCGGTGCTGTCTGCGCATGGGCTGTCCTACCGCTTCCGCACGGATCAGGGGCAAGGCGGCGTGCGTGTCACCTGCATCGTGCAGCACAGCGACGGGCACGCGGAAGAAACCACACTTGTCGGCGCCCCTGACCAGTCTGGGAACAAGAACGGGTTTCAGTCCGTGGGCAGCGCAGTCACGTATTTGCAGAGGTACACGCTCAAGGCAGCCCTTGGCCTGTCTGCCGAGGTTGACGACGACGCGCAGAGTGCCGCGCCCCGCCCCGACGACCACCAGCAGTCCGCGCCGCCGCGCCCTTCAGAAAACGAGATCATGGCAGATCGCATGGTGACCGATCTGCGCAAATACGGCGTCGAGCGCGTCACCTCCAACGAGCGCTTCCAGGCCGACTTTGAACGCCTGCGCGCCGCCGCCCCGGACATTGCCGCCCGCGTCGATGCTGAAATCGAGGCTCTGAGCCCACCGCCTTCCAAGCCCGGCCCAGACCTCGATCCCTTCGCAACCGGATACTGAAAGGACCACGACCATGCATGACGGACCTGCCCCCGCTGGCCACAACAACCCGCCTTCGCCGATCGACGACATTACCGGCGCCTATGAGGCCGAACGCCTTGAGGCAGAGAATTGGCTGGACGGTGAACCCGTCCAGACCGAAGCCCAGATGAACGAGGTGTACGCGCTGCGCGAGGCTATGCGCCAGTGGCGCCTTGACCTCGAACGCGGACAGAAGGCGGCGACCGCGCCTCTGTACGAAGCCTACAAGGCTGAACTGGATCGCTGGAAGCCGACGATTAAAGACGCAAAGCGCATCGAGGATGCCCTTGTCGCTACGATGGACAGCTTCACGCGCAAGCTGGACGAGGAAAAGCGCGCCAAGGAACGCGCGGCATGGGAAGCCGCTGAAAAGGCCCGCCGCGAGGCTGAGGCCAAGGCGGCCGCGGCCGCTGCCAGCGACCTTGAGGCGCAGCGCGAGGCCGACGCAGCCAAGCAGGCTGCTATCGACGCGGAAAAGGCCGCACAGGCCGCCAAGCGCGATAAGGTCCCTGGTTTGCGCACGGTGACGTTCCACAAAATCGAGGACTACCAGGAAACATGGTTGGACATCGTAAAGAAGGACCGTGACGCCGTGACCGCTTTTATCGAGGACTACGTGCGCCGCCACCACAAGACCCGCGATATTGCCGGCGTGCGCGTCTGGACAGAAAAGGTTGCCTATTGATGGCACAGACCGTGATCCTCCGGGGGCTTGAGCAGCGAAGCCTCGCGCGTCAAATGATTGATCGCGCGCCGCAGGATGCTGTCGTGCGGATCTCGGAGGCCACTCGAAGCAATCGGCAAAACTCGCGCATGTGGGCCATGCTGTCTGACATATCGCGAGCCAAGCCTGACGGACGCACGCACACGCCGGAAGTCTGGAAGGCGCTATTCATGCACGCATTGGGCCACGAAACCCGCTTTGAAATGGGCTTGAGCGGCGAGCCGTTTCCGATCGGCTTTCGATCTTCGCACCTGACGGTGCGCCAAATGGCTGATCTGATCACCTTCATCGCAGAATACGGGGACCGGCACTGCGTTGTCTGGTCCGAGCCGCAAGACGAAAGGGCCAGCGCATGACCCGCCGTGAATTCTCAAACCGAACAAGGTTTCAAGCATGGGAGCGCGCAAGAGGCAAATGCGAGGAGTGCGGCGTCAAACTCAATGTGGGCGATCGCCGTGAGTTTGATCACCGCATCCCATGCGGCCTTGGCGGCGACAACAGCTTAGAAAATTGCGTCGTGCTGTGTGCTGCTTGCCACAGCGACAAGACCGACACCGAGGACATACCCCGCATTGCCAAGGCCAAGCGTGTCGCAGCCAAGCACATCGGGGCTTTCCGGTCTAAGAGCAGGATCCCCGGGTCCAAGGGCACCAGGTTCAAGCGCAAGCTGGATGGCACCGTAGTGCGGAGGGAGGACTGAACATGCCCATGACACTTGATATCCCACCACTCCACGAGCGCGCCGACACACCGGTTATGCGCAAGATGCTGGGGAAAATTGCTGAATCCGAAAACACCCTGGTCGAAATCCGCTTGCCGCGCCTGGCACGTAAAATGGGTGAGGACCACAGCCATAGCGAGACGCAAAAGCTGGTCGAGATCGCTGAAAACTGCGGTTGGGTCCACCTGAAAACCAACAGCGTAGGCAGCATAAAGAACATCCAGATCACTGACGCGGGCCGGGCCATGATTGGCACCGCCCAGTGCCGCCCTACGCGGCTGCTGAGCGCGTCACCGAGGCCGAGGGCGAGAGGAGAAACACAATAAAACAAAACGAAATTAAACATATTTTGGACGCTCATGATCTATGGATTAAGAGACGAGGTGGTAGCCCTGCCAACCTTGAGGATGCCGACCTTGAGGGTGTTAACCTTGAGGGTGCCAACCTTAGTAGTGCCTACCTTCGGAATGCCAACCTTAGGCGTGCCAACCTTGGGGGTGCCAACCTTGGGGGTGCCAACCTTGAAGATGCCAACCTTTGGGGTGCCGACCTTCAGAATGCCAACCTTTGGGGTGCCGACCTTCAGAATGCCAACCTTGGGGGTGCCTACCTTTGGAGTGCCAACCTTCGGTATGCCAACCTTCGGGGTGCCTACCTTAGGCGTGCCAACCTTAGGGGTGCCAACCTTCAGTATTCCGACCTTTGGGGTGCCGACCTATTGTGCGTCGGTAATATGCGGGAAATACGCACCATGCAGATCGACACATGGGGGATTGGCTACACGGCAGACACCTTGCAGATCGGGTGCCAGCTTCATTCCATCGACAAGTGGCGCAAGTGGGACACTCCCGCTGGCCGCAAATGGATCAAAAACATGGATGCCGAGGCTCTTGATTGGGCCGACCGTAACCTTGCGCTAGTGCTGGCAATGATAGACGCCAACCCGGCGACACCTCCTGGCTATGAGGAGAAACACAATGACTGACCTTATCGAACGCGCGAAAGCAACGCTTGAGGCTGGCGAACCACACTGCACGAAATGCGGACACAAACGCAGCGAGCATAACTACCGCCACCCGTTTCAGCCATCACACACGGCGACGCTTGAAGCCCTCGCCCCTGACCTCGCCCGCTTGGCTATTGCTGGTGCGGCTCTTGCCGAGTTGATTGAAAGCGACTTAACCGGCACTGAATGGAAGAGAGAGTGCTTGTCTCGTGTAGCCCGCTTCCGGGCCATTGCGGAGGGCAAGGAATGACTGACCAAACAGACCCCGCCGCGCTGGTCAAGGCGGCGTTGGAGAGGGCGGCGGAAGCGTGTGCTGATGAAACGTGGAGGCGCGAAGGTGACGATGCTTTTACGCGCGGGCTGGACTGCGGATCGACTGAGCAAGCCGCTGCGTGCGCCGTTGCCATCCGCGCCCTTGCCGACGACCCGGATGTGGTGGCGGAGATTATTGAACAGGCGAAGGGACGGACCGATGAGTGACGATCTGGTGAAGCGGCTGCGTGGGTGGCCTAGATCAACTGCTCAAATCGTCATGAGCGATGCCGCCGACCGCATCGAGGAACTGGAGGACAAGCTGGCGAAGAAGGACGGCAGCTTGGAGGAAACATATAGACGCTGGAAGAACGGGGCTGACTTGCGGGCCTTGGCCAAAGCAGAGGGCTGCACACAAGAGCGCATGAGGCACAAGATGAAGAGATACGAAGAGGACAAGGTGCGTCTTCTGGAATCCAAGCTGGCGAAGGCGGTGGGGGCGCTCGGTGACATTTATGATGGCGAGCCTGAATGGCCAGACGACCCCAAAAAAGAACTGGATTGGTGCCGTAATCGTGCCCGCGCCACCCTCGCAGAACTGAAAGGAGAGACCGATGAGTAATAACCGTAAAGACTCCGGACGGATCAATTTGGTGACTTCGTTCATTTGCACACAGTGCGGAGAAAATCTCGATTTGGCTTTCGATCAACTTGGAAAGCCAGCCCCGAAGGCGTCAACATCATTCGGAATGGGAGGGGCTTATGTCTTGGAAAATCGGGTTCACGTCCACCCATGCAGAACATGCATCGAAAAAGAGGTGGCACCCGCCCGCATGATTGCTGCTGCACTCGCAGAACTGACAGGAGAGACCGATGACCAAGAGAGATAGAGATGGCGATATTGTGGACGATCTCCGCCTTGTAGTGCCTGCTTTGCGCAACCGCATTGAGGCGCTTGAAGCCAAGCTGGCGATGGCCGTGGAGGCTTTAGATGAAGCTATCTACATGATCGCGCCGAGCGAGGCTGATATGGAGAAAAAAGCAGGCGTCTATCGGATCGTCAAAACCTTTGAGGAGCTGAGAAAGTAATGGCGTCAACTCCGTTCACCAAGGCAGACATTGCTCGGGCCGTCGCGGGGGCCGCCGAGGGAGGTTTCCAGATCGGCGTGGTCGAGATTCGAAAAGATGGCACGATCCGTATCTTGCCACCTGAAACTGAAAAGAGCAAAACTGACACTCCGACACCTGAACCGTGGTAATATGAATGTCCGTAAACCTGCCTGGCCTTATCCGGCACAAACAGCGATCAGGAAACTGGACGTGGTATGCGAGGGTGAAGGGCCAGAAAAGCAGGAAGATCGCCCTGGGGGTTGACCCGGATCATCCCGAATTCATGGAGCGATACACGCGCGCACGGAATGGCAAAAGGCCGGAAATCCCGCGCGAAGAAGACAAAGCGATCCCACAAAGTTTGTCCTGGTTGATCGCCAAATTTGAAAAATCCATGCAAGAGCGCGTCCGGGCCGGGGCAATGCACCCTGGAACGCTCAAGCAAAGATCGGCTTTCTATGACCGATTGCGCGCGCCATATGGCGATAAGCACATGGAAATGCCTCGATCTAAGATTATCGAAATTCGCGACAGCATGATCGCCACACCCGGCGCCGCCGATAACATGGTGAAGGCACTTCGCGCGCTGTATGCATGGAGTGTTGAAAACGGGTTCGTCAGATCCAACCCGGCATCCGGCATAGGCAAGATCAACCGAGGCACAGGCGCAACGCCTTGGAGCATAGACGATCTGCGTGCGTTCAAGGACCATCACTCGAAGGGCAGCATGGCGCACCTCGCCTTGACGCTGTTCATGTTCACCGCCTGCCGGATATCTGACGTGGTGATCTTGGGCCGCCAGCACGAGATTGAACGCGGCGGCATCACCTATCTTGATTGGCAGCCTGCGAAGAAGGGCAGCGCGCGCGTCACGGTCCCGATACTGCCGCCATTGGCGGATGCTATTGCCGCACAGAAAGTTGTCGGATCCACGTATCTTCTCAACGGGCATGGAAAGCCGTTCGCGTCGGCGGCTGCGTTCGGAAACTGGTTCAGAGACCGCGTGCGCGAGGCGGGGCTTGATGGGCGCAGCCCGCATGGCATCCGGAAAGCAGCAGGCGAGCTGATGGCGCTGCAAGGGGCCACCCAATACCACATCATGGCCGTTCATGGTCATACGCAAGCGAAGACCAGCGAAGGCTATACACGCGGCGTAAACCGGCAGCGTCTCGCGGCCGAAGCAATGCAGAAAATGGCGAGCATGGAGTGGTGATTTCCGCGTGACACCTTGGTGCTAAGTCATTGATTCTTATAGGGTGGATTTTCGGTGCCGCGTGACACCTATAGTCAATGAAATCAATGCGTTACAGAGATAATTGACGTCCCTCCGGGACTACCATCCATCCCGTTGAAATCAAATAATTCCATTACACGCCAATACCATAGTCCATTCTATGGATAAAGATGACGGGCCCATGGCAGGCAATGTCAGGCATCTGATAACTCGCGCCGGAAGGTATCACGCAAGGCCGGTTGTGGCAAAAGGCTTGCGTGGAATCGTCGGCCAGACTGAATTACGCGACCCTCTCGGTGCCGATCAGCGGCAAGCCTCCCAACCCATTGATCGTGAACGCACAGCCGCTGGAAGCGGCGCCGCCCCAAGCCGTGCACACCTCCACCCTGTGGAAAGATTACAAGCGTGCTCGCATTTAGGCGGAGTTCATGAAGGATGGAGGGCAACGGTAGGATCCAGTCATTGCGAACCTGCGCCCGTTTCTGCGCCACGAAAATGCAGCTCGTGTGATCGCCTTCCAGAAAACGTTGCCGTCTCTGTCAAGCAACCAAAGCCGCGTCGTCAGTACGGGCGTGAATGCGGCTATATAGATGCCAAAGCCATCAAAGTATTCGAAGCCTCACGCGACTACGCGCCAAGAGAAAATAAGACCGGTCGCAGTAAAACAAAGTAACTAACCGCAGCCAGCCGATGGTGCCCGATTATCTTCGAGTTTACTGGCGCCCGCATTTCCGAAATCGCCCTACTGCGCAAAGAAGACGTGCGTAAAGAGAATGGTCGCTGGATCATTCGTATCACACCAGAAGCCGGTTCGGTCAAAGCCGAGGACTTTCGGGATATACCCTTGCACCAGCAGTTGATCGATCTTGGCTTTTAAAAATTCTTGCAGACCTCAAAGCCCGGGCCTCTGTTCCATGGCGCAAGTTTGGCCAAATCACGGATGGCAACATCGTTTCAAAACCGTAGCGCGTGAAATCGGCGCCTCTGACCGCGTGGGAAATGCGATCTGCGGCCACGCCAGCCAATCTGCTGGATACAATTGGGGTGATGTAACCTTGACCGCAAAAGCGAGGGTGATTGACGCCTTCCCCAGTTTCTAGTGGAAAGCACCAACAGGGGCGGCAACCTCGCCGCAGACCCGTCGACCACCTGCCCCGGCTGGCCCGTGACCGGTGTTTCACATCGCGTTCAGCGCAGCGCCCGTTCTTCAGCCTCGGCTGAAAGTGCCGGTCCAGCGCCGATATTGTGGAGATAACTATCGATCATCTCCGTCGTCGCATCTGAAGCAGGTGCAAAACTGCGTCCAGCGCCCACCGTCACGCTGAGCGCCACCTGCCAATCAGCCCCATCGCGGCAGGCCAGGATACGGCCCGCGGGATCGCCTGTCGGCTCAACGGCAATAAGGCGACACAGGCCCTTTTCAGTCTCAAAGCTGCCGAGCACACGCGCTTCGCCAAACCCCGCGACATCAGATGCCTCACCAGTGGTAACATCCGACACCGCCTCCGCGACATGGCTCAGACCCGGAGCCCCGGCAGGTCCGCCAGCCATGTTCAAACCCCAGCCGATCCCGATCCCGGCCGCCAGCGTCGCGGCAAGGGCAAGTGGCCACGCGATCTGCCGCCGGAACGGCACAACGGTATCACCGGTCTTGGCTGCAGCAATCTCCGGCGTGTCCGTGCCGGCTGGCGCGGTCAGCGCAGCCGCGATCAGCCGTTGTGGCACTGTGGTCTGTGCATAGGCTGCCCGCAACGCGGCGGCGGTGCCGGTAAAGACAGCGTAACGCTCGGCCAGCGATCGATCCCGATTTATCATGGCGCGAAGAGCGATGGCTTGCTCATCTTCCATTTCACCATCGGCAAGAGCCATGAGCATGTCATCGCTCACAATTTCTTCACTTCGATCGGTCACCTGCAGTCTCCTTTTTTACGCACCGGATCAGACAGCATTCCCAAATCCTTGGCCAAGGCGGTCCGAGCGCGGGCCAAACGGCTCATCACCGTGCCTGGCGGAACTCCAAGCGCGTCTGCCACCTCGCGGTATCTCATCCCCTCGACACAGACCAAAATCAGCACCGCGCGTTGATCATGTGGAAGCCTGTCCATGGCTGCATGGACGCGGGCAAGCTCCAGCCGTGCCTCGATGACCTGGCGACCATCCTCTCCAACCAGCTGATGGGTCTCTTCTGCATCATCGATGGCCACGACCGGGCGGGTGGCTCTGTAATGATCGATCCATGTGTTCCTCATGATCCGAAACAGCCAGCTGTCGAGCCGCGTGCCCGGTGTAAAACTCGAAATATTGCCGAAACCCTTCTCGACCGTCTGCTGGACAAGATCATCCGCTTGATCCCAGCTTGGCACGAGAGATCTGGCAAACGCCCGAAGGCGCGGCAGCAATTCGACGATCTGTTGCCTTACATGTTCGGTCACGCTTTCGCGTCCTTATTGGACAAAGACGGTTTGAAATGTGTTACTAAAGACAAAACGTGAGCTCATAGGTTTTATTCCACCCACGGGATATAGAATTTTACCGGTTCTCGGGAATGAAACGATCACGTCAATCGTTATGTGCCAGTGTTCCCGCAGTCGAAATTCAAGGAAGGAGGCTTGGGCCGATGTCTGACGATGCTCATCCGCGCATGACACGCAGAAAGCTTTTGGCCCGGATCGGCCTTGCAGGTGCAACGGTCTATACAGCGCCTGCTCTCACGCATTTGGGCATGGCGCGCGCCTCTGGCGGATCAGGTGGTGGCGGTGGCGGAACCGGTGGCGATGGCGGCGATCCATGGCGAAACCCATTTCGGCCAACACAGCGACGCGTCGTAAGGCGACGGACGGTGCAACAGGCTGCGCCTCCACCCCCGCCAGAAATCATATTGCTCTTGCCTGCCGGCGTAACGGTGGCGCCCGCGCGCGATGCCGGTTACACGATCCGAAGCGAAGGGCCGAACAGCACGATCGGCGGCACGCTTTATCGTCTTGGCCTTCCCCCGGGGCGCTCCCTCGAAGACGGCCTGAGCGAATTGACCCAACTCTTGCCGAGGTCCTTGGTCGACGAGAACCATATCTACACACCCGATGATTTCCTGTG
This sequence comes from Roseobacter sp. AzwK-3b, assembly GCF_000170875.1. Lineage (NCBI taxonomy): Bacteria > Pseudomonadati > Pseudomonadota > Alphaproteobacteria > Rhodobacterales > Roseobacteraceae > Roseobacter > Roseobacter sp. AzwK-3b. The sequence continues at coordinate 217,974 of NZ_ABCR01000006.1, forward strand.
CGACGACGATGGCTGTGCCGCGCATGAGATGATCGGCTGGTCAGGCTGGCCCAGCATCTATGCGCCGCGTATCGGAATGATCGATACCGGCATCAATCAAAATCATTCCGCACTTTCGGGCCAAGATCTTACAATCCACCAAGCCGATCTTGGCGGGCGCGAGGCCGCTGGTCGCAAGCATGGAACAGCCATCGCGGCGATGCTCATCGGCAAGCTTGATGACCGCGTTCCCGGTCTTTTACCCAACGCATCGCTCGTCGCTGTCGAGGCCTTTCATCGCGGATATTATGGTGAGCAGGCGGATGTCTTTTCTCTCGCGAGAGCGTTCGACATCTTGCTTGCAGCCGATGTGAGCGTCGTCAACATGAGTTTTTCAGGTCCGCGCAACCTGGTGCTCGAGGACTTGGTTGTCCGGGCACATGAACGCGGCGTCGCCCTCGTCGCTGCGGCAGGAAACGGTGGCCCCGGCGCCGAAGCCGCCTATCCCGCTGCCTTTGAAAGCGTATTGGCGGTCACGGCGGTCGATCACAATCAACGCGTCTACCGTCAGGCGAACCAAGGGCCTTACATCAATTTTGCGGCTCCCGGAGTTCGGGTCTGGACCGCAGCGTCGATTTCGGGTGGCCGCCTCAAATCCGGCACGTCCTATGCCGCGCCCTTCGTCACCGCATCGCTGGCGGTCCAACGCCTGCGAACCCCCTCGTTGGAGCTGGAGCAAACCATCTCGGAAATGGCGCGCTGCGCCAAAGACCTTGGTGAAGCCGGGCGCGATCCGGTTTTCGGACATGGGCTTATCCCTGCGCCGGGCCAATGCTTTGTGGACGAGCCTAAGTTTCTTCCGGCCTCGCAGGAATAAAGTCTGTAGCCCCCCGTTCTTCTTATGTGGCTGCCGTGAGCGGCCATGCGAAAGCTCAAGGGAGTATCATAATGGCTTATGATCAGAACAAAGGCATCTCGCGCCGCCGCATGCTGGCGCGGCTCGGATTGACCACGGGGGCGATCTATGTCGCACCGGTGATGATGCATTTGGGTGCGGCACATGCCTCCGGCGGTTCGGGTGGTGGTGCCGGTGGTTCGGGTGGCGGTGCCGGTGGTTCGGGGGGCGGTTCCGGGCCATCTGGGGGCTTCGGTGGCAGCCGCGGGTCAGGCCCCTCGGGCGGCGGTCGCAGCTCTGGCCAAGGTATGGGGCTTGGCCAAGCCGTGCGTGGTGCGCTCCGGGGTTTAGGCATCAACTGAGATGTTTGGGCTTGGACGCAAACACCAACACGCCGGAGCGGGTGCGGAACCCGCTCCGGACACATCTATGTCCAGACTGAGATTCTCGGGACTCAGTCTCGAACTGACGCTCGACGGCAGCGGAAGACTTCACGACGCCTTGTCCGTCGTGATGCCGGATTGGCGCGCCACGATCGGTTCATCTGGAAAGGCGCCCGAAACGACGGTCTCAACGATCCGGCAAGACATTGATGGCACCTACAGTTATAAATCCTGGTGGGCCGAGAAACCCATGACCGGTCTCGGCATTGCAGGTGCGACATGTGCTGCGGTCGCCGATATCATCCAGGCCTATCTCGATGAAAGGCCGGGCACTTTGGGCCTGCATTGCGGCGCCGTCAGAATTGCGAGCCAGCTTGTCGCCTTCACCGGCTCTTACCGTGCGGGAAAATCAACACTCGTCACCCGTCTTGGCGCCGAGCCGGGATGCACTTTGTTTTGCGACGATATCTTGCCCATTGAACCAGACGGAACGGCACTGGCTCTTGGCGTTCAGCCGCGCTTGCGCTTGCCTTTGCCTTCGGATGTATCATCGGCTTTTCGGGCGCATGTGGCGCGCGGCATGACCGTCCATGATGATCGCTATGCGTTCATGTCCGACCCGCAGCAAGCCCCTTTCGCGTCGCGCGAGCGGCTGGCCACGATGGTTGTCCTGCACCGGCAGGAAAACGCGCGCGCCCGATTTCACCAACTGGACAGAAGTGAAGCTGCTGCATTTTTGATCCGCCAGAACATCGCCGCTCCCGGGGATGCCGAGACATTTTACAACCGAATCGAAACGCTCACCAAGGATATGGTTTGTCTGACATTGGTCTATTCTGACCTTGAGGATGCTGCCGCACTTGTCCGCGATACTTTCGGTGCGGCCGACATCCCCGCTTTGCAAGAGCCACTGGGACAGCCCTTGACGATGACTGACCCTGATGATGCGGCGGAGCCGGCGGATGTGACCAAGACGTTTGCCCGCGCCGAAGATGTCGTAACCCGCAGAATTGGATCAGACGTTTTTTTATGGCACCTAGAATCACGACATTTTTTCAGGCTAAACGCCGCAGGTGCGGCCGTTTGGCTTTTGTTGGAAACACCTCTATCCGGAGACAACATCGCCTCGACGTTGCAGGAGATCTTTCCAGGCATACCTGCGCAAGAAATTGAACAGGATATCGCCAAACTTATGGGCCAGATGGAGACGCGCGCCCTGATAATGGAATACCCCAGTTAGAGCGTGTCGCGCCCGAAGGGATTCTGGATTCCCATAGCGATCATCCTGTGATTCCATGACATGGAGGCAGATATGGGGGTCAGATATAGGCAAGCCGCATCCGGTAGAGTTGCGTGAACGTGCCGTGCTGCTTGTCGAGCAGGGCCATACACACACCGAGACGGCACGGCCGGCTGTACGTTTCGATCAAGTTTGTCAATGACATGGTGCGTCTCAGGCGCGAGACCGGGTCGCTTGCACCGAAGCGACAAGGCAATCCTGAGCGTGACAAGCTGACAGGTGTAACGGAATGGGTGCAGAGACGGATCGACGTCACCCCATATCTCACCGATCACCCGCGCCTTTTGGGTCTGCGCAGCATACCCAACCCGGCAAGCCCGCCGATCAGCAGCCACGCCCCCGCAGGCAGCGGGATCTGCGACGGCGATGTGCCATTGCCCACAAGGAACGTCATCGCCTGCCCCTCGAACGTGTTGAATCCGCCAAGCGCGAACGTGTCATCGTACAAGGCCACGCGACCAAAGCTTTTCTGTCCACCCACGTTGAATACAGGGCCAAAATTTCCCTCGAACGCATTGAAGCTGCCGGAGCCGACGGTCAAGTTTCCCTTGAGCAGGTCAAGATCGAACTCGGCCCCGAAATCAAAGCCTGTGGTGCTGCGCAACATCGCCTGCGTGAAAAACGTGGGCGTTGCCACTGTCGTGCCAAACAGGGTGAAATCAGGCAATTCCTCCCAAAGACCGGACCAGCTGCTTGCGAGGCCGATGCCCGCAATGTCAACTTGCTTGTCAAAGGACAGATCGACCATCAGCTCCTGTGTCAGCCGGAAGGTCTGGAACAGACTGATGGTGGGGCCGACTTCGATATCCAGCAAGTCAACAGACCCCGAGACGAACTGCCCGAAATCCGCACGTATGCCAAGCGGCGGAAGCACGCCCGCATATGTCAGCAACCCATCGATATCGGCCTTCAGGGCAAGAAAATCGGCTGTTCCGTCAAGTGTGATGTCCTCGTCACCGGCGTTCGTCTGGCCATCGAGTGCCAACAAGGGAACTTTGGCGTCGACGCGTGCAAGTTCGACAAACAGGCCGCTTCCCGCTTCGCTTGAGTCGACAACTGTTTCTTTCTTGGTTTTCGGGTCGTTCGGATCGCCCGGTGCGCCAGTGTCGTTGTTGACGTTGGTGTTGAACTCCAACTTTCGTGTCACCAGATCGGCTTCAAGTGACGTAGGCACATCACCAATCGGCGTGGACAGTTTCACCGCCTCAGGCAGAAACCCGTCCAGGTAATTGATTTCATTGGGATCAATCGAGATCAACTCTTTGCGGAAGCCATCCACATTGATCAGGTTGGCACTTCCGGATGAGCATCCTCCGACAACACAGCCGGTGGTCGACACATCCAGGGTCATATCCGCAACCACATCAAGAGAGGCTTCAGCGGTCGGGGATTGAGAGTCCAAAGACCCTGAAACCAGCTCGGCACTTGTGGTCAGAGAGACAATCTGCCCTTTTTTCACGGGTGTGCCCGGAATATCGGCATGTGCGACATATTCCAGACGCGATCCGACCGAGCCTGCGTCAAGCGCATAGTTCAACTCAAGCCCCGCCCTGCCGGAGGTCGCAATCGATGCCTCTGCCCCCGTGGTGGTGTCAATCCTGGTGGTCAGGGTCGCCGCCGGCCTGCTCCCGCAGCTTGTGAACGGCAGCGCGTTACAGATATTCCACGCGATCCGTTTCGGGTTCGGATAGCTGAAAGAGGTCGCGCCACCGACAAAGCCTCCGAACTCTTTGGATTCGCTCCATGGGTCAGGGCCGATGAATACGGTATCAGCCAACCTTGCGGCGCTCCCGGTCCCCCATGCGCTTTGTCTGGTTTCCGTCTCAAGCACGATACCGGACTGCTGGTAGGTCGCCGCCTGAGCTGCCAAAGGCAAGAGGCACGCACCTAGCACTATAAATCCCTGTTTCATTAATTTTGCTCCCTTGAATAAGGACTTTGAATGAAAAATCGCCCGTCTCTTATTACCAGGCAGCGTATAGTCACCCATCGACCCGCAAATCCGGATCGTGGAATTATTCCGTTTGTGGAACCGTCAGAGCGATGGCTCCGGATTAATGAATACAGCTCTAGTCGATCTAAATTTCCGAGCACCGGATCGGCGGCGCCCTATCGAAATGCTACGTTAAAAGTCGGATCGAATATCGGACGGTTTTCTTAAAAATGACCCGATTTCTGGCCTAACTTCTGCAAATCGTCCGATTATCGGACGAAAATCGATAAATCGTTTCGTCATCATCCTTTTTTTGGCAATCATAAGATGCATGGACCGATTCGATTCCCGTATTCTTGAAATAATTCAGAAAAACTCCCGTCTCACGGCCGAGGCCATGTCTGAGGAAGTTGGCCTGTCGCCTGACGCGTGCCGCAAGCGTTTGGCCCGGTTGCGCGTGTCTGGCGTCATCGAAGCTGAAATCGCTCTCCTCGACCCCACTCGGATCGGACGTGGGTTGATGCTGATCGTCGAAGTCTCCCTGCAGCGCGAGCGCAAGGCCGATCTGGAATACTTCAAGGCGCGCATGCGCGACGCCCCCGAAGTCATGCAGTGCTATTACGTCACCGGAGACGCGGACTTCATTCTGCTCGTCTCGGCCCGTGATATGGCTGATTTCGAAAACTTTACGTCGGAATATTTTTTCGAGGAAGAAAACATCCTTCGGTTTCGCACCAGTGCCGTGATGAACCGTGTCAAAACCGGCTTTTCGATGCCGGTTGAAACCAGTACCTGACGGGCGCTGCGAATTGCGGAAACACTTGTGGCAGCACAGCATGCAGGATCACCTGTATGCGCTTGGCCCCCGAGGCTTCGGTCGCCTCGATATGGGCCCGATCCGCATTCCGGGGGGTGAGTCCCGGCGCAACACCCGTTTTCTCCCCTGACTCACGCTAGAAAACCGCGTCACACCCGCGAGAAATTCGGCCACCCCGCCATTAATATCCGGCGCGCTCAGACGGATTCCCGCCATTTTCCCGACATCGAGACGCGCCTTGCGCCCTATGGCGCCTCATCGCTCTTTCGATAGTGACGACACCGCGTCCGCGAAGTCGCTCTTGAGGATCTCCAAACCCAGTGACGACAGCCCGGCAACGCCGATCGCAATCGCAACGGCCATCGTCATTACCATCATATAGTCTTGCAGCCATCGCATCCCTAAGCCCTTCCACAGCGTCATATGTCCTGTCCTGAAAGCAGCTATACCGCCCCATGCGCAGCTTGGGATCAGACGATGGTCCATGACTTTTCGGGACACGGCTATCGGAGGATAAATGGCGAAATCCGGGACTCGGAAACTTCATTTGCGCCAAAAATTTTCCCATATCTTTGGGCTTTGTAAGCCTCAGACCTGAGCCGCCCGGCGCCGAACGACACGGTCCGAACGGTCTTCAGGTGCCTCGACCTACAAGACTTAAAATCAGATCCAGGAGACAGAAATGATCAAGTTTTTCAAAAAGTTCCGCTCGGAAGAAGATGGCGCAGTCACGGTGGACTGGGTGGTGCTGACCGCGTCAGTCGTCGGCCTTGCCGTGGGCGGTGTCGCTGTAATCAAGGGCGGTGTTGACGGTCTGGCCGGCAATATCGGAACCGAACTCAGCTCGGCAACCGTCATTGGCCTCGGCGAACTGGGACAGGACACACAAGCGACATCGACCGAGTAATCCTGTTCCGCAACCAAAGAGCGGCGGGCTGGACGCCTCCTTGTCCTGCCTGCCGCCCGCGCCCGTCCCGGACCATCGGCGCAAGGGCGACAGCCCGCTGATCGGCTGAGGTCGTGCTCAACGCGCCCACCCGGCCCCGACACCTTGCCCTGTGTCTCGCGCAGGCAGGCGATCAGGTTGTCGCGCATCATGCGGTCCATCTCGGCCTTGGTGCGGATCGCTATTGTCAGATGCTGTGCGGATCGCCTTGATCCACCCCAGCTCGTTCTCGGTCACAGGCTCACCGAATATCTCGATCACCGCTGCCGCCGCCGTCCGCCCGACGGCCTGCTCCAGGGCGAGACGCATCAGATAGGCAGGGTCGCACTCGAGCGCGCGCGCCATGGACGGCACGCGATCAAGCGCGAGCTTGCTGGCGCCACTCTTGACCATGCTGACCATGTTCGCGTTCGGGTATCCTGCCTCAGAGGCGATCTCAACCTGTGTTTTCTTCGATTTCAACTCCAACACCCGGCGTTCGACATATTTGGCCAGTTCAGTATCCTGATACGGTTTCTTGGTCATATCGCCCATCTCTCATCTGTGACGCAGCACGCGCTGCTTACTTTCTTTATATAAAATAGGTGCTTGTGGGGAGTTCGGGAAAGTGGGATACATCTACATTTCCACACTCCGGTTTGCGGGACAGACGCCATACCAGCCCTTGACGGGCAGAGCTCCATCGTCACAAGCTCTCATACAGTTTCAATCAGCGTCGCGGGGTCGAGGTGGCATTCAGGTTCGTTCACACGGCGGATATTCACCTCGATTCCCCCCTGAAATCCCTAGCCCTTCGGGATGCAGGGCTGGCCGAGCTTGTCGGCAACGCCACCCGGTCCACCTTCAGCCGGATCGTCGATCTATGCCTGTCCGAAGAGGTTCAGGCCTTGCTGATCGCCGGCGACCTTTACGATAGCGGCCAGACCTCGATGAAGACGGCGCGTTTTCTGGCTCAGGAGGTGGAGCGGCTGGCGGCGGCGGGCATCCCGGCATTCGTGATCCGAGGCAACCACGACGCCGCCTCCAAGATCACGCGCGAACTCATATTTCCAGACAGCGTGACCGTGTTTTCCGGTAAGGCGGATGTGATCGAAACCAACTGGGCTGGGCATGCGGTCGCGGTGCACGGCATTTCGTTCCGCGACCCTCACGCCCCCGAGACGTTGCTCGACCGGTTCCGCCCCCCGGTGCGCGGCGCGTTCAACATCGGCATGCTGCACACCTCGCTAGGCGGCGCACAGGGACATGACCCATACGCCCCCTGCTCGCTGGCGGATCTTCAAGCCACCGGCTTCGATTACTGGGCCTTGGGACATATCCATGTGCGCGTCGCCTATCCCGGAGCCACGACCGTGGTCATGCCGGGCATCCCTCAGGGGCGCGACATTGGCGAAGCCGGGGTCCGGTCGGTCACGCTGGTGTCGGTGGCGGATGACGGGTCGGTCGACCTTGCGGAACGCCAACTTGCCGTGGCGCAATTCGAGCGGCTCCAAGTAGAGTGCGACCAACTCACAGAATGGCCCGAACTCGTAGAAGCCTTGAAGCAGGCCATTCGCGCGGGCAGGCGCGACCATGGGGGCGAACAGCTGATCGTCCGGCCAGTCCTGACCGGGACGACGCCGCTGGCTTGGAGGGCCGGTCGCGACGTCGACGTGCTGCACGCCGAGGCACAGGCCGTCGCGGAACAGATCGGCACGCTCTGGATCGACAAGATCGAGGTCGCACTGGACACCGGCGCGACCGCCTCTTCGGGCGGGGCGGTGGGCGAACTGGCTCGGATCATCGAGCAGGCCGGCATGCCCCCCGATGCTCCAGCTGTGCAGGCCGAGGTGGATCACCTGCTGAAACACCTCCCGCGTGAGCTGCGCGGGCTTCTGGGCGACACCGAGGACCAGACAGCCGCTGCCATCACCGAGGCGATGCGACAAGGCGCGATGGAGGTGCTTGCGCGCCTTGAGGATAACGAGGGCTGAGCGATGCGACTGAACCGGCTCGACCTCACCCGCTACGGCAAATTCACCGATGTGAGCCTCGCCTTTCCATCCCCTGCCAACGACGGCGCCGACCTGCACGTGATCTATGGTCCCAACGAGGCCGGGAAATCCACTCTGCTCGAAGGCTGGCTGGATTTCCTGTTTCAGATCCCGGTCCAAAGCCGGATGGCGTTCCTTCATTCCTACCAGGCCATGCAACTGGGGGCTGCGCTCGAAATCGACGGGCGGAGGCATGACCTCGTCCGGGTCAAGAAACGCGACGCCTCGCTGCTCGACAAAACCGGCGCGCCGGTGGGCGAGGCACTGCTGCACGCAGGGCTGCGCGGGCTTGATCGCGCGTCCTACGCGGCGATGTTCTCGCTCAACCGGCAGACGCTGGATGAGGGCGGCGAAAGCATCCTGGCCAGCAAGGGCGATCTCGGCGAACTCCTCTTTCAAGCCAGCGCCGGCCTCACCGACCTCGCCACGCAACTCGACGACGTGCGCACCGAGTCAGAGACGTTTCTGAACAAGACCGGGCGCAAAGGCGCCCTGCGCGAGCTTGGTGCAGCATTCGACGACTTGGGCAGGCAGATCAAGGAGCTGGACACCGCCGCCGCCGAATACGCCCGCCTGTCGGCGGATCGCGACAGCGCGCGGAACGCGTGGCAAGATGCGCGACAGGCCGTCGAGACCGCGCAAGCCGGAGTGATCGAGACCGAGCGTCTGAGCTCCGCCATCCCGCTTTTGCCAAGGCTGGAACGCCTCGATGCGCAGATTGCCGGGTATGGCGCATTGCCGGACCCGCCCGAGGGATGGCTCGCAGAGCTTCCCGAGCTGGACCGCACCGAGGCCGCCATAACCACTCGGCTGGAGACCGCGAAAACGACCGTCGCAGGGCTTGACGCAGAATTACGAGACTGCGTGCCGGATCGGCCTGTTCTAGACCTGCGCGAAAGCATCGCCGAGGTCGAGACCCTGAAATCTGCGTATGACGAGGCGATCAAGGACCTGCCCAAGCGCAACGGTGATCTCGCCTTGAGAACCGAGGCGATGCAGCAAAGTCTTTCGCGTCTCGGGCAGACCGGGGTGGATCCTGTCTCCCTCCTGCCAGACGCGCGCACTCTGGGCCGCATTCGCGACCTGATCGAGCGGCATTCAGGCCTGCAAACAGCCCGTGAAACCGCCCAGAAAGAACTGGAAGACGCCCGCGCGGCTCTGAACCGCGCCGCACAGCGCCTGCAAGAGGCGGGCGGCAACGCGACTGATCTTGGTGGGCTCGACGGCCTCGTGCAGGGTATCCGGCGCGACGACCCGACCGGCGCATGCGATCGCGCGCAGGAACGCACGCAAGAGAGCGCGGCAGAGTTGCACGCCGCGCTGGCAAACCTCGCCCCATGGACGGGCGATGCCGCCGCGCTGACGGATCTGAAGCGCCCCGACCACGCCACCCTAGAACGGCTCGAAACCGATATCGCCAAGGCGGGCCGAGACGCTGAACGCGCGCAAGACCGGCTGGATCAACTCGGCCTCGCCCTTCAACAGGCCCGTGCAAAACGCGATGCCATCGGGTCCAAACCCGTGGTGACGATCGAAGAGGCCGCACAAATCCGGTCGCGGCGCGAAGCTGAATGGTCGCGTCACCGTGCCGCCCTGACCGAGGAAACCGCTGACCGCTTCGAAGAGGCCCTGCGCCTCGACGATCAGGTGACGGCCACACTCGCGCAGCACCGCGCTCAGGCCGAAAAGGCGGCCGGTGCCGACCGCGAACTGGCCGAGGCCGAAGGTCAGGTTGCAATGGCACAAGAGCACTCGGACCATGCGAAATCCCGGCATCACGCACTCGCGCTGGAACTCGGCGCGACCGTGGCCGCCATCTCCGGCGCGCTTCCCACCGACATGGACATGCAAGCCCTGCGCGCCTGGCTGGATCGGCTGGACGCGGCACAAAAGGCGGCGGACATCCACGAACGCGCCCTGCGCGAACAGGCCCGACAGGAACACCGCGTCGCACGGGCAAGGGCCGACCTCCTGGGCGCGCTGAACCGTATGGGCGGCGCGATGCCAGATGATACCGGCCTCGCCCCCGCGCTCGAAGCCGCACAATCGCTCCTGGATCGCGCAACCCAGATCGAGGCCCTGCAAGAAACCGTCGCCCAGTCACAGCAAGACCTCACCCGGCGCGACGCCGCTTTGCAATCCGCCACCGACGCTCTGGCCGACTGGCACGCCGCGTGGGAGGCCACCTGCGCCGAAACCTGGATGGCGGGGACGTCCCTGAGCGTCGCCGAAATGCGCGCGATCCTGGAAGAGCTCAACAGACTGCGCGACCATCACCGCGATGTCGCAGACCTGGCCCACCGCGTGCAGACCATGCAGGCCAATATCGACCGCTTCGAAGAGGCCGTCGCGGCACTGGCGGACCAGCTCGGGGTGGCGGTCGACGATCCGGTTCCGGACCGCTGGCGCACCCTCACCACACGCCTGAGCACAGCCAAAGGCGAGGAGTCGCAGCGCGCCGACATCGAGAAGCGCCTGATGACAGCTCGCCAGAGCCTCGGCGAGATAGAAGAACAGGCCAGGCTCCACCACGGACGCACCGATGAATTCGTCCGCTATTTTGGTGCCGCCAACTGGGCAGAGGCGCGCGATGCGCTGACAAGCGCTGGAGACGTGGCGAGACTGCGCGCGGCACGACGCGACCTGGCCGAAGACCTCTGCGCCCGGATGCGCAGCAGCACCGTCGACGAGGCGCGCACGCGGCTCGACGGGATAGACGCCGATGCGCTCGCCGCCCGCGCGGAAAGCCTGCGAAACGATCTGGAAAGGCTGCGCGCCACGCAGGAAGACGCACAGGACAAGTTCCGCAAGGCCACCGAGGCTGTGGACGCCGTGGGCGGTGACGGTGCCGTGGCGCGGCTGGACGAGCAGCGCCAGACCCTGCTGCTGGAAATGGAGGAAGGCGCCCGGCGTCACCTGCGGCAACGCCTCGGCATCCTCGCAGTGGACGCGGCCCTCGGACGCTATCGCGATACGCACCGCAGCGGCATGCTCGATCAGGCCTCAGAGGCATTCCGCATCATGTCGCGAAACCGCTATTCAGGCCTGGCCGCACAGCCAGACGGCTCCGGCGAGATCCTGGTCGCGCTGGCGACCGACGGCGGCTCCAAACACGCGGACCAGCTTTCAGAAGGCGCAAGAGCCCAGCTCTACCTGGCCCTGCGCATCGCCGGATATCACGAGTTCGTCCGCAACAGCGGCCCCGTGCCGTTCATCGCAGACGACATCATGGAAAGTTTCGACGATCACCGCGCCGCCGAGGCCTTCGGCCTTTTGGCCAAGATGAGCAAGAGTGGCCAAGTGATCTACCTGACCCACCACGCCCATCTCCGGGACATGGCAAGAGACGTTTGTCCTGATGTTCACATCCATGAATTGCCGGAATGAAACGCGAAGCGCCTAGTAGTAAAGCCTCATTTCCGTTTTGTCTGGCAAGTCCAGATCAGTCAGGTCGCAAAGAAGCTGCTCTGCGCTCCGACCTGCGACCGCCAGTGGCTGAAGCTTTCCGACTGTCACATGATGACGGGCTGGTGACGCCATCGGAATACAGGCATTTCGATCGGGACGTTGTAACCGATCACGCTTTGGGATCTGATCTCGTTTTCGTGCCTACGCCAACATATTGAGGCACCAAATAGAATCATTCTGCTGGCAAGATGCATGCAATTTCCCGCTTTCATCTCCTTGCGCATCTCAGAAGCATGTCGCTATCTTCCAAGATCTCCTTCCCTACCACAGGATCCCAAGCGTGATACGCCTAGCTATCGAGATCAAAGCGACCAATCGGCTGGCGATAGTAAGCTTCCCCCATATCATGCGCGAACGTCCTTAAAGACATCGGAGACGACTTGACGGAGCCATTTCTGACCCGGTTCGCGCTCCGTTCTGAGATCCCAGCAGAGGTCGAACGAGAACACGACCTCTTGCAACGGCAACGGCGCGGCTTGCAGGTTGTTCAGCCTTGGATCCAGCGAGAATAGCCGCCGGGGCGCAATGGCGATCAGGTCGGAATTGGCGACGATATCGGGGATCTCGAACCAGCTTGCGACCGTCATCGCCATATGACGCTTCAGCCCCCTTGCGGCCAGCGCATCGTCGATCACCGTTGTGCCTGTGGCCGATTGCGACAGTTTCACATGGGGCAGGTCGGCATAAAGCTCAGCGGTCATAGGCTCACCGGCGCGCGGATGGTCGCGGCGCATCAGAACGACGATTTCATCGGCAAGCAAACGCTGCGAGCGGACCATCTCGGGCTGAAGCCGCCCAGGTGTCAGCCGCACCTGCATGTCGACGCGGTCCCAGACGCTTTCGGGCGTAATGGAAAACGGCAGGATGTCGATGGAGACACCCGGCGCTTCAACTTGCAGCCTTTCTGCCAGACGCGGCAATAGAAACCCCGAGACATAATCGGCGACCTGCATTGTAAAGACCCGCTCGGCGTCGGCCGGGACGAACTGATGTTGCAATGAAATCGCCGTTGAGATGAAACCCAGACCACGCTCGATATCCGAATTCAGCTCGCGGGCACGGTCGGTCGGGCGGACCCCGTCGGCGGTCCGAAAGAACAGCTCGTCGTTGAGCATGACCCGCAACCTTGCGAGGGCATGGCTCACGGCAGACGGAGACAGCCCGATCTCTTCCGCCGCCCCCGCGATCGAGCCACGGTTCATGATGGCGCGAAAAATCACCAGCAGGTTCAGATCGAAATTGCGCAGGTTCACCATGACGTCACCTTAGCAGATCTACGAGCGACAGTGTCACCTGAGGCACGAAGGCCACCAGCAGCAGCACGGCGATCATCACCCCCAGCATCGGCATCAGTGGTCGGGCGATCTGACCGATCCTCAAGCCGCTGATCGCGGCCCCCACGAAGATCGTGTAGCCAAAAGGCGGCGTTGCCATGCCGATGGTGAAATTGATCGCCACCATCGCACCGAACTGAACAGGGTCCATGCCAAGCTGTTCCCCGATTGGCACGAGGAAAGACGCCAGAATGATCATCGCCGCAAGGTTGTCCATCACGCACCCGATGACGAGCAGAAGGACGTTGACCATCAGGAGATAGAGCACCGGCATGTCGGAAAACCCGTCCAGGGCTTGTGTGACCTGACCGGGGATGCGCTCGAAGGCCATCACCCAACCAAAGCCATTCGCCAGCGCGATGATGAACATCACGATGGTCATGGTTTTCAAAGATCCGCGCGTGACCGGGACGATGGTCTTCAGCGTCAATTCGCGGTAAACGCCGAAGCCCAGAACAAGGGCGAAGACAGCGGCGACGATGGCCGCCTCTGTCGGCGTCACGATGCCGCCATAGATGCCCCCCAGAACAAGGATCGGCCCGCACAGTGCCCATTTCGCGTCGTTGAATGCGGACCAGACTTCGGCGCGGCTGGCTTTGGGTTGCGGTGCAATGTCGTGCTTGCGCGCGTGGTGCCAGCACAGCACCATCAGGCCGAAAGCCAATAGGATACCCGGCACGACGCCCGCCAGAAACAGCTGGCTGATCGAGGTCTCGGACATCACCCCCCAGACGACCATCGGGATCGACGGCGGCAGCATCGGGCCGATGATCCCACCCGCGACAGCAAGCGCCGTGGCGAAGGCGCGCGAGTAGCCGCGTTTTTCCATTTCCGGGATCATGATCGCACCGATGGCGGCGGTGGTCGCCGGGGCTGACCCTGAAAGTGCCGCGAAAAAGGCCGCCGCCAAAACCGCGACCATGCCCAGCCCCCCGGTGCGGTGGCGCACCAGAACATCGGCGAAGGCCACCAGTCGCCGTGATATTCCTCCGGCGGTCATCAGGTCGCCAGCAAGAATGAAGAACGGTATGGCCAGAAGGCTGAAGGATTGCGTGCCAGACACCATCCGCTGCGCGAAAATCATCATGTCGATATCCGCGCTCCAAAGCGCGCCGATCGTGGCCAGGCCGATGGCGAACGCCAAGGGCACTCGCATCAGCAGCATGACCGGCAGACCCAGAGCCAGAACAAGAACCGTCGTGTTCATGAACCCGCCTCGTTCTCGTCAGGCGGATGTGCGATCAGCCGGGCAGCACCGTGCAGAATGAACAGCGCCCCGCAGATCGGCACGCAGAGATACAGAATTTCTATCGGCAATTGCAGTGCAGCGGTCTTCTGCCCCGTGGTGCGCTCGACATAGGCGAACCCCGCCGTCAGCGTCACATATCCGAACAGAATTGAGAGAGCCGCAACCAATCGGTCGGCCCATCGGTGCAGACGCTCGAACCGGGCCGGGATCGACTCGATGGCGACATGGAAACCCTCGCGCAGACCCACGGTCGCATAAAGCAGAACCAGCCATGCAAACAGGATGATCGCCAGCTCCTCGGTCCAGCTGGGCGGGGCGCCCAGGAAATAGCGCATGAGAACCTGTGTCACCAGAAGCCCCAACATCGCGAAGATCACCCCAACACACAGATTGGCCACAAGCCGCGAGGTGACGCGGCTTGTGGCGCAAATGAGGTTGGCGATCTGCCGGACCACGTGACCCCGTCTCTTCAGTTCGACGACACGGCAGCGAGCGCCTTGGCAAGCAACTCCGCGCCGATGGTCGGCTCGAAACGCTCATAGACCGGGCCAACCTTGGCGCGGAACGCGCTCACGTCTTCAATGTCGTTGATCTCCATACCCTGCGCCTTGAGGGCTTCGACAACATCCGCTTCGGCCGCAGCGACGGCCTTGCGCTGCTCGACGATCGCAGCGCGCCCCGCGTCCATCACAGCCTGCTGCACATCCTCGGGCAACCTGTCGAGGCTGCGTTCGGACATCAACAGATGGATCGCCGAATAGGTGTGGCGCGTGAAGCTGAGATATTTCGTCACGTCCGCATAATTGTTCGAGTTCACGACCGAGGCGGGGATCTCCAGACCGTCAACCGTGCCCTGCTGCATTGCGGTGAACACCTCGCCCCATGCCATCGGCACCGGGCTGCCTCCGAGCGACGAGAACATCTCGATGAAGACCGGGTTCTGCATGGTGCGGTATTTCACGCCTTCGACATCCTCAGGCGTGCGCACCGGACGCGTATTGTTGATCATGTTGCGAAACCCGCCTTCCGCAGCGCCAAGCGAGACGACGCCATGCGCACTCAGATTTTCGGCAAGCTGCTGACCGACCGCGCCATCCAGAACGCTGTGGGCCTGCTCGGCGCTGCCGAACAGGAACGGCAGGTCAACCAACTGGTAGGTCGGCTCGAGATTGGCGACCACGGCATTCGTGATGATGCCCAGATCAATGGTCCCGAATTGTAGGCCCTCGAGGATTTCCTTGTCGTCGCCCAACTGGCGGTTCGGGAAAAGTTGCACCTCGACCCGTCCGGGAAGTGCCGCCTCCAGCTCATCCTTGAAGGCGTGGGCGGCGATCGCATAGGGATCCGTGGGGCTGTCGGCGGTCAGCCATGCCAGTTTCAATTCGATCTCTGCTGCCTGTGCCGCTCCGGTCAGGGCAACGCTGGTCAGCACTGCACCGAACACTCTGCGCGTGAAAGTCATCGTCATCGGATATCCTCCCTTTGATGATCGTCCAGCTCCGGTATCTCCTCGGGTCCGGAGGTCTGACCGCAGCCTACACACAGCCCATCCGATGCAAACAGTGCATAAATCGCACCATAGCCTGCACCTCGTGCACATTCCAAACTGAACCCCGTGCAGGTTTGCGTGAAAGGAATGACGTTTCCTCAGGGCAGACAGAGCCTTAAACTGGCGCAAGACCAGTGCGAACGTGACGAACCAGACCGTGGATTGGACGCCGGATGATGGATACGACATTTGAAAGACTGCCCCTCGCGCAAGATCTGCAATGGCCCGATGACCGCAGGATCGCCGTGGTCTTCAACCTCGCCTACGAAATGTGGACGCCTGGCGTGACATCCGGGGTCGGTCCCATGGGCAATGTGCTGAAAGACGGTCTGTTCGATCCAAATGCCGACAGCTACGGGCGCTATAACGCGGCGCAGGGCATTGCGCGGCTGGCCAATATTCTCGAACGTAACGGCATAACCGGAACGCTGATGACCTCGGGGCTGGTCGCCAAGGCCTTTCCCGAGCAACTTCGCGCCTATGCCGACAAGGGGTATGACATTGTCGGTCACGGCCTTGCGCAAGACATGGTGTTCCCGACGCTCTCGGAAGAAGATGCGGAGCGGTCGATTCTGCGCAGCACGGCGCTGATAGAAGCTGCCATCGGACAACGCCCGCGCGGCTGGATCAGCCCTCGGGTGACGTCCTCGACCCGGATCCAGAAGATGCTCGCCGATCATGGCTATCTGTGGCACGGAGACGTTCTGGATCAGGACCTTCCCTACGTCCAACGGTTTGACCAAGCCGAGATTATGGCCATCCCGATGTCAGTCGAATTCAAC